>RFYK01000057.1 GCA_009925585.1 Betaproteobacteria bacterium | reverse complement strand
GTTGACCTTGGCAGGCACGTCAGTACGGGGGATGCGCTTGCCGACCACGCGGAAGTCTTTGGCTGCTTTGATGCTGGGCTTTTCAGGCACAGGTTGCTTGGAAGCAGCTTCAGCCATTTGGCCGTAAGTGGCTTTCTTGCCGCCAGGGCCAGTCAACATGCCGTTTTCTGCTTTCACTGCACTGGCAGGAACGCCCCACTCGGCAGCTGCACCGGCAATCAGCATTTCACGCACTTGTGCGCCAGCGATACGCAATTTTTCCCAGCCTTCACGAACGGAGGTAGAACCACCGGTGATCATGGCGCCGAGGAATGCGTTGGCATACACAGCACCGGGAGGGGCTGCAGCCACAGTGACCTTGGTCACGTCGACATTCAATTCTTCTGCGATCAACATGGGCATGGAGGTGTAAACACCTTGGCCCATTTCTGAACGTGCAGAAATCAAAGTGATGCTGTTGTCATCTGCAATGTGAACCCAAGCATTGGGTGTGTGCAGTGTGCCAGCAGCCATGGTTTCGGAGACTGTGCCTGGCAGAACCACGCCCATCATCAAGCCACTGGTGGCGATGCTGGTGGTTTTAAGGAAGTCGCGGCGATTTGTTTCTGTGCTCATCATGATGTATTTCCTTTGAAATTAAGCAGCGCGCAATTGAGCAGCGGCATCTTTGACAGCAGCACGGATACGTGTGTAAGTACCGCAACGGCAGACGTTGCCAGCCATGGCTGCGTCGATGTCTGCATCGGAAGGGTTCTTGTTTTTGCTGAGCAACGCAGCAGCGCTCATCAGTTGACCAGATTGGCAGTAGCCGCACTGTGGCACTTGGTGCTTGACCCAAGCTTTTTGCAGGGCATGGGTACCACCCAATCCCTCAACGGTGCTGACGCTAGAGCCAGCCACGTTGCCAACCTGAGTTTGGCAAGAACGAACGGCTTCGCCGTTGACGTGAACAGTACAGGCACCGCACAGGGCAGCGCCACAACCGAACTTGGTGCCGGTCAGGCCGAGTTCATCACGGATGACCCAAAGCAAAGGCGTGTCAGCCTCGGAGTTGGACGAAACGGATTTACCGTTAACTTTGAATTGAAGGCTCATAGATACTTCCTTGATTGAGGGATGCGGAACGGAGTCATATTAATGATTTTCAGAGTGGCAACACCCTAGGGAAAGCCCTTGTATGGGTACTAATTTCTCGTTTTGAAACACTCTGAGACGCGGGCTTGACAATACCCTGCAAACGACGGGGCTATTCACCAAATTTTCATGATGCAGCCCGAGAAAAAGGAATTTTTCCCTTGCCCAAATTTGAGCGAATGACAAGATCAACATCTTTTTGTCAAAAGCTGTGGTTTTGCTCGCATGAATACCTTTCGTCACACATTTCTCCCATTGACCGCATTGATCGCCTGTTTGTTCACTCAAGCATGCCATGCACAAGCGCAAAACGCACCAAGTGATGCGGGCAGCTTGTCAGAAGTCAAAGTCATCAATACTTCACCCTTGCCAGGCATTGGCATCGAAAAATACAAACTTCCTTACGAAGTTCAATCGGTTGACAGCCTCACCATTCAAAAATCAGGCAGCCGAACCTTGTCGGAATTCATGAACGAAAACCTGACGGGCGTGAACGTGAACGACATCCAAGGCAGCCCCTACCAATCCGACGTGACATACCGAGGCATGCGCGCATCAGCCACCTTGGGCGCGTCACAAGGTTTGTCGGTGTACATGGATGGCGTGCGAATGAACCAACCGTTTGGCGATGTGGTGAATTGGGACATGTTTCCCGAGGCCGCCATTGACACCGTGACCTTGGTGCCCGGCTCAAACCCGATGTATGGACTCAATACCTTGGGCGGTGCGTTGGCATTCACCACCAAATCCGGTTTGACCACGCAAGGCAATGAGTTGACCACCTCGTATGGCAGTTACGGCAGGGCGAAACTGGACATCACACATGGCGGCAAATCCAACGATGGTTGGCACCGTTTCATCGCGATCAGTGCATTTGATGAAGACGGATGGCGCGACCACTCCAGTGGCAGTTTGCAAAACCTGTTCGTGAAAATCGGTCGCACCAAAGAGGACACAAATTGGGATGTGTCTTACATGTTTGGCAACAGTAAGTTGGTTGGCAATGGATTGACGCCCAGTACGAATTACGGCTATGGCACATCTGTTTCGACATCAAATACAGGCACTGGCCTTTATGGCGCGAGTCGCTCATCTGTGTACTCTTGGCCGGATGAAACCCAAAATAAGGCACATCTCCTCAGCTATAACCTTCAGCACAGTCTGGACGCAAACACAGAATTGGCCAGCACAGCCTATGTCAAATACAGCACACAAAGCAGACTGGGCGGGGACTTGGCAGGAGTTATTTCTTCTGCCAATGGCGTGATCAATCGAAACGCCACCTCACAAACCACCGTGGGTGCATCAACCAACTTCACCAAAATCATCCAGAGCCACCAATTAACCACGGGTGCCACCTTGGAACGCAGCAAGATGAGTTATTCCGCATCTGAAACAGACGGGTGCGCCATTTCTACTTATCGAGAGGTATCTACCAGCGACTGTGCGGACACTACCGAAACCACAGCAGGTGTCACAGGCACCTCTACTTCTTTTGGCACCTATTTGGCTGACACCTATCAATTGGGAGACAAAACTTTTTTCACGGTTGCAGGGCGATTTAACCAAACCACTGTGGCCAACACCCTCTCTTCATATTCCAGTGGAAGTCTCACTGGCACAGAATCCGAATCTTTCACTTACCGTAAATTCAATCCTTCATTGGGCATGACACACCAATTTGGTCAATTGACCATATTTGGTAATTGGGCACAAAGTAACCGTGCACCCACCGTCATGGAGTTGGGATGCGCTGACAGTGCAAACTCTTGCACACTTCCAACTGGTTTGCAGTCTGATCCCTACTTAAAACAGGTGGTCTCGCAGACGATTGAGGCTGGTCTTCGTTGGAAAAATGAAAATGGCTACAGCCTAGGACTTTCCGCGTACCAAACCATCAACAAAGACGACATTCTCTTCACCGCTACCAACACAGCAGGCCAAGGCTATTTCGATAATTTCGACAAAACAAAGTATTTGGGACTTGACATCAATGCTGGCAAAACTTGGGGGGCTTGGCAACTGAACACCACCTACAGTTACCTGAAAGCCACCTACGAATCAACCGCTGATTTATTTGCTGGTGACCGATCAATGGAGATCACACCTGGCATGCGCATGGCAGGCATCCCAATGCACAAACTCAAAATGCACCTTGATTGGACAGCGACTGAAAAATGGAAGCTGGGCAGCGCCATGATTGTCAGTTCAAGCATCGTGACCCAAGGTAACGAAGATGGCTACATCACTAGCGCCTTAAATGGAAATGCAAAAGTCAATGGTTATGCATTATTCAACCTCAACACGACTTACACCATCGAAAAAGGGTTTGAAGTGTTTGGAAAAATCAATAACGTGTTTGACAAGCGTTACGAAACTTACGGCATGATTTCAACTAACTATGCTGTCCAAGTTCGTCGCCCCAGGCGCACCGCGCACTTACATGGCAGGTTTGCGCTACAAATTCTGATCATCTAAAAAGCACTGACAACCAGCACAACCTGCCCCTCGCCAGGCAGGTTTTTTTTAAAACCCTCCGCCTGCAATCACGCCATGGCGCTGCGCCAAATGCACCATGGCGGCCAAAGTGTGCACATCCAATTTTTCTTTGATTTGGGTTTGGTGGTTTGACACCGTTTTCTGACTCAAATGCATCATGTCTGCGCACTCGGCGACACTGTGCCCCAATGTCAACAAACGCAATATTTCATATTCGCGCGGCGTGAGGCTGGCCACGCGGCGCATTTCTTCTTGCAAATTGTGCGAGCCTGTAGGTTGCATCTGCGCTTCGCTGTTGAATGGTCTGCCCGCATGCACCTCGTGAACCGCCAGCACCAAGGCATCCGGTTGCGCATTTTTAGAGACAAACCCATTCGCACCGGTTTGGAACACGCGTTCAACCAGGGGGGGTGAGTCATGCATGCTGCAAATCAACAGCCTTGCCAATGGGTATCGAACCCGAATTTTTTGCACCAAACCCAAACCTCCCACGCCTGGCATCGACACATCGGTGATGGTCACATCGGGCAAGTGCAAGGCATAGGCTTGGTAGGCTTCATCTGCATTGCCTGCTTCAGCAACCACTTCAATGCCTTCGTCTTGGGTCAACAAACGTGCATAACCAGCGCGCACCACCGGGTGGTCATCTACCAACAGTACACGGATCATGCCAGCTCCATGGGTAACTTGATGTGAATCCGAACACCTTGCTGAGGTTGCGAATGCCAGTTGAATTCACCTTTCAAACTGGCCACGCGTTCTTGCATACCTAACAAGCCAAAGCCATGCTGAAAGGCATCGGTGTGTCGCGTGCCATGTCCGTTGTCTTGGATGGACAACCACATCTCGCCCGTTTTTGAAACTTGCAGTTTCACTTCTGCCCGCGTGGCGTTGGCATGGCGCGCCACATTGGTCAATGCCTCTTGGACCAATCGGTAGACGGTGACACACAGGTAATCGGTCAACGTGTCTGGCAAGGCATCCACCTCGCACTGGCATGTCACGCCAGAGCTGGTTTGCCATTGCTGGCACAGCGCAGACAGCGCCTCTGCCAAGCCCATGCTGTCAAGCACGAACGGGCGCAATTGCTGCAACATGTGGCGCGTGATTTCAGACAATTGTTGCGCTGATTGGGCGATGCGTTTTGCGCACTCACCCACACCCACTGCATCCATTTTGCCCATGCCCAACACGGTGGCCTCGGTGCGAATCGCGGTGCATGTTTGTCCCATTTCATCGTGCAACTCGCGCGCCAATGAACGTCGCTCGTCTTCTTGGGCCGTGAACAGCCTTTGGGCCAAATCGCTGTTATGGCGAAGCAATTCCTGCACACGCGCTTGCGACCGAATCCGTTCTTGAATTTCGATGTTCGCCTCTGTGCTGCGTCGCCAAGAGAACCATGCCAAACCAATGGATAGCACCAACAACGACAGTGTCCATTCATCTAACTGCATGCTTTCATGCAGATGGCTGTATTCAAAAATATGCTCGGACAATTCCCAGTGGGTAGCGATCAACCCAAAGATGACCGTCAGTCCTAGGACGGCAACCATGTCTGTGAGGGATTTGTTTAACTTCATGCAGCCAACCCTTGTTGTGTCATCAGACATTCTATGTAGCTGCCCTCGCCTGCTGTCACTCCTTGCTTTTTTTCGCACACTGCAAAGTTTGGTGCCAAAACTGCGGGCCGGAACCGCCATATTCCATCGGCAAGGTCATCATGCTCAAATGCATCGCTTCAATTTCTTTCATGCGGTGGTAGCTCATCAGCCCTCGCTTTTCCATCTCCAAATACGCGACGCAGTTGGCGCCGATTTCACCCAATTCGGGTTGCTGTGCATGGGCGCATTCATGGAAATACACAAAATCCCAAATGGCTGGCGTGCCTTTGCCCGTGCGTTTGAAGGCCTCTGCGTCCAAGATGATGGTGGGCCAACCCTCGGCATCCGGTCGCATGACCGCCACTGCGCGCCCCAGCTCTGGGTGGCGGTCTTTGATGTCTGTGTAACTCACCCAAATTTCAGTGGCCACGCCGGTTCGTCCATTCAAACTGACATCGCATTGAACCGTGTCGCCACTGGACAAGGTGAACGCACAAGCCCATTCACACACAAAGCAAAACAGACAAGCCAAAACCATTTTGATTCGAAATAAACACTGCATTTGCATGATGATGGCCTTTGTGTGAACTGCAAAAAAAAAGCCCGCCTAATGAGACGGGCTCTGAAGGTCAGTGTGTTTTCCCTTGTTTATTTTTCAAGCTTGAACACCATGATGGTGCCGCCCTGAGGCACATTCGTCACAGTGCTGTTGAGCGAATCAATACCTGCTTGCATGCGCTGCGCGTCAATACCCCAACCGGCTTGCACCGCAATGTATTGCTCTCCGTTCACTTCAAACGATGATGGGACAGCGGTCACGCCTGACGGCATGCTGTATTGCCACAGCACCTTGCCGTTAGATGCATCAAACGCGCGGAACAATTTGTCATTGGTACCACCTGTGAACAACAGGTTACCGCCTGTGGTCAACAAGGGCGCCCAAATGGCGCGGTCGTACTTGTGAACCCACGCCATCTTGCCTGTTTTCAAATCCCAAGCTTGCAATTCACCAATGGTGGAAGGCTTGCCGCCGTGGTAGCGCAAACTTCCCAACACGCCGTCGATCGGGTAGCCGATGTAGAGGTCACCTTTTTTGTAGGTGATTTCGTCGGCTGCTGGCAACTCAGAGCACAGGTTGTTGTTGGCAGGGATATAGAACAACTTGGTCTTGGGATTCCAAGCCTCTGGTGGCCAGTCCTTACCACCCCACAATGAGGGGCAGAACTTGACGGCTTTGCCCATGCCAGGACGCTTGGTCAAGTCATAGGTCAAGCGGCCAGTTTTCTTGTCAATGTCTTTGAACACATCGTTGTAAACATAAGGCACGCCGTTGACAAAGTTGATTTTTCCGCCGGATTCGCGCTCAAGCATCCACAGGTAACCGTTGCGTCCCGCATGCACAGCGCCTTTGACTTTGCGACCATTGATGTCTGTGTCGATCAAGACAGGTGCGCTGACCTCGTCCCAGTCCCATGCGTCGTTGTGGTGGTATTGGTGGTGACCTTTGATCTTGCCGGTGTCGACATCCAACGCAACCACGGAGGTGCTGTAGAGGTTGTCGCCAGGGCGAGCTTCTGTGGGCCAGGGTGCGGGGTTGCCTGTTCCCCAGTAAGCGATGTTGCTGGCGGGGTCATAAGTGCCTGTGATCCAAACGCTGGCGCCACCGTTCTTGTAAGCGTCTTTGGGCCATGTATCGCCACCGGGTTCACCAGGCGCAGCAGTGGTGTAGGTGCGCCATGCTTCTTTGCCCGTGTTGGCATCAAACGCAGCCACGTATCCTCTGACACCGGTTTCGCCACCAGACGAACCCACCAAAATTTTGCCTTTGGCGGCCAATGGTGCGAGCGTGATGTAGTTCAGTGCTTTGACATCACCGACCGTGGTTTTCCACACGACTTTGCCTGTGGTTGCTTCGAGTGCGTAAAGGCTGGCATCCACCGTGGCCACATACACTTTGTCGCCATACAAAGCCACGCCACGGTTGGTGTTGTGCAACATCAGCAAATCTGCAGGCAGCTCATGTTTGAAACGCCAGATTTCTTGACCGGTCGCGGCGTTCAGAGCAATCACTTGCGCGTTCGGCGCAATTTTTTAACGTTTCCGCTGTTGATTTTGTCCAGCGAGCTGTAGCCCCAGCCTTGGTAGTTGCCACGGTACATCAACCAGTTTTGGGGTTCAGGGTTGGTCAGACGTGCGTCAGTCACTGGCGCATAAGGACCCAACTTGGTGTCAGCATGAGCCATGAATGCACATGTACTGATCACTGCTATTGACATTTTTTTTAACAAGTGACTCATGAACAATCTCCTAGAAAGTGAGTCTGGGAAAAAACCAAGGCTTATTGCCCTGGGGTGGGGGGAACAACGTTTGCGATGGCCAGGAATTCACCGTCCAAGGCGAGGGGCACGGCTGGCAATGGTCTGGGTGCCGGGCCACTGATGACTTTGGCGCTGTCGAGCAATGCAAATTTGGACGCGTGGCAATAACAAGCCAGTGCGCTCTCTTTGGCAATCCATGTTTTGACTTCGCAGCCTTGGTGCGTGCAAATGCCCGAGTACGCCACCACACCAGCGGCCGAACGTGCTTTGGTCTCGGGCGTCATCTGGTCTTCGGCCAGGCGAATCAAGATCAATTTATTCAACCGCGATTCATTTTTGGGTGCGGCAGTTTTGACATCAAACGGATAAACCAACACAGGTTTACCCGGCTTTAAATCATCGGGACGCAGTGGTTTGAAATCGCTTTCTGCATCGGCGTCCACCAATCGCATGGCGACATCGTCTGCCTTGGCATCGGTGGCCAAAAAAGGCAAGCTGGTCACCATGCCCGAGGCCACCCAGCCCAGCATTTGGCGCCGGTCGTTGTCAACGCCATGGGGTTGCGGTTGGCAGCCAGCGCAACGGGGAGATGTCGATGAATGGGTCATGTCATAGGCTCTTTTGAAAACGGGCAGCAAGGGGTCGGGGTCGTGACATCTTGTTGCTTCAAGGGTGAAATATAGTATTCTGAATTCAGAATTCGACTAGGATTTTCCTGTAAGGGTTTACGCTGAAAGTTAGCATTTACTGTTTTTTTAAAGGCAATGATCAAAGCTGTACTTCAGCGGCTTCTTTGGCAAATTGATCTTTCAATTTGCGATGAACAATCTTGCCTGTGGCGGTTCGCGGCATGCGGGGTTGCTTGTAGCCCGCCAGTTTGTGTTTGCACCACTGCTTGAGTTCGTCTTCTTGGCAATCCACATGGGCTTTGAGCACCACCACGGCCTGCACGGTTTCGCCCCATTTCTCGTGCGGTATTCCGATCACAGCCACTTCTTGCACCGCAGGATGAGAAGCCAACACGGCTTCAACCTCCGAGGGATATATGTTTTCTCCGCCGCTGATGATCATGTTGCTTTTGCGGTCCATCAACCAAATGAACCCGTCTTCATCGCGACGCGCCATGTCACCGACCGAACACCAAGCACCCGCGTAAGCCTGTTGTGTTTTTTCAGGTGCGTTCCAATAGCCTTCGAAGGCGTATGGCGTGCATGAATACAACTCGCCCACTTCGCCGTCTGGAACTTCTTGTCGTTGTTCATTCATGATTTTGATCGGGCCACTGCCCGCCCATTCACGCCCCACAGAGCCGAGTTTGGTGAGCTGTTCTTGCGGTCGCAAGATCGTCACCCAACCCGCTTCTGTTGACCCATAAAGCTCGTACAACTGTCCATTCGGGAACAGGGTTTGGATGTCACGCTTGAGGCTTTCATTGGCAGGCGCAGATGAAATCAACAACCTGGCGACGCTGCCTGTGGCGAATTGACGGCTGGTGTCCGCTGACAACGCCAACATCATGATGTAGTGGGTCGGCACCAGTGAAGTGAAGGTGATGCCTTCTTGGCTGAGCCATTGCATGACGCGCGCTGGGTCGAAACTCACACTGTCATCCACCACAATGCATGCGCCCAAATGCATGAACGTGTTGGCAAAGTACAGCGAATTGGCGTGGCACAACGGCATGACCAACAAGGCTTTGTCTTCTTTGGTGAATCCCATTTCCATCGCCGTGGCATAGGCGATCAAGGTGCTGGCCTCGTGACTGCGTATGGCGCCTTTCGGTTTGCCTGTGGTGCCGGAGGTGTACATCAGTGCGCACGTGTCTTTGGGCTGCACGGTCGGCCACTGCGTGGGAAGCGTTGCATGAGCCATCAAGGTTTCGTAGTCCAGCCAACCGCTTGGCGTTTCCCCGCCCAACTGCACACAGGCTTTCAGGCCCAACGTTGGCCACACCGCTTGCACTTTGTCTTGCAACAACGAGGTGCAAATCAATGCGGCTGCTTGCGCGTCGCCCAAGATGTACCCAATTTCGTGGCCCACGAGCCGGAAGTTGATCGGCAAAGCCACCAAGCCAGCGCGGGCCAAAGCCACATAAATTTCCAACCATTCGACGCAGTTGTGGGCCAGCACGCCCACTCGGTCGCCGGCGGACAAACCTTGCGCTAGCAATCCCGCTGCCAACTGGTCTGCACGGTGGCTCCACTGGGCAAACGTCAAACTGCGGCGCGAATCCATGGCGCCGATGTCGTTCGGTCGCAGGCGAGCGTGCGTGCGAACCATGTCTGAGATGTTGAAAAGCTGTTTCACGTCAGGGTTTTCCAAGGTTTGGGCTGAAAAAATGTCACAACTGGATTGAAATATAGTATTCTGAATTCAGAATTCACTTAGTATATTCCCTTGTTGGTTGGGGATCCAGCTGGGTGAACTTGGCTGCCACCCTTGGCCAATGGGCCATTTACCCTGTTCAACTTTCATTTTTTGTAAAGAAAACGCCATGCAAACCCAACCTACCCATGCCGACCACGGATCCGTGGCCACCGTCATCGCCCGTTTTTTGAAGTCCCAAGGGGTACAGCGGGTCTATGGTTTGTGCGGCGGACACATCATGCCCATTTGGATGGCGCTGGATGACCAAGGCATTCGCATCGTCGATGTCAGAGACGAACGCGCAGCCGTTTACATGGCGCATGCCGAAGCTGATCTGACTGGCAGGCTTGGCGTGGCGCTGGTGACCGCCGGTCCCGGTGTGACCAATGCCATGACCGGCATGGCCAATGCGCATGTTTCGCGAGCGCCGGTGCTGGTCATTTCCGGCACGCCACCGATGGCGCAAGAACACCGTGGGGCTTTACAAGACATGGCGCATACCGAGCTGGTGGCTTCCATCACCCGCATGGCCAGAACCGTGCGCCACCCTGCTTTGGCATTGGCTACCTTGAACGAAGCCACCAGCCGCGCGTTTGGACACGGCAACGAACCGGGACCGGTTTACTTGGATTTTCCGGTCGATGTCTTGCGCAGCAACCCCCCTGCATCGGTCTTACTGGCTGAACATTTCAAACACATCACAGCGCCAGTGACCTTGCCAGGTCAAGCCGATGTCGAGGCTGCCGTGGCATTGCTGTGGCAAGCCAAACGTCCGCTGGTGATCACGGGTCGCGGTGCGAAAGGTGCGTCAGCAGCCTTGCAACAGTTGTTGAGCATGACGGGCGCAGCCTATTTGGACACGGGTGAAAGCCGTGGCTTGGTTCCACCCGACCACCCCAGCGTGGTCGCCGCCATGCGCGGCAACGTCATGGGGCAGGCCGATCTGGTCATCACCATCGGGCGCAAACTCGATTTCCAACTCGCCTATGGTTCACCTGCCGTGTTCGGTCAAGCGCGCTTTCTGCGCATCGCCGACAACAGCGCCGAGTTGCGTGACAACCGCCGGGGTGAAGTGGAATTGCTCGCCAGTGTGGCGCCTACCTTGCAAGCCATTTGCGATGCTGGTGCACACCGCAAACCGCAATCCGACGGCGCGTGGCTTGCGGGCTTGCGCCAACAACATTTGGCCAGGGCCGACAAACTGAAGCTCAGCATGCAGCAAGCACCGAATGGCTCGGACGGTTTGATGCACCCGAACAAAGTGTTGGCTGCGGTGCAAGACGTGTTACCGCAACATGCCGTGGTTGTCGCCGACGGGGGTGACTTTCTGAGCTTTGCCCGCGTGGGCTTGCAATCTGACGGCTACCTTGACCCCGGCCCGCTGGGTTGCATTGGTGTGGGCACCCCATTTGGCGTGGCCGCCAGTTTGGCTTGTCCTGACCGTCCGGTGGTGGTGGTCACAGGCGACGGTGCATTCGGTTTCAATGCCATGGAAATCGACACCGCCGTCAGACACAAAGCGCCCGTGTTGGTCATTGTGGCCAACAACGGTTCATGGGCGATCGAGGTCAGAGACCAACAACAAAACCATGGCAAGGTCGTCGGCACCCGATTGCAATTTGCCGACCACGCGGCCATGGCACGCGCATTTGGCATGCATGCGCAACGTGTTGAAAAAGCCGAGGACTTGCCCGCCGCATTGGCACTGGCCATGCAAAACCGCCCAGCGCTGCTCGATGTGCTGGTGACGCCTGAGGCAGAATCCTCGGATGCCAAGTCAGGGCTGGCATGGGTGCCAGACCTGCAAGCTTTGGCCGCGTGGGATGATCAAGAACGCAAATGGCGACACATGGACTGAGCCCATCCACCTGATGGCAGATGACATACAAAGCGACACGATGAAAATAATTGCCGTACAACCCAATTTGGTCGAACAAGTTCACGAAGCGATTCTGGTTGAAATTTCATCGGGCAAATTGACGCCCGGTACCCGCATCATCCAAGAGCAAATCGCCACGGAATTGGGTGTCTCCCGACAACCTGTGCAACAAGCATTGCTGTTATTGCGCAACCAAGGTTTGTTGCGCGATGCACCGGGGCGCGGCTTGATCGTGGCGCCACTGGACCCGGACTACATTCGGCAGATGTATGAAATCCGCGCCGTATTGGAGGGCTTGGCATTTCGCAAAGCCGCTGAAAACAACGCTCAAACAGCACGCAGTCAAGGCATGGCCTTGATTGAAAAACTGGACCTACACGCAACGCGTGATGGGTGAAGTGTTGATGATGGATGAGAAGCCCAGAGACATCTGGCATCAGCACGAAGAGTTACTGCAAATCATCATCGATGGTGATGGTGATGCGGCTGAAGCCAAAGCCAGACAACACATCACCGAGGCCGCCAGCTTCATCATTTCGCGTATCAGTTCAACTGGATGACCAACTCACCAATGGTTGCGCAATTCGCGCAATTTGGTGAAAACTGTTTCTTCATCGATGTCAGCGGGCAAGTCTGGAAAATCCACCCGCAATTGCGCTTTCACAGTGGTTTGATCCAGCCTGAAGAACGTGTTGATCTCGCGCTCGGTTTGCAATGTGGTGACATGCGCTTGGTTGACATCTTGACCAGTGACTTGCTGCAATAAATCGGATGCAGCCTGGTTGTCAGGTTCACGGTTCAGCGTGAACCGCAAATTGTTTTCAATGTAATCGTGTCCAGGATAGATGCGGGTGTTGGCAGGCAAGCGATTCAACTGCTCGCTGAAGGTCCGGTACAAGGCCTGCACATTGCCACCGTTGTGGCAATTGCCCGCGCCAGCATTGAACAAGGTGTCGCCCGAAAACAAAGCGGGTTGGTCGGTATGCGCCACCAAACACACGTGGCACAAAGTGTGACCCGGTGTGTCCAGCGTTTCGAGCTCAACGGTTTTTCCCACCTTGATCACATCACCCGCGATCAACCCGCGAAACATGCCGGGGATGGCATGCGCGGCCTTGGCATGGGCCAACACTTTGGCACCTGTGGCCTCCACGATGGCTTGGTTACCCCCAATGTGATCGAAGTGCTCATGCGTGTTCAAAATTTGGGTGATCTCCCAGCCGTGCGCTTTGGCGGTTTGCAAACAGCGTTGACTGTCGAGTGGATCGATGGCCAATGCCTCGCCAGTTTGCGAGCACGCCACCAAATAATTGAAATTGCGGTAGGGATTGGCTGTCCAAATTTGTTTAACGATCATGGCGGTTGGTGGGTGTGTTGAATGACGTGGGCAATGCTATCGCCAATTTCATCATTTAGTCACATGACGAATATATGCTTCATCAATAGCAAGTATGTACTTCAGTCATCTTGCTTGCATTCACCATCACCAGGAAATGTATGCATTACAGAGCTGTCTTCATTTCTGATTTGCACTTGGGAACACCAGGCTGTCAGGCAGATGCATTACTTGACTTTTTAAAGTCACACACCAGCGACTCTTTGTATTTGATTGGCGACATTGTCGATGGTTGGCAATTGCGGCGCAAATGGTACTGGCCGCAAGCCCACAATGACGTGGTTCAAAAATTGTTAAAACGTGTTCGCAAAGGTTGTCGAGTGGTTTACATCCCAGGCAACCATGACGAATTTGCACGGCATTTTGTTGAACACCATTTCGGTGGCATTGAGGTGAGCGAAGAGTATTCGCACACCTTGGTTGACGGTCGCAAACTGTGGTTGATCCACGGCGACTACTTTGATGCCGTGGTGCAATACGCCAAATGGCTGGCCTATGTGGGCGACAGCTTGTACGAATTGACCTTGCGACTGAACCGGCATTTCAACCGTGCACGTGCCAAATTAG
>RFYK01000056.1 GCA_009925585.1 Betaproteobacteria bacterium | reverse complement strand
GGCGCTGACGTTGGCGCTGACTTGGTGGGCAAAGTTGAAGCCGGTATTCCTGAAGACGATCCGCGCAACCCTGCCGTGATTGCTGACAACGTCGGTGACAACGTTGGCGACTGCGCCGGCATGGCCGCTGACTTGTTCGAAACCTATGCTGTGACCTTGATCGCCACCATGGTTTTGGGTGCGCTGTTGGCTGGTACCGCCGGCCCGAACATGGTGCTGTACCCCTTGGTGCTGGGCGGCGTGTCCATCGTGGCATCCATCATCGGTTGCTTCTTTGTGAAAGCCAGCCCGGGCATGACCAACGTGATGCCAGCGCTTTACAAAGGCTTGGCTGTCTCTGGCATCTTGTCGCTGATCGCCTTTTATTTCGTGACACAGTCGCTGTTCCCTGCCCCCATGGCATTGCCTGACGGCACGGCTTTGAGCGCCAGCAAATTGTTCGGAACCTGTGCCATCGGTTTGATTTTGACCGGCGCATTGGTCTGGATCACGGAGTACTACACAGGCACCCAATACGCGCCTGTGCAGCACATCGCGCAAGCTTCCACCACTGGCCACGGCACCAACATCATTGCGGGTTTGGGCGTGTCCATGCGCTCGACAGCTTGGCCCGTGTTGTTTGTGTGCGCTGCCATTTACAGCGCCTTCAATTTGGGCGGTCTGTATGGCGTGGCCATTGCCGCCACCTCCATGTTGAGCATGGCCGGTATCGTGGTGGCGCTTGACGCCTACGGCCCCATCACCGACAACGCCGGTGGCATCGCTGAAATGGCCGAATTGCCAGCCAGCGTGCGCGACATCACCGACCCGTTGGATGCCGTGGGTAACACCACCAAAGCCGTGACCAAAGGCTACGCCATCGGCTCAGCTGGTTTGGCCGCGCTGGTGCTGTTTGCCGACTACACCCACAAGCTCGAAGGACTGGGCGCACACATCAAATTTGATTTGAGCGACCCCAAAGTCATCATCGGTTTGTTCATCGGTGGTTTGATTCCTTACTTGTTCGGCGCGATGGCGATGGAGGCCGTGGGCCGCGCCGCCGGTGCCGTGGTGGTGGAAGTGCGCCGCCAGTTCAAGGAAATCAAAGGCATCATGGACGGCACGGGCAAGCCCGAGTACGACACAGCGGTGGACATGTTGACCACCGCGGCCATCAAAGAAATGATGATCCCCAGCTTGTTGCCCGTGGTCGCGCCGATCGTGGTCGGCTTGGTGCTCGGCCCCGCTGCATTGGGCGGCTTGTTGATGGGCACCATCGTCACTGGTTTATTCGTTGCCATTTCCATGTGTACCGGCGGCGGTGCTTGGGACAACGCCAAGAAATACATCGAAGATGGACACCATGGCGGCAAAGGCTCGGAGACCCACAAGGCTGCCGTGACCGGTGACACCGTGGGCGACCCTTATAAAGACACTGCTGGCCCGGCAGTGAACCCGTTGATCAAGATCATCAACATCGTGGCATTGCTGATCGTGCCCGTGATGATGCATTTCCACGGCAGCAGCATGGCTGCTCCTGTGGCCGTGGAAACACCGGCGGCTGTCAGCGCGCCTGCTGATTCCTCAGCGTCCCCGGCTGCTGCAGCGCCTGCGCCAGAAGAAAAGAAATAACACCGTTACTGGCACTGCGATGAAAGACCCGCCTCGGCGGGTCTTTTTTCATTGAACTCATGAATACTTGTTAATCATGTTCAAAATGCCTCAACACCTTTAACCTGTTTCAAAAGAAGTCAATCCGTTCTGAGGGACAATCGCCCCCATGTCCGACCCCCATGTCCGAACGCGTCATCCCCGTCATTGACCAGCGCCATTTGCGCGCCGTGGTCCCCAACCAACCGGTTCCCGCCACCGGCCTGCTCAGTGACAGGCTTGGTCGTCCGTTGCGCGACTTGCGCATCAGCGTCACCGACCGTTGCAACTTCCGCTGCAACTACTGCATGCCCAAGGAAGTGTTTGACAGCAATTACAAATACCTGCCGCACTCCTCGCTTTTGAGCTTCGAGGAAATCACCCGCACCGCGTCCCTTTTTGTGGCGCACGGCGTGCAAAAAATTCGGCTGACTGGTGGCGAGCCTTTGCTTCGAAAAAACCTCGAGTTGTTGATTGAACAACTCTCCGCGCTGCGCACGCCTGAAGGCAAACCGCTGGACTTGACGCTCACCACGAATGGCTCGCTGCTCAGGCGCAAAGCACAGGCGCTGAAAGATGCAGGACTGCAACGCGTCACCGTCAGCCTCGACGGTTTGGACGACGCCATCTTCCGCGCCATGAACGATGTGGACTTTCCCGTGGCCGATGTGCTGGACGGCATCGAGGCTGCCAAAGAGGCCGGTCTGGGACGCGACGCCAAAGGTGGATTCAGCGGTTTGAAAATCAACATGGTGGTCAAGAAGAGCACCAACCTGAGTGAAATCATTCCCATGGCGCGGCATTTCCGTGGCACGGGGATCACATTGCGTTTCATCGAATACATGGATGTGGGTGAAACCAACGGCTGGCAAATGGACGAGGTGTTGCCCTCTGCCGATTTGATTCGCATGTTGCAAACCGAATTCCCGCTGGTTCCCTTGGAAGCCTCGGCACCCGGTGAAACCGCCCAACGCTGGGGCTATGCCAATGCGGCTGGCGAGTTTGATCCGGCGCTGGGTGAAGTGGGCGTCATCAGCAGCGTCACCCAAGCGTTTTGCGGCGACTGCAACCGGGCTCGTTTGTCGACCGAAGGCCAACTCTATTTGTGTTTGTTTGCAGCCCAAGGCCATGACCTGCGTCGCTTGTTGCGCGAGGGCGCGAGCGATGCAGACATTGCCTCAGCCATCGGCTTGATCTGGCAACAACGCGAAGACCGCTACTCAGCGTTGCGTAGCTTGCAACCGGCATCGACAGTGACCTCTGGAAAAAAACGCGTAGAAATGAGCTACATCGGCGGTTGAAACGCTTTGCCCATGTCGCCCCACTTTCCGCCCACGAAACATGACATCACCGGCTGGGTACTGGCCGGTGGACAAGGCTCCCGCATGGGGGGTGTCGACAAAGGTTTGTTGACGTTCCAAGGCCAGACCTTGGCACAACGCACCATCGAGCGCTTGCAACCTCAGGTGGCAAACGTCATGGTCAATGCCAACCGACATCTCGACCAGTATGCTTCGCTGGGCGTTCAGGTCGTGCCAGACACTACTGAAAATCACCAAGGCCCTTTGGCGGGTTTTTTGACAGGCTTGCAACACTGCCCCACCGATTGGCTGGTGACCGTGCCTTGCGACACCCCTTTCTTTCCTTTGGACTTGGTGACCCAACTGGCGGCATCCCTGGTTGAAACCAACGCGTTGGTGGCCATGGCCCAAGCGCAGGAGACAGACACGAATGGGCAACGCAGTTGGCGATGGCAGCCCGTGTTTTGTTTGATGCATCGGCAACTGGCCAGCAGTCTGCACAAGCATTTGCAGACAGGCGGATTGAAAATCACCGAATGGGCAAAACAACAACCTCTGGCGGTATGCCGGTTTGAAGATGGCATGGGGCCAGCGCCCGCTTTTGCCAATGCCAACACCGCCGAAGAACTGCAACGTCTGCAGTCTTTGGCGAGAGGATTTGATTAAACGTGTGAAGGCGCTGTTTCTTCAACCACGGTCATGTTGGGCCCCGGTGTTGCCTTGCGCGCAAACAACGAATACATGGTCGGCACCACGAAGATGGTGAGCAAAGTACCCAGCGACATGCCGCCCACAATCACCCAACCGATTTGACGGCGGCTTTCTGAACCCGCGCCCGTGGCAAGCGCCAAGGGAATCGCACCCAGCACCATCGCACCCGTGGTCATCAAGATCGGGCGCAAACGCAGTGTCGCGGCACGGTGCACCGCGTCCAAAGCTGTCAGTCCATTCGCACGCAATTGGTTGGCAAATTCAACAATCAAAATACCGTGCTTGGTGATCAAGCCGACCAATGTGATCAAACCAATTTGGCTGTAAACATTCAAGGTGCTCTCGGTGTATTTCAGCGCCAGCAAAGCACCCACCATCGACAACGGGACTGACAACAAAATCACAAACGGGTCGACAAAACTTTCAAACTGCGCGGCCAGCACCAGAAAAATAAACACCAAGGCCAACACAAACACGCCAGAAAGCGAGCCGCTGGATTGGGTGAATTCGCGTGAACTGCCATTCACATCGGTGGAATAACCGGTTTTCAACACACGCGCGGTGACTTCGTTCATGAACTTCAATGCTTCACCCAAAGAATAGGTTGGCGCCAAATTCGCTGTGAACGACACACTGCGGCGTTGCGCAAAGTGGTTGAGTTCGCGCGGCACGACCACTTCTTTCAAATGCACCAACGCAGACAACGGCACCATCGCATCACCCTTGCCTCTGACAAAAATCTTTTCAATGCCATCCGGGCTGGCGCGACCTTTGGCGTCTGCTTGCACCACCACGTCGTACTGTTCGCCGTTGCGTTTGAATTGGGTCACAGTGCGTCCACCCATGGCGGTCTCAACAGCGCGCGCAATGGTTTCAACGGGCACGCCCAAATCGGCTGCACGATCACGGTCAACTTCCAAACTCAACTCGGGTTTGTTCAAACGCAAATCCACATCGGCACTGACGATGCCCGGATTCTTGGCAATTTCATCTTGCAGCAGCTTGGTCACTTTGGCCAAGTTCTCGTAGCTGTCGCCGGTCAACACCACGAAGTTGAATGGCCGTTCGCGAAACGCTTGGCCCAATGAAGGTGGCGTGATGGGAAAGGCCATCACACCCGGCAAACTGGCCACGGCGGGCATCATTTCACGCGCCAAATCCAGGGTTGATTTGGGCCGTTCAGCCCAAGGCTTGGCACCCAAGAAAACCGCACCTTGCGCCACGGTCGGGTTACCCACCACAGCGAAAAATTTATCGAACTCAGTGTATTTGCGCCCGATTTTTTCAAGCATGTTGACGTACTTGGAGGTGTAGTCCAAGGTGGCTCCGTCGGGACCGTTGATGATGATCAAAATCACACCGCGGTCTTCCATGGGAGAGAGTTCGGTTTTGGCCGTTTTGAACAACTGGTAAGAACCCCAGGCAGCCAAGAGCATCACGGCCACCACCAGCCAGCGTCTGGACAGTTTGATCGGACCCCAACGAAACGCGCTCAGCGTCCAGTGCAACATGCCGCCATAAGCAATGGTCATGCGCTCCAAGAAGCGACCGACCACGCGGTCAAAGAGACCTGGCTTGGGGTTGTGCTTGAGCAGCAAAGAACACATCATGGGCGACAAGGACAAAGCCACCACGCCAGAGACCAGCACCGCGCCCGCCAAAGCCAACGCAAACTCGGCAAACAATCGCCCCGTGCGCCCAGGCGTGAAGGCCAGAGGGGCGAACACCGCCACCAAGGTCAGTGTCATCGCCACCACCGCAAACCCAATTTCTCGCACCCCTTTGATGGCAGCGGCGAACGGCTCCATGCCTTCTTCGATATAGCGATAAATGTTTTCAAGCACCACGATCGCATCGTCGACCACCAAACCGATGGCCAGCACCAAGGCCAGCAAGGTCAACGAATTGATCGAGAAACCAAACATCGCCATCAGCGCAAAACTGCCTGTCAATGACACAGGAATGGTGATGAGTGGAATGATGGACGCGCGCAGTGTGCGTAAAAAGAAAAAGATCACCAACGACACCAAGGCTGCGGCTTCAAGAATGGTTTTGTAAACCGCCTTGATGGACTCTTCAATGAACACCGACGAATCGTTTGCCACTTCGATGTCAACGCCCTTGGGCATGTTTTCGCGAATGCGTGGCAACATGGCGGTGATGGCCTTGCTCAGGTCCAACGGATTGGCGGTGGAATTGCGAAGTACGCCCAAGGCCACTGCTTCACTGCCGTTGTAACGAACAGAGAAGCGCTCAGCCAACGGTCCTTGTTCAATCCGGGCCACATCGCCTAAACGCACTGGCATGCCGTTGATGTTGCGAACCACAATGTCTTGGAACTCTTCGGGCTTGCGCAAATCAGTGGCGGTGGTGACGTTGAATTCACGGGCTTGACTTTCCACCCGTCCAGCGGGAACTTCCACGTTCGATCGCCGCAAAGCCTCTTCCACATCTTGCGTGGTCAAACGGTAAGACGCGAGCCGATCCGTGTCTAACCAAATGCGCATGGCGTATTTGCGCTCGCCAAAAATACGCACATCGGCCACACCGGGCGCAGTCTGCATCATGGGCTTGGCGATGCGGTTGGCCAGATCGGTCAACTCCAAGGTGTTCATGGTTTCTGAACTCAAAGACAACCAAATGACGGGGAAGGCATCTGCCTCCACCTTGGCAATCACTGGCTCGTCAATGCCCACCGGCAGGCGCTGGCGCACCCGCGACACTTTGTCGCGCACATCTGAGGCGGCAGCATCCGGGTCGCGTGACAGCAAAAATTTGACGGTGATTTGGCTTTGCTCTTGTCGACTGATGGACGTGATCACATCCAAGCCTTCAACGCCAGCAAGAGAGTCTTCCAAGGTTTTGGTCACTTGGCTTTCAACCACGGCACTGGAGGCGCCGACATAACGGGTTTCCACCGTCACGGTGGGGTTGTCAATCTTGGGGTATTCGCGCACCACCAAGCGGTTGAATGACACCACCCCAACCAGCAGAATGAGCAGCGATAAAACCGTGGCAAAAACCGGTCGTCGTATGGAGAGTTCAGGCAATTGCATGTCAGTTCCTGGTTTCCACCACACGCAAGCCGGTGCCATCTTTTTGCAAACGGTGCTGACCGGCAACCACCACGCTGTCACCCGGGTTCAAACCAGAGAGGATTTCCACTCGGCCGGGTCGACGCGACCCCAATTTGACTTCGGTGCGTTTAGAAACGAGACGTGTTTCAGGAGGCAAAGGGCCGTGGTCGGGCACTTCCTCGGCCGGCACCGCTTTGATGACGAATTGTTTGCCGCCCATCGGCACGATGGCTTCTTCGGGCACAGACAACGCGGCTTGCTTCAACGCAAACAAGGCATTCACACGCGCGAACATGCCCGGACGCAACGGGCCAGGTGAAAGACCCTTGTCGGCATAGACCGCTGGTGAAGGGGGGCAAATGGCCTCTGCTGAATTAGGCGCGGCAGCAGCTGGTTTGGCAACGGGGGCGGCGGGTTCAGACGTTTTGCCTTTGGCCCCACCACCAACATTGCTGAGCAAAGCCCTGACACTGATGGAGCGGCCATTGGCGTCGATCAACGGATCGATGGCCTCGATGCACTGACTTTGTCTTGGTAACGTTCTGGCAAACGGAAATCGACGTACAAGGCACTCAAGTCTTCCAAATTGACCAAGTCAGCGCCATCTTTGACAAAGTCGCCGATGTTCACGGTGCGTATGCCGACCGTGCCTGAGTAGGGCGCCAAGATGCGCATGCGTTGCCAACGTGCACAAGTCAGAGACAACTGCGCTTGAGCCACTTGCAAGCTGGCTTGGCTTTCATCGAGCGCGCGTTGTGCAATGAAGTTTTGCGCCACCAATTCTTGGTTGCGGCGGTGGTTGGCTTGCGCAATGGACACTTGCGCTTGCGATTGCTGAATTTCAGCGCGTTGCAACGTGTCGTCCAACTGAACCAGCATTTGTCCCGCCCTCACCTGACTGCCGTCGCTGAAACCCAAAGCCACCACTCGGCCTGCCACCTCAGGCCTGACCATGGTGTTTTGTCGCGATTTGAGTGTGCCGATGGTTTGAGCGTCATCGCGCAAACTTGAACTCTCCACCACTGCCAATTCAACACCCATGGCACGGGGGGGGCCAGGCGGTGCGCCGGGAGGACCACCAGCACCTGGGGCAGCTGGTGCGCTGGCACCCGGTGCACCTGAAGCGGCTGGTGCGCCGGTCGCAGGGGTTGCGGGCGCGCCCGGCGCACCTGCGGGGGCTGCGCCAGCAGTGGCTGCAGCTGCGGGGGGTTTGTGCATGTACCACCAACCACCGCCAGCGGCAATGGCCAATGCGATCAGGGCGATGAATGTATTTTTATGGAGGGTGGGCATGTTGAGAGGCTGCTAATGACTGATGGTTCATTATCAACCTGTTTGTACGAGCCGCACCCCCTCGTTTGCGAGTGCGTCAGCACGCTCGTTACCTGGGTCACCAGAATGACCCTTGACCCAATGCCAAACGATCGAGTGTCCACTTTGCGACAACAGATCGTCCAATATTCGCCACAGGTCTTCGTTCTTGACAGGCTTCTTGTCAGCGGTGCGCCAGCCTCGGGCCTTCCACCCGGTCATCCATGACGTGATGCCTTGTCGCACGTATTCACTGTCTAAATAAAAATCCACTTGGCATGGACGATTGAGCGCTCGCAAGGCTTCGATCACCGCTTGCAACTCCATGCGGTTATTGGTGGTTTGGGGGGCACCACCACACAGGTCTTTTTCACGATCGCCATAACGCAAATACACACCCCAGCCACCCGGTCCGGGATTGCCTTTGCACGCACCGTCGGTATAGATGACCACCCGACTCATGCCGTGTCGTCCGGATGAGAACGCATGCTTGTCGGCGCCGTGGACTTGCCCGAATTGACCGAGGGCACAGCGCTGGCCGAATGGGCTTTGCCACGCTTCCACACGGGTTGCAACAAACGCATGCCACGCACCCGCTTGACCGCAGCCAAAAAATACACCGCGCCCAAAATGGGCCACCACCGGTCGCCTGCTTTGTCCATCCAAGCAAAGCGGTTGATCCATCGAGGAGATTGCACCGACGGCAAATAACACCCAAAACGACCACCCTCGACCTCAAAGCTCAACAAACGCAACCAGTCACGCAGTCGCCAATAACCGATGAAATCCACTTCTTTGGGCAGGAAATCATTGTCTATTCCCAAGCGGGCATACCACTGGGCACGCCTGTGCCGCTGTCCCCACAAGCTCAACGGATTGAAGCCGCTGATGATGACCCTGCCTTCGGGCACCAACACTCGTTCGACTTCGCGCAACGTGGCATGGGGGTCCAAACTCAATTCCAATGTGTGCGGCAAAACAACCAAATCGAGGCTTTGGTCTGGAAAAGGCAGCGCCACCGAATCTGCGTAAAGACCGGGCAATTCAGCGTGGCCCTCTGGTGCCAACACATGGTCTTGTGCCACCCAGCAATGCCGAATGCGACTGTTTCGCAGACAAGGCAATTGGGGCAATCCCAACTGCAAGCCGTGGTAACCAAACACATCTGATACCACCCGGTCAAATTGTGCAGATTCCCAAGCGCCCATGTACAGCCCAGCGGGTGTTTGCAACCACGAAGCCATGTCAAGTGGGCTTCTTATAATTTGGGAATTCATGAATCAGTGAATGTTGGCAGGTGTATCGCAAACCGTTGCGCCCTTGCAGACCATTCTATTCATCCCACGGTTGTCTGAACCCCCACAGATTGACTGCCTTTTACTCTTTCTGGTCATTCGCCATGCCATTGTTTCCTGTTCGGTCTTTACTTCTGGCTGCCCTGTTGTGTGTCAGTCAATTGCCAGCTGCCATGGCCCAAACCGGTGGCGAAAGACCTTTGGCGGTTCAAGACTTGGCGCCCATTGCCACAGATGATGTGTCGCCCTCCGCTTTCACGCCGGTGGATGTGCCTGCGGATTTGTGGGAACGTATTCGACGTGGTTTTGGCATGCCTGATTTGCAAGTTGATTTGGTACAAGACCGTGAGCAATGGTATGCACAGCGCCCAGACTACATCCATCGCATGACCGAGCGCTCCAGCAAATACCTCTATCACATCGTGGAGGAAATTGAACGCCGTGGCATGCCCACCGAACTGGCTTTGCTGCCTTTCATTGAAAGTGCTTTCAATCCCCAAGCGGTGTCGTCTGCTCGCGCCAGCGGCATGTGGCAATTCATGCCTCGCACCGGCAAAGACTTTGACTTGAAACAAAACGCCTTTCGCGATGACCGCCGTGATGTGCTGGCATCAACCCGCGCCGCGCTCGACTATTTGCAAAAACTCCATGGCATGTTCGGTGACTGGCACTTGGCGCTCGCTGCTTACAACTGGGGCGAAGGCAATGTCAGCCGCTCGCTGTCGCGCAACCAACGCCAAGGCATTCCATTGGCCTACACTGAACTTCGCATGCCTGCCGAAACACGCATGTATGTGCCCAAATTGCAAGCCATGAAGAATGTGGTGGCTAACCCGCAAGCGTTGGGGGTGAATTTACCCAGCATTCCCAACCACCCCTACTTTCAAACGGTGCCGCTGCCGCGCGACATGGACGTGGCATTGATAGCACGACTGGCAGAAGTGTCACCAGAAGATTTCAAAGCGCTGAACCCGTCGGCGCACCGGCCTGTCATGTTGGCAGGGGGGACACCTCAAATTTTGCTGCCATGGGACAACGCTGAAGTTTTTCAAAGCAACATGCAAGCCTATGCAGGTCGACTGTCCAGCTGGACGGTGTGGGTGGCCAACAAAAACATGAAGGTCGCAGATGTTGCCAAGCGCTACAACATGGGCGAGGATGAGTTTCGGCAAATCAACAAAATACCGCCTCGCATGTTGATCAAGGCGGGTTCTGCACTGCTGGTGCCACGCACCTCGCACCAACAAAACGATGTGTCCGCCAAATTGGCCGATAACGGGCAACTCAATTTGGCGCCTGAAGTGACGATGCGAAAACAAACCATCAAGGCGCGCAAAAACGACAGCTTGTTGTTGGTGGCAAAGCGTTACAAAGTCAGTGTTGAACAACTCGCTCAATGGAACGGCTTGTCCGCCAACAGCGCTCTGCGACCCGGCCAAAAGCTCAGCGTGATGCTGCCGGTCAAAGCCAAGAAGGTGAAAGCGCCCGCAGCGTCCTCACGGAAAAAAGCCAAACCCTGATCAGCTTCAAGTATTGAAACGCTTTTTGGCTTGCAGCACAAACTCGTTGGTATAAGTCGCTGTTGACGGTTTTCTCGCAACCATGCTGTCTGGCTCCAATATTTTTTGAATACGCAAAGCCGTGGCGTAGGTCTCTGCAGACAAGCTGCCATCTGTCGAAAAACTGTCGCGCAAATTGTCAACCGCATTCAGGTAAATCGCTCGGTCAGGCGAGAACGCACTGTCAGTCATGGTGTGAAGCAAATCGGATGGTCCTGCAGTGCGCAACCATTTCAAGGCACGTGACACACCATTGACCAAGGCTTGGCAGGTTTTGGGGTCCTTGGCCACCAAGGACGCGGGCACGCACAAACTGTTGCCAGGCAACAAGCCCGAAAACACGCGTGTGGTTTCCCTCATGGAACGCAAATTTCGAACCACCGTGATATCGCCCCGCTTGTCCAGCATGGTCATCAATGGATCACTGGCACACAACGCATCAACCAAACCATTTTTCAGCGCTTGTATCGCGTTCAAGCTGCTCCCCAAGGGGATGAACGTCACACGCTGGTGGCTCACGCCAGCTTGCAGCAACATGAAGTCCACACAGCGTTGCGCGAAAGAATCGAGTTCGAGCACACCAATACGGTGGCCCTCGAAATCTTTCAAACTTTTGAAGCCGGGCAACGTCTTTTTTGACACACCCAACACCAACTGAGGGGTTCTGCCGGTTTGCATCACTGCACGCCAACTGCCCTCACGGGGGCTGCTTTGCAATGTTTGTGTGAATGGCACCGACCAAGCCACCATGCCTGCGCCTGCATTGGTGGCAAAGACATTCACGGGTTGTTCGAGGATGTCGACCAGCAGCCCCTCGGCTTTGAAATAACCCAACTGCTGAGCCAACAACACAGGCAAGTGCACCAAGCTTGAAACATCGTCCATCGCCAATGTCAAATGCGCTTTGTCGGTTTGAGCACTGACGTTTGAGGTGCCACAGACTGTGCCCAAAGCGCTGGCCAAGACCCATCCCATCCATTGGCGCCTGTTCCAAGCGTCATTCTCAGGCCGTGCTTTGTGGTGCGCATTCATCTGCAAAGCATAAATGGCACAAGGATTTTGTGTATCGGTAGCTTCCCCTTAAGTGAAATCCCCAAAGGGTCTGCTCAGGTGCTTCGGCGATCTGCCAGTGCGTGGGCGATGGTTCCCAAATCAACAAACTCCAGCTCACTGCCCACCGGCACGCCTCTGGCCAAGCGTGTCACAGTCAAGCCTTTGCGTTTGAAAATTTCACTCAACGCATGGGCAGTGGCTTCGCCCTCAGCGGTGAAATTGGTGGCAAGGATGATTTCCTGAACGACCCCATCGTCAGCGCGGTCAATCAATTTCTGCAGGCCAATGTCTTTGGGGCCCATGCCTTCAATGGGATTGAGTTTGCCCATCAACACAAAATACAAACCTTGGTAAGCCAAGGTGCGCTCTACTGCCGACTGGTCTGAAGGCGTTTCGACGACACAAAGCCGTGTCAGATCCCGTTGCGAGTCCATGCACGTTCCACACACTTCGAATTCAGTCAAGGTGTGGCAACGTTGGCAATGTTTGACAGCGGCCACGGCATTGAGCAATGCCTGCGATAACCATTGCGCGCCCTCGCGGTCATGCTGCAACAAATGAAACGCCATGCGCGATGCTGAACGCTCTCCGACACCGGGCAGCCTTTTGAGGGCTTGCACCAACGCTTGCAATGCGCTGTGATCGCGCATCAGAACGGCAATTTCAATCCGCCGGGCAAACCTGGCATGCCGCCGGTGAGTTTGCCCATTTTGGCTTCCGAGGTTTCTTCGGCTTTGCGTGCGGCATCGTTAAACGCCGCAGCGATCAAATCTTCCAACATGTCTTTGTCGTCAGTCATCAAACTGGCATCGATCGTGACACGTTTGACTTCATGCTTGCAGGTCATCAGGATTTTGACAAGACCCGAACCGGCCTCGCCAGTGACTTCAATGAAAGCCAATTCTTCTTGGGCTTTTTTCAAATTTTCCTGCATGGCTTGGGCCTGTTTCATGAGACCGGCGAGTTGACCTTTATTGAACATGTCTGTCTTTCAGTGAGTGAGTGTTTTGATAGAACCGGGAACGATTTTCGCGTCAAATTCTGAGATGAGTTGTTTCACCACCGGGTCACTCAGAATTTCCTCTTCCACGTCGGACAACCGCTGCTGCTGGCGCTGTGCCCATCGGACAGCAGGAGAGTCGGTGACCGAGCCGCTTTGAGTGACCACGCTCACGTTGTGCCCCGCTTCGTGCAACGCTTGTTGCAAACGCTCTGTGTTCGCGGCAGACACCAACGATTCACGTTCAACTTGCAGCACCCAACGATGGTCGTCTCGCTTTACCAACTGAGACTGCATGGCCAGTTCACGCGTCATGGCTTGGATTTTTTGGGCATTCACCAATTGCTCAACGATTTCAAACCACACTTGTCCCAACGCGCTGTCGAACAAAGTTGCTGCGGGTAACGCTGTGGACACTTGGACTGAAGAAACGACCGGGACGCTGGGCTTTTCAGGCGATTTCAGTGTTTTTTTTTCAGCCGATTGGGAGGCTGGCTTGAATGCAAACAAACGCAACAAAACCATGGTCAACGCAGCAAATTCATCGCTGGCCAAGCCCAATTCGGCACGACCGTGCAAGCACATGCTGTAGAGCAATTGGGTTTCGTCAGCAGGCATGCGGCTCGCCAATTCAGCGATGCGAACCGCATCCGGGTCTGGGTCACCAGAAGCATCACTGGCACCGGGCACACTTTGCTGAACCGCCATGCGTTGCAACACCATGCACATTTCCTCCAGCAATGAGCTGGCGGACAAACCTAGTTGGCGCATCTCATCGCAGGTATTGACCACGGTCAATCCATCGGATTGGGCCAAGGCTTCAATCAGCGTGAACACATGGCTGCGGTCCACACTCCCCAGCATGTCGCGCACGGTCGACTCGATCAATTGGCCATTGCCAAACGCGATCGCTTGATCGGTCAGGGACAACGCGTCACGCATGGAGCCTCTGGCGGCACGGGCAATCAACCGCAAGGACTGGACATCGGCTTGAATCTGCTCTGCGGGCAAAACGTGTTGCAAATGCTCAACGATGGTTTGGGCGGCCATGGGGCGCAAGTTGAATTGCAAGCAA
>RFYK01000055.1 GCA_009925585.1 Betaproteobacteria bacterium | reverse complement strand
TCTGCGGGTAGCCTGCAACAAAAATTGCGTGAGCTCGGCAGCGGTTCTGAAGTGGCTGCTGAGTTTGATATACGCACCGATAAACCGATTTTGCGTATCAGCCGACACCACCACGGCAACGTGCGCAGCAGTGTCATCACACAAGACTTTGTGCACGGTGCGGACTATGCCGCGCTGTCAGAAGCCGCGTCAACCTTCCGTGATTTGTTGGGTGAGGGCGCCCGCATAGAACGCGGTGAAGGTGAACGACGCAAAGAAGAAAAAGTCACTGATTTCAGGCAAGCCATGCGTTGGTTGATTGCCCAAGCCGAGCATGCCACCGCACGCCAACGTTACAAAGGGTTGGGTGAGATGAACCCCGAGCAGCTGTGGGAAACCACGATGGACCCAGCGGTGCGTCGATTGTTGCGCGTGCAAATCGATGACGCGATTGAAGCCGATCGCGTGTTCACCATGTTGATGGGCGACGAAGTGGAACCGCGTCGTTTGTTCATCGAGGGTAACGCACTGCGCGCCGCGAACATCGATGTTTAATGCGGATCGGGCGCAGCGATGCTCGCGCCTGTCACTTGGTGTTCTTCCATCGAGCGCGCCAGTTTTCCTCCGCTGATGTAGTCATTCAAAAAAACCTGTAAGCGCTCCAATGTCTGTGCGCCTCGCCCTTGGTGAATCACCATGGCTTGTTGAATTTGCATGAACGCTTCGGGCAGCATCCGCAGGCCCTTGTGTGTTTGCATGTCCATCATCAACTGTTGCTTCACGCCAGCGGCCACATCGGCCTCTTGTTTGATAAACCAATGAACCACTTCTTTCGATGAGGGCGCTTTGAGGAGCTGCGCTGTTTTGAGGTGTCTGCTTAAAAACAGGTCGTAAGCACTTCCCAAACCCACGACGACGCGGTGCTTTGGGTTGTCTACCTCGCTGTGGTGGTGTATCAGACTGTGGTCTTTCACCAAGTAACAACCATCGATGTTCAAATAAGGCCGAGTGAATTGCAAATGCGCAGCGCGTGAGGGATCGATGGCCAAAAAGCCCAGATCTGCCGCTTCGTTTTCCAGCACGGCCACCGCCTCTCTGGCGTTGTCAACCAGCAGCCATTCAGCTTCAAGTTGGTTGGCCGCGCACCATGCGCGAGCCATGTCGACTGACACACCTTTGGCATGACCGTCGCCGTCGGGCGTGGCTAACAAAGCATTGCCTAAATTGATGGCGATGCGGCAGATGTGTTTTTCGGTGGGTGTCATGGCTTGTATGGAACGCTGTCTGAATGCAGGTGTGTGGCTGTTTGATGTCGCGTTCTAAAATGGATTATTTACCAAGGCAAACACATGCTTTATCCGCAGCATTTTGATGTGATCGTTGTGGGCGGCGGGCATGCTGGCACCGAGGCGGCGCTGGCGAGTGCACGCATGGGATGCCAAACGCTGCTGTTGACGCACAACATAGAAACCTTGGGTCAGATGAGTTGCAACCCTTCGATCGGCGGTATCGGCAAGGGGCATTTGGTCAAAGAAGTTGACGCACTGGGTGGCGCGATGGCGCTGGCGACTGACGCAGCAGGCATCCAATTTCGAATTCTCAATCGCTCCAAAGGCCCTGCGGTTCGGGCAACCCGCGCACAAGCAGACCGTATTTTGTACAAGGCAGCGATTCGCCATCGGCTGGAAAACCAAGCGAATCTTTGGCTGTTCCAACAGGCAGTGGAAGATTTGGTGATCGAAGGCTCAAGGGTGACAGGGGCTGTCACGCAAGTGGGCATTCGCTTTTCTGCAAATGCGGTGGTTTTGACGGCAGGCACTTTTTTGGATGGAAGAATCCACGTGGGCTTGCAAAACCACTCGGCAGGCAGAGCGGGTGACCCGCCTGCGGTGCGTTTGTCGGCGCGGCTCAAGGAGTTGAAGTTGCCTCAGGGCCGCTTGAAAACCGGAACGCCCCCCAGGCTCGATGGTCGAACCATCGATTTTGCGCGCTGCCAATGGCAGCCCGGGGATGGTATGCCGGGCGGCGAATCGCCTGACATGCCGGTGTTCAGCTTCATGGGCCGGCGTGAAATGCATCCTGCGCAAATGCCGTGCTACATCACCCACACGAATGAGAAAACCCATGACATCATCCGTGGTGGCTTTGACCGCAGCCCCATGTTCACTGGAAAAATTGAAGGGGTTGGGCCGCGCTATTGCCCCAGCGTCGAGGACAAGGTCAACCGTTTTGCAGACAAAACCAGCCACCAAATTTTTCTAGAGCCGGAAGGGTTGACCACCCACGAGTACTATCCCAACGGCATTTCCACCAGCCTGCCATTTGATGTTCAGTATCAGTTGGTGCGCTCGATGACGGGGCTTGAAAACGCGCACATTCTGCGTCCCGGCTATGCCATCGAATATGACTATTTTGACCCGCGAGAACTGAAGCCCAGCTTTGAAACCAAGTCGATCGACGGCTTGTTTTTTGCCGGACAAATCAATGGCACGACCGGATACGAAGAAGCGGCGGCACAAGGTTTGTATGCCGGCGTCAATGCAGCGCTGCAATGCAAAGGCTTGGCCGCTTGGACGCCCGGGCGCGACCAGGCGTACATGGGTGTGCTGGTAGATGACTTGATATCCCAAGGCGTGTTGGAGCCCTACCGCATGTTCACCAGCCGCGCAGAATTCAGGCTGCAATTGCGGGAGGACAACGCAGACGCCAGGCTGACAGAAAAAGGGCGAGAGTTGGGCTTGGTCGGCGATGAGCAATGGGATGCCTTCTGCCGAAAACGTGATTTGGTTTCACGTGAAACACAGCGACTGGCCAGCACCTGGGTCAACCCCAAAAACCTTTCTGAAGCGGAGGCGGTCCGGGTGCTGGGCAAGCCGATCACGCATGAACACAATTTGGCAGATTTGCTGCGCCGGCCCAATGTGGGCTATGACATGTTGGTGGGCCTAGAGGCGGGCCGGTTTGCCAGTCCGGACATCAATGCTTTGGACGATGTTTCACGTGAAACCGTTGTCGAGCAATTGGAAATTGCCGCCAAATACGCGGGTTACATCCATCGCCAGCAGGAAGAGGTGAGTCGCGCGGCGCATTACGAAAACCTGCCCTTACCCGAGGGCTTGGACTATTTGGCCATACCTGCGCTAAGCATGGAGGTGCGGCAAAAGCTGGACAAGCACCGGCCTCAAACCTTGGGCCAAGCTTCTCGCATTTCCGGTGTGACGCCGGCAGCCATCTCTTTGCTGTTGGTACATTTGCGCCGCGCACGACAGGGCGGATGGGCTGCCGATCGGAACGAGGCGGCTGCTTGACTTCATCTTTAGCGCAGGTGTTGCGACAGGGCTTGGCCCATGTGGCGCTGCCGTTGGGCGATGACCAGCAGACGCAGCTGCTGGCCTTTTTGGCGCTGCTTTTGAAGTGGAACAAGGTGTACAACCTGACATCGGTGCGTGAGCCGGAACAGATGTTGAGCCAGCATGTGATGGATTGCTTGGCGGTCATCCCAGAGGTGTTGAAAGCCTATCCGAATGAGATCGACATGTTGGATGTGGGCAGTGGGGGCGGTTTGCCGTCCGTGGTGTTTGCAATTGCCTGTCCGCACTGGCGAGTCACAGCAATTGACGCTGTGGCCAAAAAGGCCGCGTTCATCCAAACCGTGGCGCACAGCTTGAAATTAAACCATCTCGTCTCTGTCCATGGTCGGGTTGAGACCGTCACACAGCCCTTTGATTTGATCACTTGTCGCGCATTTGCTGAATTGGCCGACTTCACCCATGGGTCTGTCAAGGCGCTCAAACCCGGTGGCCGCTGGCTGGCCATGAAAGGCAAATTCCCGCAAGACGAAATTGATCGCTTGCCACCGACCGTGTCGCTGGAACACACCCAAGTCATCAATGTGCCGGGCTTGGACGCGCAGCGATGCTTGGTCTGGCTCAAGCCAGTTACACTCTGACCCCCACTGTTTCAACCCATTCCTGAATTCAACATGCTTGGCATATCGGATTACCCGGCATTCGCTGGTGCCGTCATCATTTTTCTCGCGATACCGGGCCCTGGCAATTTGGCGCTGTTGACCGCGACCGCGCAAGGCGGCCAAAAGGCAGGGTTGATGGCGACTTTGGGCGTGATTGCAGGCGATCAGGTGTTGATGTGGGCGGCAGTGGCGGGACTGGCCGCGGTCCTGCAAGCTTCAGTCATGTGGTTCCAGTTGTTGCAATGGGCAGGTGCGGTGTATTTGGGTTATTTGGGCATTCAGATGATCCGAGCCAAGCCCGAGGACGCGCCCATCTTGGACATGTCGTCTGGTCGGTTTTTTCGCCAAACGTTCTTCATTACCTTGCTCAACCCCAAGGCGATTGTGTTTTACATGGCATTTTTCCCGTTGTTCATTGACCCACAGCAACACCCGGGTTGGTTGACATTCAGCACCATGGCGTTGACCGTGGCGCTGCTGACATTGGCTTACGGTGCAGGCTTGACCGTGTTGGCATTTCGCTTGGCCGGACGGATGCGACGTCACCCGCGTGTGGGGCAGTGGTTGCAAAAACTGGCCGGTGCGGTGTTGTTGGGCTTCGGTTTGCGTTTGGTTTTACAGAAATAAAACACCATGGCTTATATCTTTTGTATTGCAAATCAAAAAGGCGGTGTGGGCAAAACCACCACCACCATCAATCTCGCTGCTGCCTTGGCGGCCATTGGACAACGGGTACTGATGATTGATTTGGACCCGCAAGGCAACGCCACCATGGGCTCGGGTGTCGACAAACGCCAACTGCAGCATTCCATCTACGACGTGTTGTTGGGTGAGTCCAGTTTGGCACAGGCGAGGGTGAACAGTGTCTGGGGTGAAGCCGCTGCCAAGCCGGGAATGGCCACTTACCACGTGCTTGGCGCCAACCGCGATTTGGCCGGTGCAGAAGTGGAACTGGTCAACCTTGAACAACGTGAAATGCGCCTGAAACATGCGATTGCCGAAGTGGTGAACGACTACGACATCGTGTTGATTGATTGCCCGCCATCCTTGTCTTTGTTGACCCTCAATGGCTTGTGTGCCGCGCATGGTGTGATCGTGCCGATGCAGTGCGAGTACTTTGCCCTCGAAGGCTTGACCGATTTGGTCAACACCATCAAACAAGTGCACGCGAATCTGAACAAGGATTTGAAAATCATTGGGTTGTTGCGCATCATGTTTGACCCGCGCATCACCTTGCAACAACAGGTCAGCGACCAATTGAAATCGCATTTCGGCGACAAGGTGTTCAACACCTTGATACCGCGCAATGTGCGCTTGGCAGAAGCGCCCAGCTATGGCTTGCCAGGTGTGGTGTTTGATCCCGCCGCCAAAGGCAGCCAAGCATTCATCGATTTCGCCAAAGAGCTGGTGCAACGTTTCAAACAAGACTCACACGCATAACCGAGAACACACATGGTGACGAAAAAAATCAAAGGTTTGGGCCGTGGCTTGGAAGCCTTGCTCGGGCCGACCGCCGGCGAGGCGGTGCTCAATGCCGCAGCCGATGCCACGCCGTCCACATTGAAGCTTGAACAGATGGTGGCGGGGCAGTACCAGCCGCGCAAACGCATGGACGAAGGCGCGTTGTACGAGCTGGCGGAGAGCATCAAATCGCAAGGCGTGATGCAACCGATATTGGTCAGAAAAACAGCCAACGGTGGTTATGAAATCATTGCGGGCGAACGCCGTTTTCGTGCAGCCAAATTGGCGGGGTTGACCGAGGTGCCGGTGTTGGTACGAGACGTCAGCGACCAAAATGCAGCAGCCATGGCGTTGATCGAAAACATGCAACGCGAAGACCTCAACCCATTGGAAGAGGCGATTGGTTTGCAGCGCTTGATCAAAGAATTCGGTCTCACCCACGAACAAGCGGCCCAAGCCGTGGGCCGCTCGCGCAGTGCAGCGACCAATTTGCTGCGCTTGTTGAATTTGGCTGAACCGGTGCAAACCATGCTGGTGGCGGGCGATTTGGAAATGGGTCATGCACGTGCGTTGTTGTCGCTCGATCGAGCGGCGCAAATCACCGCGGCCAACCAAATCAGCGCCAAAAAAATGTCGGTGCGTGAAGCCGAAAGCTTGGTGAAAAAAATCGGCGCAGACTTTTCTTTGGTGACCCAAAAACCCGTCAAAGACAAATCACGCGATATCAAACGCCTGGAAGAAGAGCTCTCAGATTGGTTGACCGCGCAGGTGGAAATTCGCATCAAAAAACAAACCAAGCGGCATGGCAAAGTGGACCAGTCCGGCGAATTGGCGATTGCCTTTGGCTCCATTGAATCGCTCAACGGCTTGATCGACAAATTGCAAAGCAAATAAACCACACGACACAGTGGCTTTTTTAATCGCTATGCTTGGCATGGACTTGTGTTGTCAATGAATACCTCACACCTTCGGAGATTTGCCATGACTTTCTTTTCTCGTTCAGTTGCGATCAGCCGTTGGTGGTGTGGCGCATTGTGTGTCATGTGGGCAAGTTCAGCCATGGCACAGGAAACTTTCAAAATCGGCATCGTCAGTTTCCTCTCGGGGCAGGCCGCTGAAAGCTTTGGCATTCCTGCGGTCAATGGCGCCAAAGTATTGATCGATGCCTTTAACAAAGGACAAGCGCCAGCACCTTACAACAAGCCAGGCATTGGCGGTTTGCAAATAGAAGCCATTTACGTTGACGAAGCGGGTGGTGCTACCAAACAAGTGCAAGAACTGCGCAACTTGTATGAGCGTGAAAAAGTGGATGTCGTGGTCGGCTATGTCGGCTCAGGTGACTGTTTGGCGGTGGCGCCTGTGGCTGAAGAGCTCAAGAAGTTTTTGATTTTGTATGACTGCGGCACACCCCGCATTTTTGAAGACAACACATTTCGCTATGTGTTTCGCACCGCCGCCCACGCCACCATGGACAACGTGGCCATGGCGCGTTACCTGCAAGCACGCAAGATCCCCGTCAACAGTTACAGCATGATCAACCAAGATTACGCATGGGGCCAAGACTCACGCAAAGATTTCATGCTGTCCATGGCGAACCTGTATCCGCAGGCCAAACCCGTGGTGGACCAGTTACCCAAATTTGGCGCGGGACAGTACGGCACCGAAATTTCAGCCTTGATGTCACAACCGGCTGACCTGATTCACTCGAGTTTATGGGGCGGTGATTTGCAAGCGTTCATTTTGCAATCGGCACCGCGCGGCATGTTCAAAAAATCACAGGTGGTGTTGACCGCGGCGGACCACGTGCTGCCGGGCTTGGGTAACAAAATGCCCGATGGCACCATCATTGGTGCGCGCGGCGCATATGGTTTGATGGCGCCACCTTCGCCACTCAACACCTGGTGGTGGGAGCTCTACAGCAAGGCCAACAACGTGTACCCGGTGCAAGCACCTTACCGCATGGCGCAGGCACTGATGGGTTTGAAATTGGCCGCTGAAAAAGCCATGGCCGCCAACAAGGGTAAGAAGCCGTCGACCGAAGTATTGGCGGCCTCGCTGCGTGGCAGCGAATGGATGTCACCCGCAGGCCCCATACGCATGGCCTTGTCGAACGGACAACAAGCCATCCAAGACACGGCCATTGGACGCACCAAATGGAGCGAAGAGAAAAAAATGGTGATGCTTGAAGACATTCAGCGGTTCAACGCCACATGCGTCAATCCGCCACTGAATGTGAAATCCGAAGACTGGTTGAAATCGGGCTTTGCCGGCGCCAAATGCGACACCCCTGACGCCAATGCCAAGCCAGCGAAAAAATAAACCTCAGCTGACAACGCCATGCAACTCGCACTGACCATTTTGGTCGACGGCATCAGCTACGCCTCGTGGTTGTTCATCGTGGCGCTGGGGCTGACACTGGTGTTTGGTGTCCTCAAAATCCTCAACATCGCGCATGGCAGTTTTTATGCGCTGGGCGCTTACGCGTGTGCCACCGCGGTGGCCTGGGCCAATGGCGCGGGTTGGCCGCCGATGTGGTCGTTGCCCGCCATGTTGCTGGCCGCTTTGGCCGTGGCTTTGTTGGTGGCGCCATTGACCGAACGAGGCTTGTTGCGTTTTTACTATGGCCGCGATGAGGTGTTGTTGGTGTTGGTGACTTACGCCATGTTTTTGATGCTGGAAGACATCACCAAATTGATTTGGGGCGCCAATCCTTATTACGTGTCTGAGCCGTATGCGCTGTTTGGCAACATCGATATCGGACAACAAAGTTATGTGGGCTACGACCTGTTTTTGGTTTGCTTGGCGTTGGTGGTCGGTGGCGTGGTGTGGTGGAGTTTGAACCGGACACGCACAGGAAAAATTGTCACCGCCGTGATTCACAGCCCGGAGATGGCGTCGAGCATGGGCGTGAACGTGTCGCGGGTGTACATGGGCGCGTTTGTCGCGGGTATTTTCTTGGCGGCCTTGGGCGGCGCATTCACCGCACCGATGATTTCGGTGCAACCCGGGGTGTCGGTCGGCGTCATCATCATTTCGTTTGCGGTGGTCATCATCGGTGGCTTGGGCAGCATCGAAGGCGCGGCCATCGGCGCATTGATCGTTGGTTTGGCGCGGGCCTGTGCAGTGCATTTGATGCCGGTGGCTGAACTGTTCTCGGTTTACTTGGTGATGGCATTGGTGTTGGTGTTCCGGCCGCAAGGCTTGTTTCAACGGATTCAAGCGAGAAAAATTTAAACCATGCGGCGCGTGTTGCTCTCTTCTGTGTTGATACTGCTGCTGGGTTGGGCGCTGGGCACGGCATTGCCGCGCTGGTTGCAATTCATGTTGACCATGGCCATGGCCAACGGTTTGGTGTCGTTGGGCATTGTGTTGTTGATGCGCGGCGGGGTCGTGGCTTTTGGTCAAGGGCTGATGTCCGCGCTGGGAGGTTATGCAGCCGCCTTGGCGTTTGTGCATTGGGGCTGGCAGGATGCTTTGTTGCTGCCGTTGTGGGGCGGCTTGGTGGCCTGTGTCGTCACCGCGCCGTTTGGTCCATTGCTGGCGCGTTACAGGGGCATCTTTTTTTCCATGTTGACCTTGGCCATGTCGATGGTGGGCTATGGCATTTTGGTCAAAACCGACAGCTTGGGTGGCTCGGACGGGTTCAACATGGGACGCGTCACGCTGCTGGGTCAAACCTTGGCCGATGAACAGGTCAGCACCGTCTTGTATTCGGTCACGTTGTGGTTTGCGGTGTGGTGTTCCATGGCTGCGCGTTTGTATTTCTCGTCTACACGTGGGTTGGTGACACAAGCGATACGCGACAACGAGTTGCGGGTGGAGTACATGGGCGCATCGGTGAGCAACACCATGGCGATCAATTTTTCGATGGCGGCGTTTTTGGGTGGCATGGGTGGCGCGCTCGCGGTCATGGCCTTGGGGCACATCGATCCGAACTTCAGCTACTGGACGACCTCGGGTGAATTCGTGTTTGTGGCCATTTTGGCCGGCAGCCAAAGTGTCTTGGCCGTCATGTTGTCATCGGCGGTACTTGAGGTGGTTCGTTCTTTTTCCAGCGCCTATTTCCCCAGCACGTGGCAACTGGCGTTGGGTTTGTTTTTGTTGTTGGTGATCCGTTTTCTGCCCGGTGGCTTGGGTTCGTTGTGGTCCCACAGAAAGGGCTCGCGATGAGCAACGATTTTTTGTTGCAAGCACGTGGCCTGAACAAACAATTCGGCGCGGTGGTCGCGGCGAGCGACCTGAACATCTCGATCCGTGCCGGTGAGCGCGTCAGTTTGATTGGCAGCAACGGTGCTGGCAAAACCACGTTCGTCAACATGATCACAGGCTATGTCAAACCCGACAGTGGCGACATGGTGTTTGATGGACAAGCGATTGGGTCGTTCACGCCACGGCAAATCATGCGCTTGGGCGTGGCGCGTTCTTTTCAGATTCCTCAGCTCTACCCCAGCTTGAGCGTGCTTGACAACATGTTGGTGGCGCAGGCCTGCCATGACAACCGTTTGTCGCTGTGGCGTGACGCGCACAGCAACCATGCGCGCGAACGGGCCGAACAGGTGTTGAGCCGTTTTCGTTTGCTAGACCAGCGTGACCGCTGGGTGTCAGAACTGCCCGGGGGCATGCGCAAATTGCTGGACATCGCACTGGCGATGATCGGTGAGCCCAGGCTGTTGCTGCTGGACGAGCCCACCAGTGGCGTCGCAGCCGAAGAAAAATTTCCCATGATGGACACCGTCATGCAAGCATTGAACGACCAGCCCTTGACCACCTTGTTTGTCGAACATGACATGGACATCGTCAGCCGCTATTGCGACCGTGTGATTGCGTTTTACAGCGGCCGCGTGATTGCCGATGATGTGCCGTCAGTGGCCTTGGCCCAAGCCGATGTGCGTCGTTATGTCACCGGAGAAGCGCATGCTTGAGTTGCACAACCTGCATGTGCAATTGGCCTCGGCGCAAGTGTTGCGCGGTTTGAGTTTGTCGGTGCTGCCGGGGCAAATGGTCGGCTTGCTGGGTCGCAATGGCGCCGGCAAAACCAGCACCATGCGCAGCATCATGGGGCATTTGGCATTGCAGCAAGGCCGCATGCATTTCGAGGGCCAAGACCTGAGCGCGATGCCGCCGCAAGCCCGCGCCGCATTGGGCATTGGCTACATGCCGGAAGACCGTGGATTGGTGCCCGAATTGACCGTCGAAGAAAACATGCTGATTCCCTTGTGGGTCAGCAAAACCTTGAGCCCGGATGCGCGACTGGCATTTGTTTATGAGGTCTTGCCTGAGCTGAAAGACATGTCACACCGTCGGGCGTTGTTGTTGTCAGGCGGGCAACAAAAACTGGTGGCATTGGGTCGGGCGCTGGCGGTGGGCACCCGGCTGTTGTTGTTGGACGAGCCGTTTGAAGGTGTGGCACCTGCCTTGTCGATGCGTTTGTCCGAGGTGTTGGCCCAACTCAAGGGCAGCGATTTGTCGGTGCTGATATCGCAATCTGACCTGAACCACGCCAGTGGTTTGTTGGACGCCAAGGTGGTGATTGAACGCGGCGCGAATGCCGCGACACACTGAGGTTCACCGGCTCAATCCAAAAATATTTTGCCCGGGTTCATGATGTTTTTGGGGTCCAGCGCCTGTTTGATGGTGCGCATCATGGACACCGTGCCTGAGCCGGTTTCGCTGATCAGAAAATCCATCTTGTGCAAACCGATGCCGTGTTCGCCCGTGCAGGTGCCGTCGAGCGCCAAGGCGCGAGCCACCAATTGGTTGTTCAAGGTTTCTGCGGTGGCGCGTTCTTGCGCGCTGTTGGGATCGATCAAATAACCGAAATGGAAATTGCCGTCGCCGACGTGGCCGACCAAGAAATAAGGGATGCCGGAGGCTTCGACCTCGGCGATCGAATCCAACAAACAATCCGCCAAACGCGAAATGGGCACACACGTGTCGGTGCTGATGGCGCGGCAACCGGGGCGGCTTTGGATGGCGGCGAAATAGGCGTTGTGGCGCGCGGTCCATAAGCGGGTTCGGTCCTCTGGGGTGGTGGCCCATTCAAAGGCTTGACCACCCAATTCTGCGGCGATCTCTTGCACCGTTTCCGCTTGCTCTTTCACACTGGCGGGCGAGCCGTGAAACTCCATCAGCAACATCGGTTGCACCGGCAAATGGATTTTGGAATAGGCGTTGACCATGCGCACCGCGTGTTGGTCGATCAATTCGACACGCGCGATGGGAATGCCCATTTGAATGATTTGAATCGTGGTGAGAACCGCGGCCTCAATCGATGGAAACGAGCACGTGGCGGCAGACACCGCTTCTGGCAACGGAAACAGTTTGAGTGTGACCTCGGTGATCACACCCAAGGTGCCTTCGCTGCCCACCATCAAGCGGGTCAAGTCATAGCCCGCAGACGATTTGCGTGCGCGCGTGCCGGTGCGAATGACTTCGCCGTGTGCCGTGACCACTTCCAAGCCCAGCACGTTTTCTCGCATGGTGCCGTAGCGAACCGCGTTGGTGCCGCTGGCGCGGGTGGCGGCCATGCCGCCGATGCTGGCATCGGCTCCCGGGTCGATCGGGAAAAACAAGCCCGTGCTTTTGATTTCTTCGTTGAGTTGTTTGCGGGTGACGCCGGGCTGCACCGTGACCGTGAGGTCTTCTGGGTTGATGGACAGCACTTTGTTCATGCGCCCCAAGTCAATGCTGATGCCACCTTGCACGGCCAGCAAATGGCCTTCGAGCGACGAGCCCACACCAAACGGAATGATGGGGACGGCATGTTCAGCCGCATGGCGAACGATGAACGCCACATCGTCGGTGCTTTCGGCAAACACCACGGCAGCCGGTGGCGGCACGGTGGTGTAAGCGGATTCATCCCGCCCGTGTTGTTCGCGCACCGCCATGGCGGTGGAACAACGGTCACCGAAATGCGCCTTGAGCGTGTCGATCAAGGTGGGCGGCACATCGCGTGGGGCAATGGCGGGCATCAAGTGTTGCGCAGATTGGGGTGCGTTCATGGCGGGTACTCCTGTGTGCTTGCATTCTAGGCAGGCCAACGTGAACAGCGCAGTGGGTGTTTCCCTTTGCGCCGCAAGGTCTAGGGTTGGCTGGGCAGCTGAATGCCCGGGAAAATTTTGATCACGGCGCTGTCGTCTTCTTTGGCGAAACCTGCGGTGCTGGCTTGCATGAACATTTGATGCGCGGTGCTGGACAAAGGCAACGGAAATTTGCTGGCCCTCGCCATGTCGAGCACCAGACCCAGGTCTTTCACAAAAATGTCTACCGCTGACAGTGGCGTGTAATCTGCGGCGAGCACATGTGGCATGCGGTTTTCAAACATCCAACTGTTGCCCGCGCTGTGGGTGATCACCTCGTACAAGGCGTTCGGGTCAACCCCTTCGCGCAAGCCCAAGGCCATGGCTTCGGCGGCGGCGGCGATATGCACACCCGCCAGCAATTGGTTGATGATTTTGACTTTGCTGCCCGCGCCCGGTTGTTCGCCCAGTTTGTACACCGAGCCGGCCATGGCATTCAACATCGGTTCGCACAAAGCGTAAGCCGCCGCGCTGCCTGCGGTCATCATGGTGATTTGTCCGTTGGCGGCTTTGGCCGCACCACCGGAAATGGGCGCATCCAAATAATGGGGCCCCATCGCTTGCAAACGCGCGGCCGTGGCGGCAGACCAATTCGGGTCGACGGTGGAACACATGACAAACACACTCTGTGCCTGCATCGCGGCGGCGGCGCCGTGTTCACCAAACAGCACTTGTTCGGTTTGTGCCGCGTTCACCACCACGCTGATCACCACGGGGCACAAGGCCGCCAGTGCCGCCGGATGTGGGCAAGCCACCCCACCGTCTTTGGCGAAGGCCTCGGCCGCGCCTGGCAAGGCATCGCACACATGCACCAGGTAACCCGCTTTGCGCAGACTCTGTGCCATGCCGCGACCCATGGCGCCGAGACCGATGACGCCGACATGGGTGGGTGGGGATGCGTTCATGTCTGAATCCTTTGAAAACCCCAAGCGTAGCCGACTTGGTGCGCTGCTGAGACAATGCAAGCAACCAACAGGACAGCACACATGGCGAACCGACTCACACAAATAGCGACCCGTACCGGCGACGATGGCACCACAGGGCTGGGAGACAACCGCCGTGTCAGCAAAAACAGTTTGCGGGTTCACGCCATGGGCGAGGTGGACGAACTTAATTCACATATAGGCGTGCTGTTGTGTGAGGACATGCCCGAAACGGTGCGGCATTTGTTGGTGGAAGTGCAGCACCAATTGTTCAATTTGGGCGGCGAGTTGAGCATTCCCGGGTTTGAGTTGCTCAAAGCAGATGCGTTGCTGTTGTTGGACAACGCCTTGGCAGAGCACAATGCGGTGCTGCCGAAATTGCAAGAATTTATTTTGCCCGCAGGCAGTCGCGCCGCATCGCTGGCGCATGTGTGCCGCACGGTGGCGCGCCGTGCAGAACGTGCGGTCGTGGCCTTGGGCGCAGAAGAAGCGCTCAACCCGACACCGCGTCAATACCTCAACCGGTTAAGTGATTTGATGTTCGTCATGGCGCGTGTGCTCAACCGCATGCACGGCGGTGACGATGTGTATTGGAAAAGCGAACGCATGAAAGCCGCTGACGCATGAATCGGGGGGTGTGGGCGGCGGCAAGCGTGT
>RFYK01000054.1 GCA_009925585.1 Betaproteobacteria bacterium | reverse complement strand
GATGCCTTGAGCGAATTGGGCTTGGCGGTGGATGGGCGACTCAGCGCGTTGAGTTCGTACGAAAACCGCGTCTACCTCGCGCATTTGGATGACGACAGTTCGGTGGTGGCCAAGTTCTACCGTCCTGCACGATGGACCGAAGCGCAGATACGAGAAGAACACAGTTTCACCGCCGAGCTGGTGGCCGAAGACATTCCCGTGGTCGGGCCTTTGGTATTGAACAGCATGAGCCTGCATGAAGCCCGCGTGGTGCACGACGGTGTAGATGGACATTTCTGGTTCAGCGTCAGTCCACGTCGCGGTGGTCGCGCGCCCGAGTTGGACGACCCCGAAGTGTTGATGTGGATTGGGCGGTTGATGGCGCGCATGCATTTGATCGGTGAGCGGCACGCATTCAGCGTCAGACCTGCGCTGAACCTGCACACTTTCCAAATAGCCGAAGAAGTAAAGCAGCAGTGGTTGTCTTTGTGTGATCAAGCCTTGGCGTTGGTGAAACAACAGATGCCGGCAGAACTCAAGTGGTTGCGTTTGCACGGCGACTGTCACCCCGGCAATATTTTGTGGACCCCTGAGGGCATGCCTGAGCCCGGGCCGCATTTTGTCGACATGGACGACGCCCGCATGGGCCCAGCGGTGCAAGACCTGTGGATGCTGGTGCACGGTGACACGGCAGAGCGACGTCAGAGAATGGAAATCGTGCTCGAAGGCTATGAAAGTGTGCGCCGCTTTGACCGGCGTGAATTGCAATGCATAGAACCGCTGCGCACGTTGCGCATCATTCACTACAGCGCTTGGCTGGCAGGGCGGCAAGACGACCCGGCATTTCCCATGCACTTTCCGTGGTTTGGCACGTCAGACTATTGGCGCGGACAGTGTGACACCTTGCGAGAGCAAATCGGGCTGATGTCTTAAATCGTCAAAATTGATATTCACTTATCGGGGTAAATCCTGATCAGTTAATGCAAGAAAGTACCAATCAGCCATTTTTTTGTATAAATCCTGATCGAATTCAACGACAGAATTTACCCAACGGTTGATGAAACCGTTGCGTATTTTTTTGAACGAATTCAAAAATCAGGAGACAACCGTGAAATTTCGCATCGCATCTGTACTGACCGCCGCGCTGTTGAGCGCAGGCATGGCCCAAGCGGCCACCGAACTCGTGATTGCCACCGTCAACAACGGGCACATGATCGAGATGCAAAAACTCTCAAAGAACTTTGAGGCAGCCAACCCCGACATCAAATTGAAATGGGTGACCTTGGAAGAAGGCGTGTTGCGCCAGCGTGTGACCACCGACATCGCGACCAAAGGCGGTCAATTCGACGTGATGACCATCGGCATGTACGAAACCCCGATCTGGGGCAAAAAAGGCTGGTTGCAAGAATTGAAAACCGATGCCAACTATGACGTTGACGATTTGCTCCCCGCCATGCGCAACGGCTTGAGCGTGGAGGGCAAATTGTTCGCCGCCCCGTTTTATGGCGAAAGCTCGATGCTGATGTACCGCAAAGATTTGGCGGACAAAGCAGGTGTGCAAGTGCCAGAGCGCCCGACTTGGCCGCAAATCAAAGACTTGGCCGCCAAAATCCATGACCCGAAAAACGGTGTGTATGGCATTTGTTTGCGTGGCAAGCCCGGCTGGGGCGACAACATGGCGTTTCTCGGCAAGTGCGGCATGTGGATTGACGCAACCATCGCCGCATCGTTTGTGAGCGACCCCAAGCAATCCAAAGTGGCTGACCAAATGGCGTTTGCCCAAGCACCCACCATGGCCACACCCAAAGGTGCAAACTGGTTGTGGGCATGGGCGTTGGCCATTCCCGCAGGTTCGAAGAAAGTAGACGCCGCCCAAAAATTTGTGACCTGGGCGACATCCAAAGACTACATCAACCTCGTGGGCAAAACCAATGGCTGGGGTGCCGTGCCAACAGGCACTCGCAAAAGCACGTACGCCAATGCCGAGTTCTTGAAAGCCGCACGTTTTGCCAAAGCCGAGAAAACCGCGATTGACTCGGCCAACCCGAACGACGCGACCTTGCCAAAGAGCCCGTATGTGGGTGTGCAGTTTGCAGCCATTCCCGAATTCCAAGCGATTGGCATTGCCGTGGGCCAGCAAATGAGCGCAGCCTTGGCAGGCAAAACCAGCGTGGATGACGCGCTCAAGGCCAGCCAAACAGCGGCTGAGCGCGAAATGAAAAAAGCGGGCTACTACAAGTAAACCCATGAACAGCCAAGCCTGCGGTTGATGCGGGCTTGGCGTTTGACAAACACTTGACCCATGAACCGCATCCTGCCGCGTTTATTGCTCACACCCGCAGTGGCAACGCTGTTGCTGTGGATGTTGGTTCCCTTGCTGATGACTTTGTATTTCAGCGTCATCCGCTTCAATTTGTTGCAACCCGACCAGATCGGTTTTGTCGGTCTGGAAAATTTTGAGTACTTTGTCACCGATGCCTCGTTCATCACCGCGATAGGCAACACCTTGGTGTTGTTGGGCAGTGTGATTGCCATCACGGTCGTGTTGGGTGTCGCGATCGCTTTGTTGATCAACGAGCCATTTGCTGGACGCGCGCTGGTGCGTGTGTTGTTGATTTCTCCGTTCTTTGTCATGCCCACCGTCAATGCTTTGTTGTGGAAGAACATGATGATGAACCCGATTTACGGTGTGCTGGCGCAAGTGTGGTTGTTCTTTGGCGCGACTCCGGTGGACTGGCTGACCGATTGGCCGCTCTTCTCCATCGTCATCATGGTGTCTTGGCAGTGGTTGCCGTTTGCGACATTGATTTTTGTCACAGCGTTGCAAAGCATGGACCGTGAGCAATTGGAAGCGTCACGCATGGACGGCGCACATTACGGCCAACAACTGCGCTATTTGTACTTGCCGCATTTGTCACGCTCGGTGGCGGTGGTGATGATGATTGAATTGATTTTTCTGCTCAGTGTGTTTGCCGAAATCTTCACCACCACGGGCGGTGGGCCAGGCGACGCAAGCACCAACATTGCCTTTTTGATTTTCAAACAAGCCTTGTTGAACTTCGACGCGGGCGTGGCGTCAGCGGGTGCATTGTTCGCCGTGGTGTTGGCCAACATCGCCGCGGTGTTTTTGATCCGCTTGGTGGGCAAGAACCTGGACCCATGACCATGCCAACCCTTAACCCAATACCTGAGAACCTCAAGCAATGGCTGAGAACGGTCATGGCATGGATGGTGGCCTTGCTGTTGTTTTTCCCGCTCGGCTGGTTGCTGCTCACCGCTTTCAAAACCGAATTGCAAGCGATCGCGGTGCCGCCGCAATGGCTGTTCGTTCCCACACTGGAAAACTTCCATGAAGTGCAAGAACGCAGCGATTATTTGCTCTATGCCAAGAACTCGGTCATCACCAGCGTGGTCTCTACTTTGCTGGGCATGTTGATCGCCACGCCTGCGGCTTATGCGATGGCGTTTTTCAAAAGCAAACACACCAAAGACATCTTGATGTGGATGTTGTCCACCAAGATGATGCCTGCGGTCGGTGCTTTGGTGCCGGTGTATGTGCTGGCGCAAAAAAGTCATTTGCTGGACACGCAGTTGGCATTGATCATCGTGTTCACGCTCAGTAATTTGCCGATCATGGTCTGGATGCTGTTTTCACAGTTCAAAGAGATTCCGCATGAGATATTGGAAGCAGCACGCATGGACGGCGCAGGCTTGTGGCAAGAGTGGCGCATGGTGTTGTTACCGTTGGCCATGGGTGGTTTGGCATCGACCGGTTTGTTGTGTTTGGTGCTCAGTTGGAACGAGGCGTTTTGGTCGCTCAATTTGACCGCTGCCAAAGGCGGTACCTTGGCCACGCTGATCGCCAGTTATTCCAGTCCCGAGGGTTTGTTTTGGGCCAAGTTATCCGCCGCTTCGCTGATGGCCATCGCACCGATCGTGGTGTTTGGGTGGTTCAGCCAAAAACAATTGGTGCAAGGTTTGACCTTTGGCGCCGTCAAATAAACCTGTTCAAGCACACACCATGGCATACCTTCAACTCCAAGGCATCGAAAAGTTTTTTGGCGATCACCGCGCCATCAAGGGCATAGACTTGACGATCGAACAAGGCGAGTTCATGGTGTTTGTCGGGCCGTCGGGTTGCGGCAAATCGACATTGCTCCGGTTGATCGCCGGGCTCGAGCGCATTGACCGTGGGCAGCTCCATTTGGAACAACGTGACATCACGCATTTGGCTTCCAGCCAGCGCGATTTGGCCATGGTGTTTCAAAGTTACGCGCTTTACCCGCACATGAGTGTGTATGAAAACATGAGCTTTGCGCTCAAGCTGGCCCATGTCGATCCAAGCGTGATTCGCCAGAAAGTGCAGCGCGCTGCCGACATCTTGAACCTGGGTCCTTATTTGAAACGCACACCGCGTGAATTGTCGGGTGGTCAGCGCCAACGGGTCGCGATTGGCCGCGCCATTGTGCGCGAGCCCAAAGTGTTTTTGTTTGACGAGCCCTTGTCCAACTTGGACGCGGCATTGCGCGGTCAAACCCGTGTGGAGATCGCCAAGTTGCACCGTGAACTGGGCGCCACCACCATTTACGTCACCCATGACCAAGTAGAGGCCATGACCTTGGCTGACCGGGTGGTGGTGTTGCGCGATGGGGTGATTGAGCAAGTAGGCACCCCATTGGCGCTGTATGACCATCCGGCCAATCAGTTCGTGGCCCAGTTCATTGGCACACCACCCATGAACATGTTGCCGTGCAGCCAATGGCCCGCCAGCGTGTTGAGCCATTGCCCGCCAGCAGCCAAACAAGGTGCCATGGGCATGCGTGCCGAGCATGTGCAAGTGGTTGCATTTGGACAAGGTCAACTCGCTGGCACGGTGGAACTGGTCGAGGCCTTGGGTGCTGAAACCTTGATTTATGTGAACACCGACCATGGTTCATTGATGGTGGCCAGACAAAACCTGCGCAGTCCCTTGCGCCCTGGTGATGCGGTCGGTGTGCAGCTTGAATGGTCAAAAGCCCATTGGTTTGATGCCAACGGCTTGGCCGTCCGCGCTTGATGCCCGTTTCTTTTTCCTGTCGATGGTTTCTTCACGATGTCAATCAAAACAACAACACCTTTGCGCATTCTTCACTTGGGATTAGGGTCGTTTCACCGCGCACACCAAGCGGTGTATTTACAGCAGCTGCACGAATTGGGTGACACGCAGTGGACATTGGCGGGGGGCAATTTGCGCCCTGACATGCCAGAGACCATGGCCGCCTTGCATGCACAGCAAGGCAAGTACACCTTAGAAACCGTGTCGCCGCAAGGCGAGCGGCAATACACCTGCATCGATGTGATCCGCGATGTGTTGATGTACCAAGAAGATTTGGCGCCATTGGTACGCATGGCAGCGGACCCTGACACGCGCATCATTTCTTTCACCGTGACCGAAGCCGGTTATTACCTGGATGCACAAGACCGTTTGGATTGGGACAACTTCGCTGACCTGACGGTGGACCTGCAAGCCTTGAAAGCTGGCAAAGCAGGGCACACGATTTACGGCGCATTGGTCACTTTATTGCGTGCCCGCATGCAAGCCAAGGCAGGTGCCGTCACCTTGCTCAATTGCGACAACTTGCGGCACAACGGCGAGCGATCACGCAGTGGCTTGTTGCAATTCATCACCGCCTTGGGCGATGCGGCGTTGCTGGAATGGGTGCAATCACACACCACCAACCCGAATGCCATGGTGGACCGCATCACGCCCCGGCCCACGCCAGAGGTGGCGCAACGCGTTCGCCTAGCCACCGGTTGGGATGACAAAGCCGCCTTGATGGGCGAGCATTTCATTCAGTGGGTGATCGAGGACCGGTTCATTCACGGAAGACCCGATTGGCAGCGGGTCGGCGTGGCGTTGGTTGAGTCGGTCGCTCCTTATGAAGAAGCCAAAATACGTTTGCTCAACGCCACCCACAGTTGCATTGCCTGGGCTGGATCGTTGGTGGGTTACCAATTCATCCACGAAGGCACACATGACCCGCGCATTCGTCAAATGGCATATGACTATGTCACCGATGACGCCATGCCAGTGTTGACCCCCAGCCCGATTGACTTGGCAGCGTACCGTGATGTGGTGCTGGAACGGTTTGGAAACCCCGCGATAGCCGACACCAACCAGCGTGTGGCCATGGATGCGTTTTCGAAAATTCCCGGCATGATTGCCCCCACTGTGCGCGACCGTTTGGCACGGGGCGAGCCGATTCGCAGTGTCGCCATGCTCCCCGCTTTGTTTTTGGCTTACTTGCAGCGTTGGCACCAAGGCTTGATCCCGTACACCTACCAAGACCAAGCCATGGATCCCGCTGTCGGGCACGCCATGTGTGAAGCCGCTGACCCCGTCGCCGCGTTTGCGGCAGACACCACCCTGTGGGGCGAATTGGCCTCGGACCCGCGTTTGATTCACGCATTGCGCGACGCGTACGAGCGTGTCTGCGCATTCACCCAAGGACATGTCTCATGACGAAGCGATTGCATCAAAAACACGCGTTGTTGACCGGCGCGGCCGGCGGCATTGGTTTGGCCGTGGCCGCTGCGTTTGTGCAAGAAGGTGCGTGTTGCACCGTGACTGATATCGGTGCCCAAGCCACGCCCGCGTTGGCCGCGCTCATGGCAGCCCATCCGCAACAAGTGCATTACTTGCCAACCGACGTCACCCGCATGGATCAGATCACCGCCTTGATTCAAGCCGCACACCATCGCTTTGGGCCGATCACCACCTTGTTCAACAATGCCGCCATTTTTGACATGGCGCCCCTGTTGCAAAGTGACGAGGCGATGTACGACAAGTTGTTTGCAGTCAATGTCAAGGGCGCATTTTTTGTCATGCAGCAAACGCTTGCGCACATGGTGGAACAGCAGGTCAAAGGCGGGGCCGTGATCAACATGGCTTCACAAGCTGGACGCCGAGGGGAGGCTTTGGTGTCGCACTATTGCGCCAGCAAAGCGGCCATCATCAGTTACACCCAAAGCGCGGCCTTGGCCATGGCGCCGCACCGTATCCGTGTCAATGCCATTTCCCCGGGCGTCATCAACACGCCCATGTGGGCCGGGGTGGACGCGTTGTTTGCCAAGTACGAGCACCTGCCACTGGGTGAGAAAAAGAAACAAGTCGGACAAGCGGTGCCGTTGGGTTACATGGGTGAGCCGACAGACATTGGTGGCGCCGCGGTGTTTTTGGCCAGCGACGAAGCGTCTTACATCACCGCGCAAACTTTGAATGTGGATGGTGGTAATGTCATGAGTTGAATCTCTGGCTGATTCAACCCGTGTGAACTCAACCCCCGCTTGGAGTCTTTGGGAGCCCCGACACATGCCTGCCAAGTCATTGCACCTGCCGCGCCAACATAAACCCGAATTGGAGCTGGACTTTGCCCGCTCGCCCGAGTTGGGGTATGAAGCACCGAATGAGGTGGGCTTTGTGCGTTGTTTGTCGCACGGGTTTCCAACGCCGCTGGCGCGTTGGCATTGCCATGATGAATACGAATTGCACCTGATCACAGCGACCTCTGGCAAGGTGTTTGTCGGCGATTGGATTGGTCAATTCCAACCGGGCCAAGTGGTGTTGACCGGACCGCGCTTGCCGCACAACTGGGTCAGCATGGATTTGGCCTCGGGTGGCGTGGCCGAGCGCGATTTGGTGATTCAGTTCGCCCATGAACCCTTGCAACGCGCCAGCGACAGCATTCCCGAGCTCGCGCAATTGCTGCCCATGTTGGAACGCGCTCGTCACGGCATCGAATTTTTTGGTGTGTCTGAGCAAGCGATGCAACATTGGCGCAAGGTCAAAGCCGCGCAAGGCTTGCGCCGTTTCAATGCGTTTTGTGAATTCCTGGCCGATCTCGCCGCTTGCACCGATTACCGATTGCTCTCCAGCACTCAACTGCAAAGCGATGACGATGACGCGTCACTCGAGCTGATCAACAGCGTGGTCAACCGCATCACCGAGCAATTGGCCGACAACCACTCGGCCACCGCGCTGGCCGCTGAACTGGGCATGAGTGAAAGTCGATTCAGCCGGTTCTTTCGCAAAGCCACGGGCAACACGTTCACCGATTTCGTCAACCGTGTGCGCATCAGCCGCGCCTGCCAACTGCTGATGGACACCGAACAACCGATCAACCACATTTGCTATGAAGTCGGGTTCAACAGCGCCGCCAATTTCAACCGACGGTTTTTGGAAATCAAAGGCATGACGCCATCCGATTTCCGCCGTCAGTCGCTGGGCCGTTTCAGCGGCACGCATTGACAAGCAAGGCAGGGCACATGTTTCTCGGGCTCGACCTTGGCACCTCTGAACTCAAAGCCTTGTTGTTGGACGACCAACACCAGGTTCGCGCGAGCCATGCGGATGCATTGGCGCAAGTGCGAGCGGTGGGCTTGTCTGGACAAATGCACGGTGCCGTGTTGATGGGCGAACAGCAGCAAGTGTTGCGTCCCGCCATCTTGTGGAACGACGGGCGCAGTGGCGCGCAATGTGAACAACTCGAAGCACGCTTGCCGGCATTTCGGCAGATCACAGGCAATCTGGCCATGCCCGGTTTCACCGCGCCGAAATTACTTTGGGTGCAACAGCACGAACCCGATGTGTTTTCGCGAACGCATCATGTGCTGTTGCCCAAAGATTGGCTGCGTTGGCGGTTGACTGGCGAATTGGCCACTGACATGTCAGATGCCTCAGGCACTTTGTGGCTGGCGACCGGTCTGCGCGAATGGTCTGACGAATTGCTGCAAGCAAGCGGCTTGCAACGTCGTCACATGCCCCGCTTGTGCGAGGGCAATGAAATGACGGGTTGGCTCAAGCCCGAATGGTGTCAACGCTGGGGCATGCCCGCCCGTGTCGCGGTGGCCGCAGGTGCGGGTGACAACGCGGCCAGTGCGGTCGGCATGGGCTTGGTGCAACCGGGCCAAGGGTTTGTGTCCTTGGGCACATCGGGTGTGATTTTTGTGTGTGCTGATGGACACCGCCCCAACCCCGCGCAAGGGTTGCATGCGTTTTGCCATGCCTTGCCTGGACGATGGCACCAGATGTCGGTGATGTTGAGTGCCGCCAGTGCCGTCTCCTGGGCCGCGCAGCGACTGGCGTTCAAAGACGAGGCCAGTTTGCTGGCGGCTGCCGCCACATTGAGCCCGAGCGAGCGCGTCCAAGCCCCGTTGTTTTTTCCGTACCTGAGTGGTGAGCGCACGCCGCATAACCAACCGCTCGCCACGGCATCTTGGTGGGGACTGACGGCCGCGCATGACACCGCTGACATGGCTTATGCCGTCGCGGAGGGTGTGGCTTTGGGCTTGTGCGATGGCTTGCAAGCCTTGGGTGAATCGCAGCGCATGCTGAGCAGCTTGTCGTTGGTCGGTGGTGGGGCCCGCAGTGCATGGTGGGCACAATTGTTGGCCGATGCCCTCAACTTGCCTCTGACCTTGCACGACGGCGCACAAGAAGGTGCAGCGTTAGGGGCCGCCCGATTGGCTTGGCTGTCAACTGGTGCCAGCGAACAAGACGTTTGCGTGGTTCCGCCCGTCAGTCAGCGGTTTGAACCGGATGAAGCCTCGAGCAGGTCATTGCGTGAACGCTATGCCCGGTTTTCAGACACCAGCCGCGGTTTGATGCCTTGGATGGTGTCTGATTCAACCCGTGCTTGAGGCCCGTGGTTAAACCAATAAAGCGTTGACCCGTTTCACATAAGCGGCGGGGTCGTCTGGCAGACCGCCTTCAGCCAGCAAGGCTTGGTCAAACAAGATGTGCGCCAAATCGTGGAAATGAATTTGTCCGGCATCGCTGTCGATTTTTTTCACCAAGGCGTGCTCGGCGTTGATTTCCAAAATCGGTTTGGCATCCGGTGCGTTTTGACCGGCTTGTTTCAACATGCGCGCCATTTGCAATGAGACGCCGTGGTCTTTCACCACCAAACAGGCGGGTGAGTCGACCAAGCGGGTGGTGATGCGCACATCGTCGGCTTTGTCTTTGAGCGTTTCTTTCAGCTTCGCCAACAAGGGTTTGAGCGTGTCTGCGGCCGCTTCTGCGGCTTTTTTCTCTGCTTCGTCTTGCAGTTTGCCCAAGTCGAACGCGCCTTTCGCCACGGATTGCAGTGGCGTGCCATCGAACTCGTGCAAGAAGCCCAAAGCCCATTCGTCCACCCGGTCTGACATCAGCAGCACCTCGATGCCTTTTTTGCGAAACACCTCGAGTTGCGGACTGTTGCGCGCCGCAGCCAAGCTGTCGGCGGTGACGTAGTAAATCGCTTCTTGGCCTTCTTTCATGCGCGATTTGTAATCCGCAAAACCCACGCTCACCGTGTCCGACGTGGTGCTGGCAAAACGCAGCAACTTGGCGATTTTTTCTTTGTTGGCAAAGTCCTCGCCCAAACCTTCTTTCAGCACCGCGCCGAACTCAGCGTAAAACTTGCTGAATTTGCCCGCGTCTTGTTTGTCTTCATCGCTGGCGTCTGCTGCAGGTATGTCGCGCTTGGCCAAGTCTTCCAACATGGACAACACACGCCGTGTGTTGCCTTCGCGAATGGCTTTCACGTCGCGGCTTTCTTGCAGCAGTTCGCGGCTGACGTTCAGCGGCAAATCGGCAGAGTCGACCACGCCTTTGATAAACCGCAAATAGGTCGGCATCAGGGCTTCGGCGTCATCCATGATGAACACCCGCTTGACATACAGCTTGATGCCAGCCTTTTTGTCGCGGTTCCACAAATCGAACGGGGCTTTCGCAGGCAAGTACAGCAGTTGGGTGTATTCGGTGCTGCCTTCCACCCGGTTGTGGCTCCATGCCAGCGGCGCCTCGAAATCGTGGCTGATCGCTTTGTAAAACTCAGCGTGTTGTTCGTCGGTGATGTCTTTTTTCGGGCGGGTCCACAAGGCACTGGCTTTGTTGACGGTTTCCCATTCATCGGTCATCACCATCTCGCCGGGTTGGTCTTTTTCGCCTTCTTTCCATTCTTCTTTGCGCATCAGAATGGGCAAGGAAATGTGGTCTGAGTATTTGCCGATGATGGACTTGAGTTTCCACGTGCTGAGGTACTCGTCGGCATCATCGCGCATGTGCAAAATGATGTGGGTGCCCCGCTTGTCTTGGGTGATGGTTTCCACCTCGAAGTCGCCACTGCCGCCACTGGTCCAGCGCACACCTTCTTTGGCATCCAAACCGGCACGGCGGGTTTCGACCACGATTTTGTCGGCGACGATGAAGCCCGAGTAAAAGCCCACGCCAAATTGACCGATCAATGCGCCCTTGTCTTTGGCATCGGACTGCTGGTCACCGCTCAAGCGGCTCATGAAATCGCGCGTGCCGCTTTTGGCGATCGTGCCCAAATGGTCGATCGCTTCTTGTTGGCTCATGCCAATGCCGTATACAAGCCGGCGTTGTTCAGTGCTTCGTAGCGCAGTTTGTCGCAGGCATCCGACGCGTTGGACACCAGTTCGCGCAAAAAGATTTCTTTGTTGGAGTACAGCGAGTGCGTGACCAGGTGCAACAGTTGGGCAACTTCAGCTTGGAAGGAATGGGTGTGTTTGCTCATGAGAATTCAAAGATTTAAAAAAGCAGGCTATGAGCTTGGGGCAGACGGGCCAAAATCAAGTCCGACGTGGTGAAAACCGTCGAAAACTGGGCGCGCAAATTCAGACAAACGTCTCTTCTCGTCCCAAATACCGCCATTGACCCACCGGCAGCTGGCCCAAGTTGACCCGCCCGATACGCACCCGCTTCAAACCGACCACGGTCAGCCCCACCTGTTCACACATTCGGCGGATTTGCCGTTTTTTGCCTTCGGTCAGCACGAAGCGCAATTGCTCGGGGTTTTGCCAATCCACTTGCGCCGGTTTCAGTGGCTGGCCATCCAGTGACAAACCATGGCGCAGCAAAGCCAGTTGCTCGCGGGGAAACAGCGACTGCACATCGGTTTGCACCATGCCGGCTGCCAGCCGTCCGTACTGCACCCGCACCAGGTACTCTTTCTCCACCCCAGAGTCTTCGCCAATGAGTTGCCTGGCCACCCGGCCATCTTGGGTCAGCACCAGCAATCCCACCGAGTCAATGTCCAAGCGTCCGGCAGGGGCCAGTCCCATGCGCTGCTTGGGCGCGAACCGAATCGGGGCTTTGTCCTCGCGCCAATGGTTGGCGGCTTCGATCAACTGAATGGCCGGCTTGTGGCCGTCCTCGGCCTGACCACTGACATAACCCACCGGCTTGTGCAACAGCACCGTGACTTGCCGCTCTTGTTGGCCGCGTGCCAAGCGGTCCACTTCAATTCGATCCAAGGGGCTGACCGGTCTGCCCAGCACCGCGGTTTCGCCATTCACCCGCACCCAGCCTTTGGCGATCCAGTCGTCGGCTTCACGGCGTGAACACAGGCCGAGTTCGGCCATGCGCTTGTTCAGGCGGACGGTGACGTTGTTCATGTGTCAGGCAGTGTATGGCTTCGCAAAGCAGCCAGGTCCAACACTTGTATACCGCCATAGCTCACGCTGATCCATTGCGCTTGTTCCAAGCGTTTGAGCGCGACGTTCACCCGTTGGCGAGACAGCCCGACCAAATAGCCCAATTCCTGTTGGGTGATGTTCAGCAACCGGCCGACCCCAGGGAACAACACCGGGTTGACCAGCGCGGCCAAATTGCGTGCAACCCGCAAGTCGGGGTTGTTGATCCGGTCAATTTCACGCGCGGCGATGAATTGCCCGAGCCGCTCGTTCAGTTGGTTCATGATGAAACGGTTGAACCCGAGCGACCCCGACAGCAAGTTGTGAAAGCTGTCGATGGGCAAACCCGCGACCACGCTGGGCCGCAAGGCTTGCACGTTGTAGCGGTAGGGTTCGCGTTTGAGCGCGGTGCCTTCGCCGAACCAACCGCCACGCGACACGCCGGTGAAGGTCAGGCTGTCGCCCTTGTCGGTGTCGATGTTCATTTTGAGCAAGCCATCGATCACGCCAAACCAATAGGTCGGCGCGCGCCCAATGCGGCACACCACGTCTCCCGCTAATGCGTCACCCACGACCAATTGCGACATGGTTTGTGCGCGTTCGTGCGCTGTCAGCGCATTCAGCCAAGGAATGTCTTGCAGCTCTTGCGGGGTGGGCGCACGACGGCGCTGGTGCAATGTCAGGTCTTGGGCCATGGAAGGGCAATGAGAATTAAGAAACAAAGCCTAGGTATCTTCCCTAAATTGTCGTTCAAAAGACAAAATAGCGTCAAACTTGGGCCTAATATTTCGGCTCTCAACGGCAATGTCACCGTTATCCGGCAATTTGACACGCACATGGACACCACTTTCCCCCGTCTTTTGGCTCACCACGCCAGCCAGCGTCCTGGCGACGCGGCCTTGCGCGAAAAGGAATATGGCATTTGGCAAACCCTGAATTGGGCTGATTTGTACGTCTTGGTTCGGCAGATGTCGCATGTGTTTGCGCGTGACGGGTTGCAGCGTGGCGACCATGTGGTGATCGTCGGCGCGAACCGTCCGAATTTGTACGCGAGCATGTTGGCGGTGCAAGTGCTGGGTGGCATACCCGTGCCGCTTTACCAAGATGCTGTTGCCACCGAATACGTGTTCCCCATCAACAATGCCGAGGTGCGTTTTGCGGTGGTGGAAAACCAAGAACAAGTCGATAAGTTGTTGGAGATTCACCCAGACTGCCCCAGCCTTGCGCGCATTTATTACGATGACCCGCGCGGTCTGCGCCATTACCCGCCAACCTTTTTGAGCCATTTGCAGCAGGTGTTGAACGAAGGAGCCGCGTTGGTGGCGCAGCAACCCGAATTTGTTCACACACAGATTGAACAAGGCCAGCCCGACGATGTGGCGGCCATGTTCTTTACCTCCGGGACCACTGGCAACGCCAAAGGCGTGGTGCATACCCACCGCAGTTTGTTGGACCGCGCCAAAGCCGGTGCCGACTTCGACCGACTGACCCACCGCGAAGAAGTGCTGGCGTATTTGCCGCCGGCGTGGATTGGTCAAAACATTTTCAGCTACGCGCAATGGTTGTGCTGTGGTTATGTCGTCAATTGCCCAGAGTCGGCAGAAACCGTCACCATCGATTTGAAGGAAGTGGGACCGACCTATTACTTTGCGCCGCCGCGTGTGTTCGAAGGCTTGTTGACCCAAGTGATGATTCGCATGGAAGATGCCAGCGCGATCAAACGCCGCATGTTCAAGTACTTCATGGAC
>RFYK01000053.1 GCA_009925585.1 Betaproteobacteria bacterium | reverse complement strand
CGCCTGACTGCCAACGCAGCGGATGCGATTCACACAATTCGCGCGCCATCGCCACCACCTGTTCACGCAAGGTGTCAGCCATGGCATGGCCTTGGGCAAACACCAAGGTGGACACGCAGGTGTGGCCATTCAAGCCGAGTGGGCTGTGCAGCAAGCGTTGATCCTTCGCGTCAATCAACCCACGTTCTAACCATGTGCCGGCGATTTCCAAATGCTGTTGAAACTGTCCTTGCACAAAAGGTTGGTTGGCATGTGGCAAGCCCAACGCAGTGACATCCCAAGCGATCAAGCGACTGCCATGGGCCAGATGAAACACGGCTTGGTTGTGCGCTTGACAACGGTTGTAGGCCAAGGCTTCCAAGGGTAACCATTCGAGTGTGGCGTCCTCAGCCACATGGGCTTGTACGTGCTGTTGAGCAGTCAGTCCATCAGAGCCATAAAACCGCGTGGCACCGGGCGTGGTGATGAGGGCATGCGCACCCGCTTGCAAGTGGAGGTTGATCTGCAATTCGTCACCCCCGACCAAACCGGATGGCGGGTGTACCAACACATGGTGACAAACGCGGTCGCCTTCTGGATAAAGGGCTTTGAGTACACGCAAAGGGCCTTCGTGCACATGGCGTGCCACACAACGCTGCGCTTCCACACTGTAGTCAAGCCGCAGCTTGGCCTGCCATCCCATATCTGCCCTTATTCAAACAGCTTGAATCCTATCGCAGCCACAAAGCCCACCAGCGTAGAAAAACCGGCCATGTTGGGGCTCGACAAATGCGCGGCTTCTGGCAGCATCGCCGAGCCAATCATGGTGAGCATGGCGCCTGCAGCAATGCCTTCAACCACGATCATGGCTGCATGCGGAATCGATTCACCCACGTATGCGCCAAAGGCAGCACCCACTGCGCAAATGACCGTCAAAGCCATCCATAAAAGAATGATTTTGGTGGTGGAAAAACCTTGCTGCTTCATGTTCACACTGGCCGACAAGGCTTCAGGAAAATTGGAGAGGAACAATGCGCCCACCAAAGTCAGCGGCATCACGTCAAAAAAACTGAGCTCGACGCCTGCCGCGGATTTGGCAGCCACCAATGACAGCATGACGGTCCCGATCACAAAACTCTCTGGGATCACGTCCAGCAAATTACCCAACCAAATCGCCATGCCTGCGTTGCTGTGTTCTTCTTTCATGGTGTTCATGTCGCTTGCACTGGGAACCTCGGTGCCACCGGTACGCAATGCATCAATCGCCATGTCAGCCCACTGTTGTTTGGCAATGGCAGATTGGTCCAAATGGCGTTTGTTTTCCAAAATACGTTCAGATGCCAATTCACGCACGGTGCCAGCAAACTCAGGGTGAAGTTTGGCAAACAACTCGTATTGCGCTTTGTGCAGGACCAACAACTCGGCAGGTCCGTGCTCGGCCACGGCTGAGGTGCTGTGCGGTTGATGTGCCAGAAAAGACACTTCGCCGATCAAATCGCCACGCTCGGCCACCCTGGTATTGCCATCGGTATGGGTGAGCGTCAAACTGCCTGACCGCACGATGTACAACTCGTGCGACTCATCGCCAGCATTGAACAACGATTCACCTTGAACGATGAATTTGGGATGCAACATCTTCAACAGTTCGTGCATCAAGTCGGGTGACATGCTGCTGAAGAAAGAAGAATTGCCAATCGATTGCATCAATTCGGCTTGTCGCTTGCTTTTGTTTTTAGCGTGCTGCGCAATGACATAAGCGCCTTTGCGCAAATAGCCGCCATGGCTGCTGAGCAATTGGTCCAGCACGATGAAGATGACGCCACCCCCAATCAACGCAATCAGCAAAGTGACAAAGTGGTGAATTTCCGTGCTGCGATCGGCCAAATCCGCGTGTGCCAAAGCCTCGACCGTGGGCGAAACCAGTTCGATGGCAAGGGCTGAAATCAAGGCGCCAGCGCCAAAACCGCACATGGCCCCGACGGTGGCATTCGACATGGGTGTGGTGATGCCCACAATGGCGCCGAGCACCATGGAGCCGGCAGCAATCGCGCCCAAAATGGCGGCCCAAATCAGCAAGGTGGTTCCCATGTCAGTCATCGCAACTCCTTAGGTAACAAATCGTTTTGAATCATGCCACTCGCAACGGAAAACACCATGCGTGTTAGCCCATGGGTTCATCACCCCATCAATCCGTAGATTTCTCTTTTTCAGCGCGCACCTGCGCAGCAATGGATTCCACTTGCTCGTCTGACATGCCGTATTTGGCTTGTACCGCACGCAAATGCGCTTCTTCTTCTGCGGTGACCACGCCATCGGCCAGCACTTCACGAATTTCCATTTCATACAAAGCCTCACGGCGACTGACTTGGGTGGTGTAGGCGGTTGAGACCACACCCGTCAAAATGGCCGCGAGTGCGATGGCCAGGATCTGCGTGATGATGACCAGAATGACACCGGGGAAGGTGACCGGGTCCACATTTCCCCAGCCCGAAATGATGGTGATGACAAACCAGTGCATCGCTGCGGGAATGGACGGGAACACCTCGGGTTGGTCATGGCCTTCAATGATGTAGATCAATGATGAAAACAACAAACCGCTGATCAACAGCAAAAACAGTGCTGAAGAAAACGAGTCGCGCTCTGACTTGATGGCTTCGAACATGTCATCCATCGCACTGTTGTAGCGAGACAGTTTGAAAATGCGAAGCAACCTGAACATGCGCAACACACGCAAGTCTGTGCCCGGTAAAAGCAGTTGCAAATAGAAAGGCACGGTGCTGAAAAAATCAACCATACCGAAAAAACTGAAGATGTAGCTCTTGCGACCTTCCCATGCCGTGCCGCCTTCGTCCGCGAATTTTTGCGCGTAAGACCACACACGCAACACGTATTCCAAAGAAAACACGCCGACACTGAACAAATCGAAGTAATGGAAAAAGTGACCCCATTCTTCGTGGATGTCAGGCACCGATTCCAAAATGATGGCCACCACATTCAACACCACCAAGAGCGCAATGAATATTTCGCAAAAACGGCTGGCAGGTTCGGTCACATCGCCTTCAAGGATTTTGAAAACGCGCAATTGGGCATGTTGGTATGCCGATTTGGGTGGGGCTGCTTCGGTCATTGTTTCAACTTGCCTTGGGCCTGGTCCAGCATGGTCTGAACTTCTTTGTCACTTAAACGGAACTGTGCTTGCAAGCGTTTGAGCGTGTCTCGTTCGGCATCAGAGACCACGCCATCGGCCAACACTTGGCGCAACTGCGCTTGGTAGGCTGATTTTTTGCGTGACAACTGGTTGGCAAACGCCGAGGCCACGATACCGGTCATGATCGCAGCCATGCACACGCCTAAAAAGCCAGTCAACAAAGCCACCACCTCACCGCCTTTGGTCACGGGTTCGATGTTTCCGTAGCCCGAAGTGATGGTGACGATGGCCCAGTAAATGGCGTGGGGGATGGTGCCGAACTGCTCTGGTTGTGCATGGCCTTCTGCAAAATGCATCAATGACGCTGACACGATGGTGGCGATCAACAACAAAAACGCAGCCGAGCCGAAAGCCCTGCGCTCGGAGTACACCGCTGAGAACAAATCCTGCAGTGCAGAGTTGTATTTAGAGAGTTTCAGTATTCGCAACAAACGCAGTACGCGCAAGATGCGCAAATCCAACGTGGGGAAAAACACGTGCATGTAATAAGGCATGGTGGCGAAAAAATCGACCAAACCAAAGGGGCTGAAGATGTAGCCGCGTCTGCCACGCCATGCACTGTCGGAGTGCTTGGCGCCGAGTGACCAGACGCGCAACACATATTCCAACGTGAAGAACATCACGCTCCAAAATTCCAGTTCGTGGAAAAAGTCTTTGTAATCGGCGTGAATTTCTGGCACAGAGTCCAGGATCACCGCCGAGCAATTGACCAACACCACCACGGTGATCAGCCATTCCACATACTTTGACAATGGCTGAGAGGGCTCGCCCTCCAAGATTTCCATGACCGTGTGGCGCAACCTTGTGGCTGGGTTGCTTGGCGGTTTTACATCGGTTGCTTGACCTTCAACGCTCGCGTTTGATGCAAGTACCGCCCCGCATTTACCACAAAAAAGACTGTCAGCTGCGTTGTCAGTGTGACATTGAGAGCATTTCATTCAAAACTTAGCCGTTGGATTTTCCAGATTGAAATTTTTGCCACATGGCCATTTCAGACGCTGAAAGACGGTCTGATTCACGTGCGGCTGCTTCAAATTTGGCAGCATCGGTCATCAATGCCAGTTGGTGGATTTGCCCCAACAGGTTTTTGTAATGCTCGACAGCTTGTGCAGGGCGGTCTGCGATCACATGCAATGGTATTTGCGATTGGTTTTGCTTGTTGATGCGTTCGTTGTGGACATGTTCAAGCAAGGCGTTCAGCTCTTCAATGGTGATGTGCAATCGCTTGGCTTCGGTTCTGAGCATGTCAATTTCGCTCTCATCCAAGTGACCATCCTTCATCATGTTGCGCAAGTTGGATTTCAGCATCTCGCGTTCTTTGTGCAATTGGTCACCAAATGCGGAAGCCAGCAAAGCCGCAGGAATCGCAAAAATACCAATACCCAACAATGCCATGACCACTGTCATGAAACGCCCCACCGGTGTGACAGGTGAAATATCGCCGTAACCCACAGAGGCCAAGGTAATGACGGCCCAATACACAGAGTTGGGAATGTTGTCGAATTTTTCGGGTTGTGCTTCGTGTTCAAACACATAACCCAAACTGGCGGTCATGATCACCATCAAAATCATGATGAAGGCAGATGCACTGATGACCGGCCACTCGCGTGCAATCACGGTGGTCAAGATTTTGGTGGAGTCGTTGTAGCGGGTCAACTTGAGCAAACGCGCCAAGCGGAAGGTTCGCAAGAAACGCAAATCAAGCACGGTTCCCAGCAACACTTCAAGGAAGAAGGGAAGAATTGCTAACAAATCAATGACGGTGGCGGGGTTGCGCGCTTGTTTGAAGCGGCCCAAAAACCCATGCCTGAAGCGCGGTTCTTCGACACAAGCGTACAAACGCATCAGGTATTCAATGGTGAAGATCGCCACCGCAACCGTATCGAGAATCACAAACTCTAAATTGATGAGGTAACTGACGCTTTGTATGGATTCGAGTACCACGGCCAGCACCGAAATAATGACCCAAATGCCAATGAACGTGTCAAAAATGGTTTGCAGCTTTCCGCCATATTCGCTTTCAAACACCAAGGCATGAATTTTTTGACGGAAGGTGCGGCCACGGTTCAATTGGGCAAATTCTTTAATGGCTGGAATGACGATGCGAAACAATTTGAGGATTCGCAACAGTCTCAAAAACCGAAGTGCTCGCAAATCAATTGGAATGAAAGCTTGCAAGAAAAATGGCGCCACAGCCAAAAAGTCAATGATGGCAAAGGGGCTGAAAATATAGGCAACCCTTGGCATGCTTTTGCGTTGGAATTCCTCGTCTTCGGGTGCAAGGTAAAAACGCAGTGCGTATTCCAATACAAACACGGTGACCGAAAAAATATCAAAGTAATGGAACAGTTGTTTGTAAGGATCAAACAAGGCGGGCACATGCTCCAGTACCAACGCGAACAAGTTCACAACGATCAGTATGCCGATCCAACTGTCCAGCGTTTTTTGGAAATTACCCAAGATATCAGGGTTCAATGTCCAGTCATAGAGCCAACGGCGAAATGGCTGATCACGTGAAATCGCAGGCCCTGATTCTTCAAGACCCAACAAGGCTTTGGCGTCAACCGATTCAATGTCAATCAGCTTGGGTGGCGCGGTTTCTAGGATATTTTCTTGTGACATGTCAGGTTCCTCAGAATTCAACATCAGCAACTTTGACAAAGTAAGAACCTTTGTCGCAAATGCCTAAGCTCAGGGAAAGTTTTTGGTCGATGCTGTCTTCAGCGGCCAGTTTCGAGTTGATGCTGGGGACTGCGGAGCCAGGAGGGGTGGGTGTCACTTTGAGCAAGACTATTTCACCTGTGAGCGATTTGTCTGCAGGGTTACATTGATCGATGAATTCAGGATGCTGGCCTTTGAAGGGGTTTTTCATGTCTTTGAATTCATTGGCTTGCAAATGTTCCAAGCAAGCACCCCAAGTACTGGTTTTGGGGTCACCTCCGCCAGCGCAAGCTTTGATGGCATAGTCCTCGGCAAAACGCTTGGTGCTGGCGTCACTCAGCCAAGTTGCCAATGCTTCACCGTTGCGTTTGCTTTTTTCAGTTTGCTGCGCGTGTTCGAATGCAATTTCTCCCAAATAAGCGACCAAAGCCATGGCGCCTATCACGATCAGGATGAATATCCAGTCTGAGAAAATGATATTCGCAAAAATCACAAATTTTGTGAATTTGCCGATAACTGAGTTTTAAAAACAGTTTTGATGAATTAAGGGTTTTCACCCATTCAATCAAAAATCGTTGATAAATAAAGAAAAAGCGTCAATGGCCAGCTGCATATCGTCTGCGGTGGTGCATTCCAACGGGTTATGGCTGATGCCTTGGTTCTCGCCGCGCACAAACAGCATGGCCTGCGGCATGACCTGGTGCAGTTTCATGGCGTCATGGCCGGCGCCGCTGGGCATGCGGTGTATGGGCAAACCAAGTTGGGTGACGGCATGTTCCCAACGTCGTTGCAATTGGGCGTCGCTGGGGGCGGCAGAGGCCCGCACCGTTTCTTCCAGTTCGCATTGCACGCCGCGTTCTGCACAAATGTCGTGCAGGCGCTGCAAGATGTCATGCGCCATGGCATCGCGTTGCGCATCGTTGGGGGCTCGCATGTCAAGGCTGAAATGGCAAGCGCCAGGCACGACATTCACAGACCCTTGCGGCACATTCAACATGCCGATGGTGGCAACAGAATCGCCATCTTGTTTGGCGCGTTGTTCAACTTCAACCGCCCATTGCGCGAACGCGGCCACCGCGTCTTGTCGTTGGTTCATGGGGCTGGTACCTGCATGGCTGGCCGTGCCGGTGATCTTCACCAAGTAGCGCACGCTGCCGTTGATAGAGGTGACGATGCCCAGCGGCAAATGCATGCTGTGCAACACCGGGCCTTGTTCGATATGTACTTCAATGAAACCGACATAACGTTGCGGGTCGCGCTGAATGCGTGAAATGCGGCGTGGGTCTAGCCCGGCAGATGTCATGGCCGTTCGCATGCTGATGCCGTTGGCGTCTTGCTGGTCCAACCAAGCCTTGTCAAACGTGCCGACCAAAGCCGATGACGCCAAAAAGGTGGCCTTGTAACGTTGGCCTTCTTCTTCGGCAAATGCCACCACTTCCAAGCCAATGTTCAAGCGCTTGTGTTGACGAGCCAATTCACGCACGCATGCCATGGGCACCAAAATGCCCAAGCGCCCGTCGTACTTGCCGCCGTTGCGAACCGTGTCGTAATGGCTGCCTGTGAGCAAGCACGGCGCGTCGATGTTTTGCGCATGGTAGCGGCCAACGACATTGCCCACGTCATCGATGTGTACCTCGTCAAAGCCGCAGGCTTTCATGCCCAATGCGATGGTTTGGGCGCAGGCTTGGTGCGCGGCAGTCAAGTAAGAAATGCTCAATTGCCCATGTTCTTTGAACCCCGGGTCGCTGAATTGCGCCAACCATTCATGCCAGTCCCACACCTCACTGCCTAAGCGAGGCTGGCTTTGGCATTTCTCATTCAAACGGGTTTCTGCGATGCGGTGAATTTGGCGCAGGCATTCATGGAATTCATGGGCCGGTGCATGCGTCATGCGACGGCGCAGTTCTGTCAAGATGGCCTCGGGCGATAAACCTGATCCGCGCGGCCCACGCACGGCAATGATGAACGGCCAACCGAAATGCGCAAGGTACGTCGCGTTGAGTTGTTGGAGTTCTGCGGCCTGATCGGTCGTGCTTTGCCACAGCCCTGCGAGTTGTTGTTCTTGTCGAGATTCGCAAGTCAAGCCGGTTGCGGGTTTGGCTGCCAGCACGGGGTGGGCTTTGACCAATGCCAATTGCTGTGCATGCGAGGCGCGGGTCACGCTGTCGCACAAGGCCCATTTCAAATGCGCCAAACTGCGAAACGGCCGGTGCTGCAGTGCAGCTTGCGCCACCCAAGGGCTGTGCTCATAAATGCCGTGCAACCATTCGTTCGCCTCTGAATCACTGGCTTGGTTCAGCCATGCGATCGGTTGGTCGTTGTGTGCTGGTGGCGTCAATGGGTTCATGGCGTTTAAAGAGAGGGCGTTAAACTGATCCAATCAACTATATACCCGACTCAGGGACTGACCAAAGAGACGCACCATGGGATTGAGCACACATGTTTTGGACACCATGCACGGTTGCCCTGCGGCAGGAATGTCGGTGTCTTTGTACACCACCCAATCTGCGCAACCACAGTTGATTCGCACATGGGTGTTGAACACAGACGGACGCAGTGACGGCCCCTTGCTGGACAGCCCACAACTCCAAGTGGGAACTTACCGTTTGGTGTTTGGCGTCAAAGACTATTTCGCTGCCAAAGGCGTTGCCTTGCCCGAGCCAAATTTTTTGAACCAAGTGACGATTGACTTCGGCGTGGCCAATGTGTCGCAACACTACCATGTGCCATTGTTGGTCAGCCCTTGGAGCTACTCGACCTACCGAGGGTCTTGAGACGTTTTAATTTTGGCCTTCGGTCAACGTGTCCAACTGAAACTGTCCGCTCTTGTGCCACAACCAAGTTTCGGTGTAGGTCACTCGGCGCAAATTCACTGGGGCCGGTAAAGGGCCCGCGCGTCGAATCATCGTTTCAATGTCGCGCATCACTTCAGGCACATGGCTGGGTGCCCTTGACCAAGTCAATTCCAACACTTGGCCATTGGGGCCCACGACCACATCGATCACACCGACCGCTTTGAGCATGGGCGGCAGTTTGCCCGCGTAAATTTTGTCGGGGTATTTGCTGTAGATGTGTTTGGCCGCATCCTTGCGGTATTCTTTGGCGTCTCGCGCCATCGACTTCAGTGGATTGACCGGCTCTGGCGGTGGCAATGGTTTTGCAGCTTGGGGCGCTGGCGCGGGTTTGGCAGCAGGCGCCGCCGGTGCGGGCGCAGGCGGGGGCGCGGGTTTCGGTTCAGGCGCAGGTGTTGGTTTGTATTCAGGAACCACTTCAGGCGCTGGCTCAGAGGGCCTGGTCTGTTCTCTGGGCAAGAACATACAGCCAGACAGGAAGACCAATATCAATCCAAAGGTTGCTCGGGTGAGGTCATATCGAAGCATGCGTGTCCTTGGCGCGGGTGATGGGCATAGACGAAACGATTGGAATTTAACATCCTATTAAATATGGTGATTTTTTGAAATTTTTAACGCAACTGACAGAGCGCTTGGCCCATGACAACGGGGTGTTGGTCAAGGTCACCCGCACCCGTGGTTCTGTGCCCCGCGACAGTGGCAGTTGGATGGCGGTTTTCCCTGATGCCTTGGTTGGCACCATTGGCGGCGGTCATTTGGAATATCAAGCGGTGGCATTGGCCAAAGACATGTTGGCTGGTCGCGTGCCACACCCTGGTTCGCAAACCGTGCCTCTCGGGCCGGCTTTGGGACAGTGTTGCGGTGGCGTCGTCGAGTTGGAATACCGCTTAATCAGCGACAAGGACGCTGAGGCACTTCTTGACGAATTGCGGCCCCGATTGCAACCCGTGGCCTTGTTTGGCGGCGGGCATGTGGGAGGCGCATTGGTGAATGTCTTGTCAGATTTGCCGTTTGAATTGCGTTGGATCGACAGCCGCGACGAAGTGTTTCCCGCGAATTTACCCGCGCAAGTCAAGACCGAGCATTCGGACCCCGTGCATGAGGCGGTGACGGATTTGACGCCCGGCAGCTTGGTGTTGATCATGAGCTTCAGCCATGCCGAGGACCTGGACATTTTGGCGGCCTGTTTGAAGCGTGTGCGTGCATCGGCCGATTTGCCTTATGTGGGATTGATTGGCAGCGCCAGCAAATGGGCGAGGTTCAAGCACCGGTTGGAGGAGCGCGGATTTGGGTCAGCAGATTTTGCGCATGTCACCACACCCATCGGCATCTCGGGCATTGACAGCAAATTGCCCGAGGTGATTGCGGTGTCGGTGGCCGCGCAGTTGTTGCAAACGGTGTTGAAGTCTTGAGCACAGATCGATTTAAAAAAATCAGAATATAGTCGGCCTTATGGAAACCTATTTGCTTGAATGGGCTCAGTTGTTGTTGCGATGGTTGCATGTCATCGTCGCCATCGCTTGGATTGGCTCTTCGTTTTATTTCGTGTTTCTCGACAGCAACCTTGTTCCCCCACAAGACCCCGATTTGAAAGCCAAAGGCGTCGGTGGCGAAATGTGGGCAGTGCATGGTGGTGGCTTTTATAACCCGCAAAAATACCTCGGCGCACCGGGTCACATCAACAGCACATTGCATTGGTTTTATTGGGAAAGCTATACCACTTGGTTGAGTGGTTTTGCGTTGTTTTGCGTGCTTTACTTGTGGCAAGCCAATGTGTATTTGATAGACCCCTCAATACACGCTTGGTCTACCCAAGTAGCTGGTTTGACTGCATTGGCTTGCATGGTTGGCTTTTGGTTGATCTACGACACGTTGTGCAAAACCTTGGGCCAACGCGTGCATGGCGAGCGCTGGCTTGCAGGGGTGTTGCTGGTGTTGGTGGCGGTGCTGTGTTGGTTGTTCAACCAGCTGTATGCGGGACGTGCCGCCTTTGTGCTCATGGGCGCGACCTTGGCTACGACCATGAGCGCGAATGTCTTTTTTTGCATCATTCCGGGCCAACGCATCGTGGTCAAAGCGCTCACCAGCGGACAACCCTTCGACGAAGCGTCTCTGGCGGTTTATGGACAGCGCGGCAAGCAGCGCAGTGTCCACAACACCTATTTCACTTTGCCCGTGTTGTTTGCCATGTTGGCCAACCACGAAGGCCTGTTGGTCAATCACCCACAACGTTGGGCGTTGTTGTTTGTGATGATGTTCGCCGGTGTGTTGATTCGCCAATTCTTTGTGCAAAAGCACAGTTGGCATTTGGGCAAAGCCGCACACCCTTGGCCGTATGCATTGGCGGGTGTCAGTTTGATCTTGGCGTTGGTGTTGGCGTTGTGGCCCCGAACTGGCACCACAGCCTCTGCCAATGCTGACCAATCCGTCACTTTTGAAGACGTGCAAGCCATCGTCAACCAACGCTGTGTCAGTTGCCACGGCGAAAAAATTCAAATGAAAAATTTGCGCTTGGACAGTCCGTCACTCATCAGTGCCAATGCACAAAACATCTACCAACAAGTGGTGGTGTTGCGTCAAATGCCCATGAGCAACGCCACCCGCATCACTGAGCAGGAGCGTCAAGCGCTGGGGCGGTGGTTTCTGGCGGGGGCGCCTGGGCCCTGATTTTTTTCTCATAAGCCTGCAAGCGTTTTTCGCGCTCAGCCAAGTACTGCTGATACTCAAACATCATTTGTTGCTTGTGGGCTTCTTTGAGTGTTTCGATTCGCGCATCCTGAAAATGCTTGAGCTTGGTGTTGTAGAGCGCTTGCGCCAAAAACGCATCCGCCCCTTTGTTGAATAACTTCCAAACAGCCCAAGCCAGCACCAGCGGAAAAAACACCACCGAGGCCACGATCAGCCACAGACTTTCAGGGTCATTGGCGGTGTCTTTCAAGTATTTGTTGACGTCAGAGGCTTGCATAGGGTTCTTTCAACGGATATCGAAAGGTAGATCGGCGGCAGGCAGCCAAACTTGAGTCAATCCGTTATCCTCTTTGCCCATGAACAGACCTCCCGACCCCAGCACCGCCTCGCGGTCGCACTTGGGTGTTGGGCGCAGGCAAGGCGGCAGGCGCGATGGCGCATGCCCTCGAGCAATGTTGGCCAGAGAACGCGCCGCTAGACGGTTTGGTGGTGACCCGCTATCACCACACGCCACCGCGTCCGGCAGGGTTGCGTCAGCGCATCGAGATTTGTGAAGCAGCGCACCCGGTGCCTGACCAAGCGGGGGTTGACGCGGCCGAACGCATGTTGGCATTGGCGCGCGCAGCGGAGGCAGACGATTTGGTGATTTGTCTGATCTCTGGCGGTGGTTCTTCGTTATTGACCTTGCCAGCTGAAGGACTGACTTTGCAAGACAAGCAACGCATCAACCAAGACTTGTTGGCTTGCGGCGCACCGATTGGCGAAATGAACACCGTGCGCAAACACCTCTCGCGCATCAAAGGCGGCAGATTGGCGGCGGCATGTCATCCCGCCAGCGTGTGCACATTGACCATCAGCGATGTGCCTGGCGACGACCCCGCCGTGATTGCCAGTGGCCCCACCGTTGCAGACGACAGCACATGTGAACAAGCACTGGCCATCTTGGATCGCTATGGCATTGCCATTCCAGCGTCAGTGCGACAGGCTTTGAAAGACGCCGCTTTGGAAACACCCAAGTCCAGTTCGTCTGTGTTTGCGTCTCACCAAGTCAAGATGCTCGCCACGCCCATGCAGTCTTTGCAAGCCGCGGCTGAAGCAGCGCGTGCAGCCGGTTTGAATGCGTATGTGTTGTCAGATGAAATTGAGGGCGAATCCCGCGAGATTGCCAAAATGCACGCCGCGTTGGCGCGCGCCACTGCCCATGGTCACGGACCGTTTCAAGCGCCTTGCGTGATTTTGAGCGGTGGCGAAACGACGGTCACCCTCCGTCCACCCGTGGCCGGTTTTCCCAAAGGCAAAGGCGGGCGCGCAGGCGAATTTTGTTTGGGCTTGGCCGCTGCTTTGCAAGCACAACCGCGCGTGTGGGCATTGGCGGCCGACACCGATGGCATTGACGGCGTGGAAGACAACGCGGGCGCCATCGTCACGCCCGACACCTTGGCGCGGTGCGCGCAACAGGGCATCAAACCTGCCGACCATGCCGACCGAAATGACAGCTACCGTTTGTTTGAAGCATTGAATGATTTGGTGGTAACTGGGCCGACACACACGAACGTGAACGATTTCAGGGCGCTGTTGGTGTTGTGAGCTCTAGTCAATGTGTTCACTGATTGCGGGTAAGGCAGGGAATTCAAAGGAGAGATCGAGATGACAAGTTTTTCCAGACCCATGTCAATGACAACACGTCAACGTCAATTTCGTGAGCAGTACCGCGCCAATATCAGTCCGCTTTACAACGGCGTGTTACACACTGCAGTCATTTACCTAGCAGGCTTGTCAATGTTGGTCTATGGGTTCAACCAACTCCATGATGCGACTTGGGCATGGTGGGTGGTGTTGCCAGTCGCCATCGCAGGTAACTTTGTGGAATGGGCCATGCACAAATATGTGATGCACCGGCAGATCGATGTGTTTGCGCTGCGAGCCATTTACGACAGACACACACGACAACATCACCAATATTTCACCGACACCGACTACACCATCGACAGCGTGCGTGAATTTCGGATTGTGTTTTTTCCTTGGCGGGTGCTCAGTGTATTGACGGTCGGTGGCGGTGGAGTGGCTTGGTGCATCAGCTTGCTGTGGGGTGCCAATGCGGGCTACATCAGTTTCATGACCATCGTGGCGCATTACTTGGTGTATGAAACGTTTCATTGCTGCTGCCACCTGCCAGACAACGCTTGGGTGAGGCATTTGCCATTCATCAACACCATTCGGCGGCACCATGCGGCACACCATAACTTGGGCATCATGATGCATAAAAACATGAACCTCACATTTCCTTTGGCCGATTGGATGATGGGCACGAGTGATGTGAAACGCTCTTTATGGGGCACATTGTTCAATGGTTTAGATGAGACCCATGTGGACCCCGCCTTGCAACCGCTGATTCGTAAATTTCGTGATGGGCAGGTGCAGCAAAACAGCGTGACTTTGGAGGGGCCGGTGTTGACAAAAGACGAAACAGACCTGTTGGCTAAGGGGTTGGTGCAGGTAAAAACATAACGACTGTGTGCGTCGAGCTTGTTCGCATGAAGTGATGCATCTGCTGCAGTTTGGATCGCAGCAGATGACTTTTTTTTATGCTCAGAAGTTGTAACCAACACCGATGGAGAAACCAGACAGGCCAACGCTGTTTTTGGTTTGGTAGTAGGTCATGTAATCAGCAGTGGCGCTGATGGCTTTGTTGATTGCATACTTGGCGCCCACACCATAAGAAAAGTTACTGCCAGTTTCAGACAAAGAGATTTTGCTTGTGCTGAAAGTTCTTTTGAAATTGCCACTCCCCAATCGGGCGAAGATTTCCAAATCTTCATTGGGGTTGGTGAATACCTTGCCGTAGACGCCTAACAAGTAGGGCAGTTCAGTGGTTAATTCAACCGAGCTAATGGTTTTTTTGTTGTTGCTGAGGCTTGCACCCAGCAAACCTTCAACAGCAAAGTGGTTGTTGAAGTTTTTGCCTGCCAGTACCCTGACAAAAGCGGGGGAAAAGTCGAAGCCTGGGTCTTTGTATTGGAGTTGCCCCAAGCTGACTTCGCCATAAAAGTTGTCTTTCACGTCCTCAGCGGCCAGCACGGCCCCTTGACAAGCGAGCATGGCTGCGACGATTGCAATTTTTTTCAATTGATTTCCTTAGGAGATTGAGTTTTAAAAAAAGAGAAAACTACAACTTATTTTTTAATGAGAACTGCTGGTGGTTCGTGGTTTCGATACTTATGAATGAAACCAACGAACCATTATTTTAAGCCATAAATAGCTCATTAAATTAATTTAATG
>RFYK01000052.1 GCA_009925585.1 Betaproteobacteria bacterium | reverse complement strand
TTGCGTAGACTGTGATTTGTGTGTGCATGTCTGCCCGACAGGGATCGATATTCGCCAAGGCCTGCAGTACGAGTGCATTGGGTGCGCTGCTTGTGTCGATGTCTGTGATGGCGTGATGGAAAAAATGGGATACGACAAAGGCTTGATTCGTTATGCCACCCAAAATGCCATGCAAAACGGTTGGACCGCAACTGTCATGTGGCGTCGGATATTTCGACCTCGCGTGTTGATATACACCGGTGTTTTATGGACGTTGATTTTGCTACTGGCGTTCAGTTTGTTTTTGCGAATGCCCATGAAAGTGGATGTGATTCGCGATCGTGGTTTACCCCGCATGACGCAGCAGGGTGAAGTGGAAAATGTCTATCGACTGCAAGTCATGAATGCCACCGAAGAAGCCCAAGGATTGCATATCCAAGTGCGCGGCTTGGACGGCATGGACATCCATACCAATGATGAAATGCGTGTCGATGCCGCACAATCCCGGTGGATACCTGTCAGGGTTGCTGTGCCTGTTGAAATGCAATCTCCGGGTTCACATCCGATTTGGTTTGATGTCTCCAACGACGATGGCAGTTTGCATGTCACTGAAAAAGCCGTTTTTTTGGTGCCGCGTTAAATCTTTGATGAAAGGTAACCGTATGTCAGTTGATGCCCACGCACCCAGTCAGCCATGGTGGCGTTTTGGTCATGTCTGGCTGGTGGTCTCGGGCCCGTTGCTGGTGGTGGTGGCGAGTGTGGTGTCCGCCATGTTCGCTTTTCAGGGCAATGACACCGATTTCAACAAAGACGCACAGCAGGTGAAATCGGCGTTGGAGAAAGCACCTGCAGACCAGAAGAAAGCCTTGACGCCCGCGATTCAAAGCCGAAACAATGCTGCCACCGATGCGCCTTGAAGCGTTGACGTTGCCATTTGTTCAACAAGCCGGCGCATTCACCAATTCTCTGAGTGTTTCAGGCTTGAGGATACGCAAGTTTTTTTGCTTGACCTCAAGCACGCCGTCTTCCACCAATTTGGAGAATGTGCGACTGACAGTCTCAATCTTCAAGCCAAGGTAGCTGCCAATTTCCTCACGGGTCATGCGCAACACCAACTCCGAGCGGGAAAAACCGCGCGCATGCAGACGAGCGGTCAGGTTCAAGAGAAATGCGGCGAGTCGTTCTTCGGCACGCATGCTGCCCAACATCATCATGACCCCATGTTCCCGCACAATTTCACGACTCATGATTTTGTGCACGTGGTGCTGAAGTGCATTCACCTCACGCGACAGTTCTTCGATTTTTTCAAAAGGCATGACGCAAACTTCTGCGTTTTCTAAAGCCACGGCATCGCAGGTGTGGTGGTCGCTGACGATGCCGTCCAAACCCATGATTTCACCAGCCATTTGAAAGCCAGTGACTTGTTCTCTGCCGTCTTCCAAGGTCACACTGGTTTTGAAAAAACCCGTTCGAATGGCGTACAGCGAGTTGAATGATTCACCATTGTGGTAGAGCGACTCGCCACGAGAAATTTTTCGACGGGTGCCCACCAAGGTGTCTATGCGCTCTAAGTCTGCCGGACTTAAATCGACGGGCATGCACAGTTCGCGCAAATTGCAGTTGGAACATGCGACTTTGAAAGTCTGTGGGTTCATGGCTGACCAATCGCTTTGTGGAATTCAAAAACAATCTTTGACATAGCTCAATACCAACGGCTTGAACTATGGGCACATTATCGGTGCTAACACCATGAACACCCACATTCCCATCGAGATTCTTCAGCAATTTGATGTGCCGGGCCCCCGGTACACGTCCTATCCCACGGCCGACAGATTTGTCGAAGCCCATGGAGAAGCGCAGTTCATCCAATCACTGCAAGAACGCAAAGCCAGCGCCCGAACGAGAACATCACCGCTTTCGCTGTATGTTCACGTCCCATTTTGTGCATCTTTGTGTTACTACTGTGCTTGCAACAAAATCATCACAGGCAACTACCAAAAAGCCGTCGATTACTTGGACGACCTGGCGCGTGAAATCGACTTGTTGTTGCCTCACCTGGGTCAAACACAAACCGTTTCTCAGGTCCATCTCGGTGGAGGCACGCCGACCTATTTCACCGACGAGGATTTGCACCGGTTGATGAACTTGTTGCAAACCTCGTTTCATTGGCAATCTGCTGGTGAATACGCGATTGAAGTCGACCCCCGAACCGTCAACGATGACCGACTGCATCAGTTGTGGGCCATGGGTTTCAATCGGTTGAGCCTTGGCATCCAAGACTTCGATCCCAAAGTTCAACAAGCCGTCCACCGCGTGCAAACACTTGGCAGCGTCAGTGGATTGATGCAAACCGCGCGACAGATCGGGTTTGCATCCATCAATTTGGATTTGATTTATGGGCTGCCATTGCAAACGCTCGACAGTTGGCACAACACCATAGAGGCGGTGTTGCAATTGCGTCCGGAGCGATTGGCGCTTTATGGCTACGCACATTTACCAGTGCGTTTCAAACCGCAGCGTCACATTGATGTTCATGCATTGCCGCAGGCTTCACAAAAAACCGCCATGCTCAGCATGGCGTTGGAGCGCCTGCAAGAAGCAGGGTATGTCTACATTGGCATGGACCATTTTGCATTGCCCCAAGACAGTTTGTCGATTGCAAAACGGCAAGGAAGATTGCACCGTAATTTCCAAGGCTACAGCACCCGACCCGACGGTGATTTGCTGGGACTGGGTGTCTCATCCATTGGCAGCATGGGTGCAAGTTATGTGCAAAACGCCAAATCGTTGGATGAGTACAGTGATTTGTTGCATCAAGGCAAATTACCTGTTGTCAAAGGGGTGGCATTGAACCGGGACGATTTGGCCAGACGCAGCATCATCATGGCGCTGATGTGTCAGGGCAGGGTGGAAATGGCAGGTATCGAGGAATCACACTTGTTGAACTTCACCCACTACTTTGCGCGTGAATTAACGAAATTGCAAGATTTTGTTGAACAAGGCTTGGTCAAAGTCGATTCGCATTCGGTGGAGATCACGCCGTTGGGCTGGTATGTGGTGAGGGCCATTGCCATGGTGTTTGACAAACATGTGCAAGCTGACGGACAGCGTGCGCATTTCTCCCAAATATTGTGATGCTGGGGTCTTTGCTGTTCAGTGCGTTGCTCATGGGTATAGCAGGTGGCCCGCATTGCTTGGCCATGTGTGGCGCGGGTTGCATGGGGATCTCGCGATGGCCTGGTCAGTCAGCGTGGCGCAACCTGTGGCTTTTCCAGATCGGGCGATTGATGGGCTACGCGTCGTTGGGCGCTGTCGCTGCCGTATCCATGAATTCGCTGACATGGTTGGCTGGCCAAACCGCGGTGATTCACCCGTTGTGGAGCATGTTGCATGTGACCGCGGTGTTATGGGGTTTGTGGCTGGTATGGCGCGCTGAACAACCGGTGTGGATCAACCGACTCGGTGAAACCCTTTGGCGCCGTTTGTCACATCACGCACACACCCAACCACATCACCTTTGGTCACCGTTGTGGTTGGGCATGGTGTGGGCTTTGCTGCCTTGTGGCTTGTTGTATTCGGCATTGTTGGTGGCCATGTTCACTGCCGGCGCAATACAAGGAGCGATGGTGATGGCGATGTTTGCTTTGGGCGGTGCACTGGTATTGACAGTGGTGCCGTGGTTGTGGAGCCATTGGGGGCAACGCCATCGCACCATTGAATGGCAGTTGAACAAGCGCGTCGACAGCAAAGTCTCTTTGTGGCATGCCGGGCATTTGGGCACTCGCGTGTCAGGCATTTTGTTGGTTGTCACGGCAGCTTGGGGGTTGTGGACAGGGCTCACACATGCAAGCTCACCATGGTGTTTGCCCAGCGCATGGGTCTGATAAATCTTGCGTTCGTTTGATGCTTATCAATACACCGATGCTTGAGCCAACTTATTCTGGCGTGGCAATCAATCATCAATCTGCTGATTGAATCAACCTAAGGAGTTCAACATGTACAAACGCATCATGGTCGCTACCGATGGGTCACATCTGTCGCAAAAAGCCGTTCTCAGTGCCATTGAAATGGCGCTGCAATTCAAGGCCGAACTGTTGGCTGTCAACGTGATTCCTCACTACATACAAGCCTACTTTGAGGGTTCTTTTGCGGTGAGCGAAGTGGACAGTCAAAAAATAGAAGAGCAGTGGGCTCACGCAGCGCAAAAAATCCTTGACAAAGTGGTGGAACAAGCCAAAAGCAAAGGTGTGGACGCACAAACTGCAGTCGTCAAGTCAGATGATATTGCGCAAGGCGTGATTGACAAGGCAGGAAGTTTCAAAGCCGACGTGATCGTCATGGCCTCTCATGGAAGAAAAGGCCTCAAACGTTTGCTACTGGGCAGTGAAACACTGGCTGTGCTGACCCATGCCAAGGTACCTGTGCTGGTGCTGCGATGAGCTGAGCGTCAGCTTGCGGTGAGTCCCCGATAAAACATGGTGCAAGCCAGCACATAAAGCAGTAACGCAAATCCGCGTTTGAGTTTGGCCACTGGCAAGCGCTGTGCAAATCGGGCACCCATGGGGGCGGTGAACACGGTACACACACAAATGGTGAAAAATCCTGGCAGCCAGACAAACCCGAAACTGTGGGGTGGCGTGTCAGTCACTGACCAGCCGCTGACCACATAGCCCAAAGCGTTGACCAATGCAATTGGAAAACCCAAGGCTGCACTGGTTCCGACCGCGTGACGCAATGGCACGTTGCACCACGTCATGAAAGGTACGCTCATGAATGCGCCACCCGCACCGACCAAGCCAGACACCAAGCCAATCACACTGCCGACAACGGATTGCCCCCACATGCTTGGCATTTGGCGACTGGGCTTGGGTTTTTTGTCCAACAACATTTGGGTGGCTGAGAAGGCGGTAAAGCCACCGAAGAGCAGGGCGAGCACAGTTCCTTTGATGATGGAAAACAGCCAGACGCCAGAGATCACACTGCCGAATATCAAGCCAGGGGCCAAGCCTTTGAATAAATCCCAACGGACGGAGCCTGCTTTGTGGTGAGCGCGTGTGCTGGCCAATGAGGTGACCACAATGGTGGACATGCCTGTGGCGATCGCCATCTTCACCGACATGTCTGTGCTCATGTTCAGGTGATGCAGCAAATAGGTCAAAAAGGGAATCATCACCAGTGCGCCGCCCACACCCAGCAGACCTGCTAAAAAACCCGCGAACGATCCCAGCAGGGCCAATGCCAATATCAGCAATGGCCATTCAGACATGCTTCACGCCAGCCCCAGTTTTTGTGCCATGCCAATGCGTTGGAGTTTGCCAGTGGCGCCTTTGGGAATGTCTTCCATCAGCAAAATTTTGCGCGGCACTTTGAAGTCTGCCACCCGGGTCGCAACGTAATCGCGCAATTCTTTTTCAGTGGCTGTTTTGCCTTCGCGCAACACCACGGCCGCGCCCACTTCTTCACCCAGTTTGTCGTGCGGTATGCCAAAGCAAACCACTTGACCGACCGCAGGGTGGTCCATCAGGATTTCATCAATTTCTCGGGGGCTGATTTTTTCGCCGCCCCGGTTGATGATTTCTTTCAACCGACCCGTGATGCTGATGTAGCCATCTGCATCCATGACACCTTGGTCTCCCGTGCGAAACCAACCATGGGTGAATGACTCTGCGTTTGCTTTATCGTTGTTTTCATAGCCTGGTGTGACGTTGGGTCCACGAATGACAATCTCGCCTGTGTCACCGCGAGCCAGCAATTTGCCATCGTTGTCCATGATGGCCACTTCGGGCCCCGCTGCAATGCCGACCGTGCCGGGTTTGCGCTGTGCGGGTGGCAAAGGGTTGCAAGCCATTTGGTGGGCAGCTTCGGTCATGCCATAGGCTTCAATCACAGGGGCATGGAACGTGGCTTCCAATTCAGCCAGTACCTGTGGTGGCAAAGAAGAAGACGAAGAGCGGATGAAGCGCAGCGGCACACGCTCGATCACATCTTTGTTGTTCGTCGCTCGGGACAAAATGGCTTGGTGCATGGTGGGTACAGCCGTGTACCAAGTTGGTTTGACTTCGTCCATTTGAGAGAAAAATTTCAGCGCATTGAAGCCAGCGGTGCAATGCACTTCGCCGCCTTGCGACAACGGCGCCAATATGCCTGCAATCAACCCGTGGATATGGAACAAGGGCATGACATTCAGGCCACGGTCCTGTGCCGTGAAGCGGGTGCTGGCAGCAATGTGCAGAGCGGAAGCGCAGACATTGCGTTGGGTCAGTGGCACGATTTTGGGACGGGACGTGGTGCCGGAGGTGTGCAACACCAAAGCAATGTCGTCAGGGTGTGCAGCACCTGGGTTGGATGCTGATGAGGCTGAACGCGATGAGGTATCAAGCGTGAATGAACCTGCGCCTTGGGCAGGAGTGGGGTGCAACACCAACACAGACACGCCCAACTTGTGCGCCACTTCAATGGACGCAGAAGAGGAACCGGCTTCGACCACCAGGGCTTTGGCATTCAAATCATTCAAATAAAACTCGAATTCATCCGCGCGGTAAGACGGGTTCAGAGGCGCAGACGTGCAGCAAGCGGCCACCGTGATGAACGACGCAGCCATCTCTGCACTGTTGGGCAGCACCAATGCCACTCGGTCATTTCTGCCGATGCCAACCGCATTCAATGCGTGTTGAACTTCTTTGGTCAATTGGCGCAATCCTGCGTAACTCAAAGGTGCAGCACCGGCGGCACTCAAACAAGTGGCAGCGTCTTGGCCGCCTTTCATCCAATCGGTCAATGTGTCCATGTCATTCCTTATTGATCAATGAGAGCCCGTGGCCGCTGCGCAAAACAGATTGCTGCAACAACAAGCAAAGGTGGTGTACCGTTTTCAATGTGGGCGTTGGCAGTCCAACGATTTCGCCCAATTCAATGACGCTGCCCAGTAAAGCATCCAACTCCAAGGCTTTGCCTTGTTCAATGTCTTGCAGCATGGACGTTTTGTGTGCACCCACAGCTTGTGCGCCCGCAATGCGTTTATCGATGCTGATTTTGAATTGAATACCTGTTCGCTCGGCCACCGCTTGCGCTTCTTGCATCATGTGGGCAACCACCTCTCGCGAGGGTGCAAATTCGGCGATGTCTTGCAAGGTCGCATGTGTCAACGCAGACACCGGGTTGAAGCTGAGGTTGCCCCATAGCTTTACCCAGAGCTCAGCGCGGATGTCATTGGACACCGGGGTTTTGAAACCCGCGCCGATCATGGCTTGGGCCAGTTGCGTGACGCGCTCGGATTTTTCTCCGCTGGGTTCACCCAAAGTGAATCGGTTGCCTTCTATCAGGCGCACCACACCGGGCGCGATCAACTCTGCTGCCGGGTAAACAGCGGCACCAATGACGCGTTCGGGCTTGAGCAATCGCCAGAGTTGACCTTGCGGGTCCAAGCTGCTGAGTTGTCTGCCTTTGAATTCGCCAGGTAATTGATGGAAATACCACCATGGCAAACCGTTTTGCATGGTGACGATGCAACTTTGGTCATGGCACAGCGCTGCGATGTCTGCGGCCACAGGCGCCACTTGGTGCGATTTGAGCGTGACCAACACATGGTCGTACTGGGCCGCGCCTGCGATGTCAGTGGCTTTGACGCCTTGGGCGTGCAACGCTTGGCCATCTTCAAGCAACAACTTCATACCGTGTTGTTGGATGGCTTGCAGGTTGGCGCCCCGGGCAATGAAGGTCACATCGTGACCAGCGAGGGAGAGTTTGACACCGAGGTAGCCACCAATGGCACCGGCGCCGACGATGGCGATGCGAAGACTCATGAAAGAAGAAGGGGAGTGGTGAGGTACAACATGGATAAGGTGTCTGCAAGGATCTGCCGGGCTGTCATCCTGAACAAAAGGTTCAGGTGGGCGAGGTCAGTCAGGTGTTGGGTTCATCTTCGCGAGATGATCACGCTCACAAGACGATGTTCCAAGCCCGGGGCTCCATAGAGCATTGGTTCAAGAAATATAAACCCAGCAGACTTGCAGACTGGGCCATTGTAGGAGCTAGATTCATAGGAGGTGACCATCGTGCCCTAAAGCCGCATCCAGCCGGTGCAACAGGTTATTGAGGTTGTGGTTTGAGGTAACGGGCTCGCTGGGCGCAGCAGAAAAATCTGACAACTCGAAAGCGAGATTGAGGGCGGCCAAGACAGCAATTCGGTCACGTGCTTTGATTTTTCCTGCGTCGCGAATACTGCACATGGCGGCGTCAACTTTGCGAACAGCAGATTGAAAACGCTCTTCTGCACCGACAGGACAACCGAGTATGTAGCTCTGTCCCATGATTTGCACTTCCACCTGGTTCATGCGCCATCCTTGATGTCCAAGGGCAACCGGTCAAGCAATCCATCGATGCGACTGCGTGCGGCTTGCAAGCGGGACTTGAGCGAATCGCGCTCTTGGGTGAGCGTCTCGACTTGACTGACCAGTAAATCGTTGGTGCGTTTGAGTTCTTCATAACGCACAAGCAATCGCTCAACGCGTTCGAGAACGGAATCCAGAGGGTTGTTATCAGGCATGAGAAGCATTTTAGGGCTGTCCAGACCGCTTGTGGCTAGAATGCGCTCGTTGGTGCTCGCGGTGTGGTTCACACACCGCAGTTCAACGGGAAGCAGAAGTTTTCCCTCGACCAAGTACTTCTTTTCGGTACATGGCAAGAGAAGAAAGCCAGCCTGCGCTGCCCCCGCAACGGTCAAGCGAACGAAACACTGCTCGGTGTTTCCGCCCTGTCCCACATAGCCACTGGTTGCCTTGAACAAGCAACTGGGAAGGCGGACAAGGTTGTTTTCGCCAGCCCGGATACCGGCCAACAAGGTGGAGTCGCGCTCGTCGTGGCTTCGTAACGTCCATGCACTGTCGGGGAAGGCGGTGAGGGCAATCGGCTGGTCATCATCATGAAATTTTTTAAATTGCTCTTGTGCAGCACATCTGTTGTTGCGCATCTTGTTGTCTATGCACAAACCAATGACAACGAAATACCTGAACTTGCACCTTACATCGTCACGGCAAACAAATACCCGGAAGACCCATTGAAGTTGCCAGCTTTTGTCACCGTCTTGACGCAGGAGGACATAAAAAATTCAGGGGTCAGAACAGTGAATGAAGCCTTGATGAGTTTGGGCGGTGTGCTGGGCAGAAAAAGTTTGTATGGAGGAAATGAATTCACCATGGATTTGGGTGGGTTTGGAGAGGCGGCGGCATCCAATATGGTGTACGTGATTGATGGCGTGGCATTCAAACATGGTGACGCCAGTGAAATTCGAATCAGCAATATTTCGCTCGACGAAGTAGAGCGAATTGAAATACAAAGAGGCGGGTCCTCTGTGTTGTATGGTGAAGGGGCCGTAGGAGGTGTCATCAACATCGTGACGCATGCCTCAGGCTTGACTGGAAAAATTCAAAATACGGCCAACGCAGAGGCAGGCTACGGCAGTTACGGCTTCAAAGAAATCAAAACCAGCGGACAATTTGCCAATGAAGGTTTGCGGTTGTTCTTGTCTGGTGCAAAAGGACAGTCAGATGGTTTCCGTGCAAATTCAGGTAATCATTCTGACAATGCAAGCGTAGCCATTCAATGGGTAGGCGACAGAACCAGAGTTGGCACCAGTTTTTCAAACAACAATGAGTTTGCCCAGACGCCGGGGTCATTGACCATGGCCCAATACCTGTCAAACAGGAACCAGGCGGATTCAGATAATTTATCTAACCGCACATTGATAGATTCAAATTCCAAACATTACGGTGTTTTTTCGGAAATTGATTTGAATGGCTTAATTTGGCGAAATGATGTCAAGCGAAGAGACAGAGACTATTACTATGTTGATATCTATGACAGTTCATCAATCAATGCGACGATTGGAACAACCAACTATACATATTCTTCGACGCTCAGTCAAAGCATTGCTACTGGTTGGGGTAAAAATCAATACATCGTGGGCTTAGAAAAAAATCATTGGTCGCAATACAGGGACTATTCGCGCGCATTTGGGTATTTTGATAACACCTCCGATAGCAAGTCTGCGTACTTTAAAAATGACTTCGATTTGTCTTCAACGCTCACCCGTATTTCAATGGGATATCGCGTAGAGGACATGAACAGGTATTCGATCGGGTATCTGTACGACGAATATTATGAAACACATAAAAAAATGGAAGCTTGGGAATGGGGTATCACACAAACACTTACACCCCATCAATCGGTATGGACAAGGCTGTCAAGAAACTATCGTCTGCCGAATATCGATGAATTCTCAGCTAATTCGGCAACATTAAATCCTCAATCATCATTAGACAAAGAAATAGGATGGCATTTTTTGACGAATTCAACACAAACTGATTTGCGTTTTTATCAAAGTAATATTCAAAATGAAATTGCATATGATGCAACCGTCGATGGAAATTACGGTGGAAATGTCAATTTGGATCCCACCAAACGACAAGGCGTTGAGGCCAGTATTCGCCACAAATTCTCTCAACAATTTGAGGTGAGCGGAGTGGCTAACTATAAAAAATCTAATTTTGTCGGCGGAACATATTCTGAAAATGCGATACCTTTGTCACCCAACACAACTTACTCATTGAGAGGTAACTGGAAGTTTGCATCTGCGCAATCTGTCAGTGTGATTGTCACTTACACGGATGCTCAACAAATTGGCAGCGATTATTCAAATCTTTACAGCATGCCTTCTTATACTGTGACAGACCTTTTTTACCAATATAAAACCCCAAAATGGGAGTTTCAGTTTGCTGTTAAAAATGCATTCAACAAAGACTACTATTCTTATGCAACCAATGCGTACATAGATTACACAACTCGATATACCGCCTTGTACCCAGACATGAAACGCAGTTTCTTTGCTGTTTACAAATACTATTTGAATTAAGGGACTGACTGTGCTTCCCCAACGCATCATCTGCCTGACCGAGGAAACGACCGAATGGTTGTATCTTTTGGGTCAGTCGCATCGCATCGTGGGAATTTCGGGCTACACCGTGCGCCCCAAAATCGCGCGCGCTGAAAAGCCCAAAGTGTCGGCGTTCACCAGTGCCAAGATCGACAAAATACTGGCGCTTGCTCCCGATTGTGTGTTTGGTTTTTCTGACCTCCAAGCAGACATCGCGGCGCAACTGATCCGTCATGGCGTTCAAGTCACTGTGTTCAATCAGCGCAGTGTGGATGAGATTTTTTCCATGCTGTACCAAGTGGCTGCCATGGTTGGTGAAGCAGAGCAAGGTATGTTTCGTATCAAGGACATGCAATCGCATTTGCAAACCCTGCAACAAGCTGCCATCGGGTTTGCCCGTCGCCCTCGTGTGTATTTTGAAGAGTGGGATGAGCCTGCAATCAGCGCCATCCGTTGGGTGTCTGAACTCATTGACATCGCCGGCGGTGACGATTGTTTTCCCGAACTCGCCACCCAGTCGCTCGGAAAAAACCGCATCATCGCCGATCCATTGGAAGTGGTCAGACGACAGCCTGACATCATCATCGGTTCTTGGTGTGGCAAAAAATTTCGCCCTGCATTGGTGGCGGCCAGAAGTGGTTGGTCTGAAGTGCCTGCGGTGGTCAATCACCAATTGTTTGAAATCAAGTCCGCGGACATCTTGCAACCCGGACCGGCGGCATTGACCGATGGCGTCAACCAATTGCACCGCATCATCAGCGAATGGGTGGCCGCACATGCGTGAATTCACCCTTTGGTTGGTCGGGGTGTGCTGTATGTCCATGGCACACGCTGTGAGTGTGGTGGATGACCGGCAAGTGAATGTGACGATCACCAAAGCACCCATGCGGATCGTGACTTTGATGCCTTCATTGGCTGAAACAGTGTGCGCGTTGGATGCCTGCGGTCGATTGGTGGGCACTGACAACTACGCGGATTGGCCCGCGCAAGTCAAAACTTTGCCCAAGTTGGGCGGTTTGTACGACGCCTCTGTGGAAGCCATTGTCAGACTCAAGCCTGATTTGGTGTTGGCTGGCAAATCTACACGCATCGTTGCACGTCTTGAATCGTTAGGCATTCAAGTCATTGCCTTGGAGCCGCAAACCTTGAACGATGTTGAGCGCAGCATGCATGTGATCGCCCAGGCACTGCATTTGTCACAACCGGATGCTGTCGCTGATGCACTGTGGTCTCGTGCCATGCGTTCGGTTGAATCAGCCGCGCAGTCATTGCCAGCCGAGATGCGTGGCAATACTTTGTATTTTGAAGCCAGCACGGGCGGTTACGCGGCGAGTGAAAGTTCATTCATAGGAGGCGTCATCAGCAAACTGGGATTGCGCAACATCATCGATCCCCGCTTGGGCGCATTTCCACAAATCAATCCTGAATTTGTGGTGAGAGCCAATCCCCGTTGGTTGGTGTTGGCCGAGCCCATGGCCCAGTCCTTGTCGCAACGCCCAGGGTGGCGAAACATGGATGCAGTGAAATCACATCGGTTGTGCAAACTCACCAACGCACAAGCTGATGTGTTGGTCCGGCCAGGGCCACGCATTGGCGAAGCAGCGCAAACCTTGGTGAACTGTTTGAAGAAGGCGGCCACACCATGAGTGCGATTCGTTCTACCAACGTAAGGCTCATGGCGCTCGTTTGGTTGGCACTCAGTGGTGTGTTGTGCATGTTGGGGCTGTCGGCTGGCAGCCAAGGTTTCGAATGGATGTTGAATACGTCTGACCCTGTGGTCATGGACATCCGACTGCCGCGCACCTTGGGCGCTTGGCTGGCCGGTGCGTTGTTGGGTTTGTCTGGCGCATTGGCACAAGCCTTGTTTCGCAACCCATTGGCTGACCCGTATTTGCTGGGAAGCGCATCTGGGGCCACCTTGGGCGTGAGTTTGGCGCTGGTGTTGGGGACATGGGGCGGCGCACACCTGCCATGGGATGTCCAATGGAGCGGCCCCTGGGTATGGCGCTTGGGCCTGACTGGCGCCGCGTTTGTTGGTGCATGGTTGGCCGTGTTGTTGACGCTGATGCTGGCCAATGGGGTGCAGCACACCTTGCGGTTGTTGTTGGCGGGTGTGGTGGTTGGTGTGGTGTTGGGCGCATTCACTTCATTGCTCACGGTGACTCAACCGCATTTGTTGCCAGCGATGCAATCCTTTTTATTGGGCAACACGGCCATGGTCAATGGTTCGGCCTGTGTGCTCATGGCCGTGGTGTTGCTGTTGTGTGCCTTGGCGGCTTGGCGGCTCAGCGCATTTTTGGATGCCTTGGGATTGGGTGAAGACACCGCGAAAAGTTTGGGTTTGCAAGTGGTGCCATTGCGCATGTTGTTGCTCGCGGCCATGGCGTTGGCCACAGCAACCGCAGTGGCTCAAACAGGCTTGATTGCGTTTGTCGGACTGGTCGCACCGCAGTTGATTCGCTCGCCATTGCGCGTGCGATTTGTGACAAGGGCATGGTTGTCCGCCATGGCCGGTGGCGTGTTGCTTTGCACGGCTGACATCTTGTCGCGTGTGGTGTTAGCACCGCAAGAATTGCCAGTCGGGGTTTTGACCGCAATTTTGGGCGGCGGTTATTTGATGTGGCGACTGCGTGTCATGCATGGCAGTCAGGGCGATAAGCCATGAAGACGTTGGTCGCGCAGGGGTTGAATGTTTGGCGTGGACAGCGTCAAGTGTTGAATGACATCCATGTCAATTTTGAGTCGGGCTGTTGGACCTGCGTGGTGGGCCCCAATGGCGCTGGCAAGACCACCTTGCTCAAAGCCTTGGCAGGCTTGCTGCCCAGCGAGGGTCAAGTGTGGTTGCAAGGTCAACCACTGTCTGGGTTTTCAGGTAGAGCGCGTGCTCGTCACATGGCATGGTTGTCGCAAAACGATGTGTCGTTGGATGATCTGACTGTGCAAGACGTGGTCATGCTGGGTCGCCTGCCGCACCAACATTGGTGGCAAGGTGCGACGGTGACAGACCACCAAGTGGTGGACGCGTGCATGCAAGCGCAACGCATCGATGCTTGGAGAGACCGCAGTCTCGGGACATTGTCAGGCGGAGAAAGGCAGCGCGTGTTGCTGGCCCGTGCATTGGCCGTGGCAGCCCCTGTGTTGCTGATGGACGAGCCTGTTGCCAACGCCGACTTACCTCACCAATCTGATTGGTTGGCAACGGTTCGCCGCCATGCCGCGCAAGGGCATACGGTGGTCAGCGTATTGCACGACCTGAATTTGGCAATGTGTGCGACGCAGTTGGTGGTGATGGACAAGGGACGGGTGGTCATGCAGGCCCCAGTCGATGATCCACAGCTACACGAATGTTTGCAGCAAGTGTTTGGGCATCGTTTGGTGTTTCACCGCTTGCCCGACAGATGGGTCGTGCTCCCCGCTTAACGTCAACGATTTCGTGAACCAGTCTGACGACAAAATTTGCTAAGCTGAAGCCAGTTTCACTCGAAAGCGCTGCCATGTCCTCTTTGATCACCCAGCCGAATTTCCATGTCAACAAGTCTGATGTGCGCGGTGACTTTGAACCAGGCGATGCGTTTTACGAAGCCTTGATGGAGTCTCACGAAGGATTGACAGAGTCGCAAAGCCATTTGCTCAATGCGCGCCTGATCTTGGTGTTGGCCAACCACATTGGTCATTTGGACACATTGAAGCAAGCCATTCACACGGCCCGCGATCAATTGGAAGACGTGTGAGTCAGGGTGCAGTCGCGGGTTCAGTCTCTGACAGTTTTAGGCTTGTAACTGCACCATTCTGAGACTTGGCATTGCCAGCACAGCGGCTTGCGGGCTTGGCAGACATACCGCCCCAACAATATCAACCAATGGTGAGCGTCCACCAAGTAGTCTTT
>RFYK01000051.1 GCA_009925585.1 Betaproteobacteria bacterium | reverse complement strand
GCAAATGGATTGGTGCCCAGATGAACAGGTTTGTAATGACGGGCAGCGCGTGGAACCTCGATGCGTAGCAAGGTTTTTCCCTCTATCTGAATTGGTTCGACATTCGCTTCAGTCAACAGGTTTGCACTGATATGTTTTCGGTTGTTCAAGTTGTCCCAAAGGGACTTGCGCACCTTGTCAATATCTGTCAAACCCAATAACTTGAATACTCGAGTTGGCTTTTCTTGTACGCCTAAGAAAATAAGTCCACCCTCCGTATTTGCCATGGCAGAGTAACTTTTCCAAAAATCTTCTGGCAATTCCCCACGTCCATCACGCCCTTGTGCTGCTTTGCACTCCAAATCATGAGACTCGGACAAGCTGCGAAAGTCCAAGTCTTTCCAGAGGTCGTTCATGCAGCTTCCTTTGACTTGCGGTTACGCAGTTTTTTCCGCGCCCCAGCAGAGGGCCGGCCAGCTTGGCCGAGCTTGCGGTCTATGTCTTGGCGGGCACTGTCTTCAGTTGTCATTGAGCGACTTTCATGTGCGGCACCATGTGAGCGCTATTTTTTCGCCGCTGAATTTAACATTAATAGCTCATTTAAAAAATAATAAACAAACCAAATAAATACAAAACAACAAACCAAATACACCGCACAATGCAAACATGAACACCACCACCATCCTGGGCGCCTGCCCGCACGACTGCCCCGACACCTGCTCATTGGTCACCACCGTGCAAGACGGTGTGGCCACCAAAGTGCAAGGCAACCCGGACCACCCCATGACCGATGGCGTGCTGTGCGCCAAGGTATCGCGCTACACCGAGCGCACCTACCACCCCGACCGTTTGCTCTACCCGATGAAACGCACCGGTCCCAAAGGCAGCGGTCAGTTTGCGCGCATCGGTTGGGACGAGGCGTTAGACACCATCGCCAGCCGACTCGCGCCGCTGATTGCCACGCGGCCGGAAAAACTGCTGCCCTACAGCTATGCGGGCACCATGGGTTTGATTCAAGGCGAATCCATCGCCATGCGTTTTTTCAATGTGGTGGGTGCAGCGAAACTGGACCGCACGATTTGTTCCAGCGCAGGCGGCGAAGCGCTCACGCAAACACTGGGTGGCAAGGTCGGCATGAAGATGGGCATGTTCGCCGAGTCCAAATTGATCATCATTTGGGGCAGCAATTCCATCACCAGCAACATCCATTTCTGGCGCATTGCGCAAGAGGCCAAACGCCACGGCGCGCGCTTGGTTTGCATTGACCCGCGCCGCAGTGAAACCGCTGACAAGTGCGATCTGCATTTGGCGATCAAGCCCGGCACCGATGCAGCGCTGGCGTTGGCGCTGATGCATGAACTCATCACCCATGGTTGGCTGGACCACGACTACATCGCCCAATACACCTTGGGTTTTGACGATCTGCGCGAACGCGCCATGCAATGGCCGCCTGAGCGGGCCGCGCAAGTCTGCGGCTTGGATGTGCATGACATCCGACAACTCGCGCACGACTATGCTCACACCCGACCAGCGGGCATCCGGTTGAATTACGGCGTGCAGCGCAGCCGCGGCGGCGGCAATGCGGTACGCGCCATCGCTTGTCTGCCCGCGCTCACAGGCGCATGGCGACACCCCGGCGGCGGCGTGTTGATGAGCGCCACGCACCACGCACGGGCCAACAACATCGGCTTGCAACGGCCCGATCTGCACACCAACACCAAAGCACCGCTGATCAACATGAGCACCATCGGTGACGCATTGCACACACCTGGTTTGGTCGAAGCCATGATCGTCTACAACAGCAACCCGGTCGCGGTGGCGCCCGAATCTGCCAAGGTGGTGAGCGGCTTTGCCCGTGAAGACCTGTTCACCGTGGTGCTAGAGCATTTCATGACCGACACAGCGGATTACGCTGACCTGGTTTTGCCAGCCACCACGCAGCTGGAGCACTGGGACATACACAACAGCTATGGCCACACCGACGTGGTGCTGAATCAACCCGCGATTGCGCCGGTAGGCGAAGCCAAAACCAACACACAGATATTTCGTGAATTGAGTGTGCGGTTGGGCTTGGACCACCCGTTGTTGCAAGAGTCCGATGAAGCGCTGCTGCACACCGCGTTGCAAAGTCCGTCAAACCTCAACAGCGCAGCGCCGGTCACATGGGATGCCCTCAAGCAACATGGCTTTGCGCATTGGCCGGTGGCAGACGCGCCATTTGCACAAGGAGGTTTTCCGACGCCCTCTGGCAAGTGTGAATTTTTCAGCGAACGCTTGGCTGCCATGGGCCAAGACCCCGTGCCCGACTACTTGCCCAACCATGAGCAAGCTGACAGCCAAGCCACTTACCCTTTGGCCATGATTTCGCCGCCTGCACGCAATTTTTTGAATTCGACGTTTGTGAATGTGAAAAGCCTGCGCGACATGGAAGGCGAACCGCTGCTGGAAATTCACCCGCAAGATGCCCAAGCGCGCCAAGTCAACGATGGCGACATGGTGCGTGTGTTCAATGCGCGCGGCAGTTACCACTGCAAAGCACAAGTCACCACCCGGGCGCAACCGGGCATGGTGGTGGGTTTGGGTGTTTGGTGGCGCAAACTGGGCCCCAACCACACCAACGTGAACGAGTTGACGTCACAGTTGCTGACCGACATGGGACGCGCACCCGTGTTTTACGACTGCACGGTTCAGGTGGCTAGTCTGCGCTGAAGCGCGACGCAGCCAACTGTCGCAGCCCATCAAAAATCAGGCTGTCAACCAACTCAAATCTCACCGACATGCTCGGCGCCATCTTCCAGCCTGCACCCCCGGTCATGTAGCACAAGGGCTCGTCTTTGCAACGCGCCCGCACATGTTGCAACATGCGCTCTACCGCCCCGGCAATCGCGAAAGTCCCGCCACTCGTCAAGGCGTCACTGGTGTTGGTGGGAAATTCGCGCACTTCGCCGGTCGGCACACGCAATCCCGCGGTACCTGACTCCAGTGCGCGCAACATGATGCCGTGGCCGGGCAATATGAAACCGCCCAAAAAATGGCCTTGTGCATCAATCGCTTCCACCGTGACGGCGGTGCCCACCATGACCACCACCATCGGGCGCGGTGCCGCATGGGCCGTCTGAGCGCGCATGCGTGCCAACGCACCCACCATCGCCACCCAACGGTCCGCCCCCAATCGCGTCGGGTGGTCATAGCCATTGTGCAAACCCGCTTCACTGGCAGACGGCACCACCCAACTGGGCATCAGGTCCCACAGTTCGAGTTGCTCGTCCACCCGTCGGCGCAACGCGTCCCCAGCAACGATGCAGCCGAGCATGCGGGTCGCGGCTGGCAATGGCTTCCAATCTTCATCGGCCAAGCGATCGATGTTTTCCAAAAAAACCGCACCTTGCGCCAGCAGCGGCGAATTCACCGAGTGGTCTGCGTACATGGCCCATTTCAGGCGGGTGTTGCCGACGTCAAGGGCAATGAATGTCATGGTCTGGTTCAGAGGAAAAGGCAGGCGGCGATTATGCGTGAGTCATGGTTTGCCCAAGCTCAAACCTTCTCCATGTCGGGGCGTATCAAGGCATAGCAAGTTTCCAATGCCTTGGCAGCGCGCAACACCAAGGCGTCGCCAAACATGGGCCCCACCAACTGCACGCCCATGGGCAAGCCCTCTCGGGTCAGACCACAGGGCAAACTGATGGCGGGCTGTTGTGACAAATTGAACGGGTAGCTGAATGGCGTCCAACCCAACATGGCCGCCGAATCCATCGGGCTGTGACCGGCAGGCGCGTCAAAGTGCGCCACACTTGGTAGGCACCGGCAAACCACAAACCTGTGGTGATCTCCAGCGGGTCATCGATGCCTGGGTCGGTTTGCTCGACATGTGCACCGAGTTGCGACAGGTGCACCGCCGCTTGCGCGACCGCTGCCGCGATGTCCGGATGCACGTTTTTCGCATAACCCAAACGGGGCGAATACGCGACGCGCAAACCCTTCACGCCATCGTTCAGTCCAGCTGTGTAATCCCGCTGCTCGAACGGCAACGAAGTCCAATCCCGCGCATCAGGCAAGCTGATGGTGTTCATCATCAAGGCCACATCGGTGACGGTCATGGCGTGTGGTCCCAAATGCGCCACCGAACCAAACGGCGACAACGGATAAGCCGGCACCCGCCCGAAACTTGGCTTCAAGCCAACATTGCCACAAAACGCCGCCGGAATACGCACACTGCCCGCCCCGTCTGTGCCCACTGCCAGCGGACCCAAACCCGCCGACACCGCCGCAGACGCGCCCCCCGATGAACCGCCCGGGGTATGGTCGGTGTTCCAAGGGTTGCGGCTGATGCCTGTCAACAAGGAATTGGTTTCGCCTTTGCAACCAAACTCTGGTGTGGTGGTTTTGCCCAACAACACCGCGCCGGATTCGCGCAGTCGGGCGGTCACCGGTGCGTCCACGTCCCAAGCTTGTGACGGGTCGACCGTGCGACTGCCTCGCAAGGTAGGCCATCCCCGGGTCAATATCAAATCTTTGATGGAAGCCGGCACGCCTTCCAATGCACCGACTGCAGCCCCTTGGTGTCGGTGTGCTTGCCAACGCGCTTCACTGCGTTGTGCACTCGCCAGCGCCGCTTCTTCATCCACCCAACAATACGCATGAAGAATGGGGTTGAGCTTGTCGATGCGTTTCAGTACTTGGCGGGTGACCTCCACCGGCGAGACCTCGCCTTGGCGGTAGAGGGACAGCAAGTCATGCGCCGTGGTTTGGGTCAAATCGGTCATGTGTGTCCTCTCATGCGCGCGTGCGTGTGTGCGAACCGAGTTTGCGCCAAGGCAAATCGCCGGGGTCAGCCGCCATCGGGCCGCTGGCTTTGGCCACCCACACTTTGCTGGCAATGGGTTCGAAATCCGCACGGAAATGGTTAGAGCTTTTGAGCACCACGATTTTCATGGCTTCAGGGTGTATGCCCAGCATGCGCAGCATTTCGCGGTCAAACAATTGCGCCTTGCCACTGACCACGGCCACCCGCACACCCTCTATGTCTAAGCAGGCACTCGGGCCGAGACGGGTGACCATGCCGCGCATCATCGGGCCTTTGAGCACGCAGCGCCCGTCACTGACTGACACCACCCGGGCGCGTGCCGCCACCGGCGGGTCACTCATACCCTCATAAGTGGGCACCGACACGCCCAACACCACATCCATGTCCGCACCCACCCCGACCGCATGCGCTTGGGCTGCCACCTCTGGGTGGTAAATCAAACCAAGGGCGACCGCCGCAGGGAAACGCTTGCCCGCGCCTTGCTGAAGCAACGCGTGCAACATGCCGGTGGTGTTGCTGTCGCCACCCGCGCCGGGGTTGTCTTGGGTGTCAGCGATCAGCGCAGGTTTTTCATGCGCAGACGCCCAGGCCATGGCTTGGGTGACCGCGTCTTTGGCAGCCAAAAATGCCATGCGCCACTGTGCAGGTGGCGCGGCCAACGCATGCAACGCATCGGCGGCTTGTTGCGCTGGCGAGGCTTCGTCGGCATACGCCCACAGCACGGGTGCACATTCCTCGAAATCGGCGGCTGGAAAACCCATGCAAAAACTCACCACCGACTGGCAAGATTGATCAATGTCATCCATGGCCGAAAAAATGTCTTTGGCCGGTTGCAACCAAGTGGACTGGGCATTGAGTGAGATCAGATAAGGCAGTCGATGAACGGCCATGGCTTGGCGACGACCCAGCTGCAACCGCCGTTGCAACAGCTGTGCAGCGCGCTCGCCGGTGTCTGCCATGTCGACATGTGGATAGGTGCGGTAAGCCACCAAGGCATCGGCGACCGCGAGCATGCGCTGGGTGACATTCGCATGCAAATCCAAACTCGCCACCAAAGGCATGTGCTCGCCGATCAGCCCACGCACGCGCGCGAGCAATTCACCTTCTGCATCATCGACATGCTCTGCAACGGCCGCGCCGTGCAAATCCAAATACACCGCGTCCACCCCTTGCGCCAACGCCTGCGTCAAATCTTGCAAGATGTCATGGGTGATGCGCTCAAACGCATCCTTGGTGACGAATGACGAAGGGCTGGCGCCCGCCCACACCGATGGCCACAACTGCCAACCCCAACGTTTGGCGGTATCGATGAAACCGCCCACCGGGATATTGACGCCAGTGAACTGGGTTTGCATGGCTTGTCCGCGCGTGTAAGCAGGAAAAGCATCGCCTCGGTTGAATGCCTCCCAGTCGGCGAGACTGGGTGCAAAGGTATTGGTCTCATGCTGAAAACCAGCGATGAACACATGTGTCATGGGTTCGCACCGGGCACACTGGCCAACAAGTTTTTTGTATATGGATGTTGGGGATTGGCATACAACTGCGAGGTGATGCCATGCTCCACGATTTGACCTTGGTGCATCACAATGACCGAATCGCACAACTGCGCGGCCACGCGCAAATCGTGCGTGATGAACAACAGGCCCAATCCCATGCGGTCTTGCACTTCGCGCAGCAACGCCAGTATTTGCGCTTGCACCGACACATCCAAAGCGCTGACAGCTTCGTCGGCCACCAACACATCGGGTTGGCAAACCAACGCGCGGGCCAATGCAATGCGCTGTCGCTGACCGCCGCTGAATTGGCTGGGGTAACGATCCCACGCATTGGCAGGCAACCCGGTTTGCGCGAGCAAAGCTTGGCCACGCGCTTGAGCCTCTTGCGCACTCAAGCCGAAATTGCGCGCACCTTCCATGATGGATTCACCGATGCGCAAGCGCGGGTTGAGCGAACGGTTGGGATCTTGAAACACGACTTGGATGCGATGACGCAACGGGCGCAGTTGGGCCTCAGACCATGGGGCAATGTTGTCTGGCCCCCAAAAAATGGCGCCGCTGTCAGGGTTGATCAAGCGCAACACACACCGCGCCAAGGTGGATTTGCCCGAGCCCGACTCACCCACGATGCCCAATGTTTCGCCCGCTCGCAATGACAAACTCGCGTCACGCAAGGCATCGGTGCGTCGCACTTGGGTCCAAGATTCACGACTGACATAGGTTTTGCCCAGCGCCTGCACCCGCAACACAGGGGGTGTGTCAGGCAATGGCCTGGGCGCAGGCGGCGTCATGTCTGGCACAGCCGACAGCAAGGCTCGGGTGTAGTCGGCTTGCGGTTGGTGCAATACGTTGTCACGCGGGCCTTGCTCCACCGCCAAGCCACGGTGCATCACCAACACGCTGTCGGCAATGTCGGCGACCACACCCATGTCATGCGTGATGAACAACACGGCCGTGCCAGTGTCTTGTTGCAGTTGCCGAATCAATTTCAAGATCTCTTGTTGCGTGGTCACGTCCAACGCGGTGGTGGGTTCATCGCAAATCAGCAGCGCAGGTTTGAGCACCATGGCCATGGCGATGACGATGCGCTGGCGTTGTCCGCCACTCAGTTGGTGTGGGTAACTGTCCATCATGCGCTCGGGTTCAGGCAAGCGCACTTGTTGCATCATTTGCAAGACCGCTTCGCGCCTTTGTGGCGCTGGCCAATCGGTGTGGCAACGCAGCACTTCGTCAATTTGTTCGCCGCAGTGCATCACCGGGTTAAGGGCCGTCATCGGTTCTTGGAACACCATGCCCATGGCCCGGCCACGCAACGCACGCCATCGCGCATCGTCCAAACCCAACAAAGATTCCTGTTGCAAACGAACCTCGCCCTCGCTGACGCGCAATTCCCGCGCGAGCAGCCCCATGACCGTCATGGCCAGCACCGATTTGCCTGAACCGGATTCACCCACCACACAACAGGTTTCGCCCGCGTTCAATGAGAACGAGATGTCTTGCAGTGCATGGCTGCGGTCTGCGCCGGCAGGCAGCGCGACCGACAAGCGATTCACAGACAACACAGGGGTGCCCATCATCCGACCCGCTTGGCAAATTTGGGGTCGAGCACATCGCGCAAGCCGTCTCCCAGCAAATTGATGGCCAGCACCGTTGGCACCAAAAACAGGGCGGGGAACAAGACGTTGCCGGGTTGCATGCTGAACTGCACACGCCCCTCGGCCATGATGTTGCCCCAAGTGGGCACATCGGGCGGCAAGCCGAGACCGAGAAAACTCAAAATGGCTTCGGTCAGCACCGCGGACGCCGCCACGAACGTGCCTTGCACCAACAAAGGCGCCATGGCATTGGGCAACACATGCCGCCACAAAATCACCACCGTGGGCGTGGCCAAGGCACGCGCGGCTTCGACGTAGGCTTCTTCGCGCAAACTCAGCACCAATGACCGCACCAAGCGGGTCACGCGCGGCACCTCGGGAATGGCGATCGCCACCACCACGGTCGCGACATTCGCACCCAATACCGCCACCAACGCAATCGCCAACAAGACCGCAGGAATCGCCATCAAGCCATCCATGAAGCGCATCAATACCGCATCCACCCGCCGAAAGTAACCGGCCAACATGCCGCAAACACCACCCAAGGACAAAGCCAACAACGACGTGCAAATGCCCACCACCAACGAGATGCGACCGCCATACATCACGCGGCTGTAAACGTCGCGGCCAAAGTTGTCTGTGCCCAACCAAAACGTGTGCTGAACCACCGAACCGTCAGGCAGATGGAACGCACCGCTTTGACCGGCAGCTCGGTTGATGACATTGGCATCCATCGCCGCAGGGTCTACCGTGCCTAACCATGGCGCGGCCAATGACATGCCCAGCACCAAGAGCAACACCACGGCGCCAAATCGCACCGATCCGTGGTCCCATAAACGTTGTTGCAAGGTGGCCATCAGTGACGAATCCTGGGGTCAAGCCACACATAACTGCTGTCAACCAACAAATTGATCAGCACATAGCTGAGCGAGAACAACAGCACCAAACCCTGGATGACAGGAAAGTCTCGGTTCAGCACCGCGTCCACTGTCAACGAACCCAAGCCCGGTATCGCGAACACGGTTTCGGTCACCACCACGCCGCCTATCAACAGGGCGACGCCAATGCCCACCACGGTGACGATCGGCACCGCGGCATTGGCCAAGGCATGGCGAACCAACACCGTGATGCGTGCAATCAACGCCACGTATACCGTTGACAAGGTCAACCAAGGCAAGATGAGTTGACGCAACCATGCCCAAACACCTTGAGACTGCGCACCACCCAGGGGCTTGTATCCCTGCACGGGCAGCCATTGCAACTGCATGGCGAACACATATATCAAGAGGTAAGCGATGACAAACACCGGCACTGAAAAACCTGCCACCGAAAACGCGGACAAACCCCGGTCCAACCAACCACCCATGCGCCATGCCGCCAGACTGCCCAAGGGCACCGCCACGCACACCGCCAACAACACCGTGCCCAATGCCAGTGAAACGGTCGGCTCTAAACGTTGCGCCACCAAAGCGGTCACTGGTTTACTGAGGTAATACGAATAGCCCAAATCGCCTTGCATCACTTGCGACAACCAACGCACGTATTGGACGGCAATCGGTTGGTCAAGCCCCATGTGTGCTCGGATGTGGGCGATGTCTTCACTGGTGGCGTTGTTGCCCGCAATCACCGCAGCCGGGTCGCCGGGTGCGAGCCTCAGCATGAAAAACACCAGCAAAGAGACCACCAGCAACACGGGCAGCACTGCCAGCAAACGGCGAATCAGAAACGATCCCATGTCAGCGCTTTGCCAGTCCCCACATCACCGGCACGCCTGGGGTTTGCAACAAACCACTGACGTTGTTGCGCATCACCACTGGGTTGCGGTATTCACCCAAAGGCACATAGGCTGCGGTTTCAAACACCAAAGCTTGGATATCGCTGGCAATTTTTTTGCGCTCGGCGCCATCATGCGCGCGCGCAAATTTCGCTTTCAACTCTTCTATGCGTGGCTCATCTTGCCACCCAAACCAACCTGCGGCGCCCTTTGCGTTCAACATCGCGCTGGTCAATGGGCTGTCGATGTCTTGTGCGCTCCATGTGGTGAAGAACATGTTCCAGCCGCCTTGGGAAGGCGGCTCTTTTTTGGCCCGGCGCGACACCAACGAGGCCCAGTCCATTTGTTGCAAATCCACTTTGAAACCAGCGGCTTCAAGTTGTTGTTTGGCGACCAATGGCAACTTGGTGATGGCCGACAAATCGGTGGGACGCATCATCACTATCGGCGTGCCGTCGTAACCGGCTTCTTTCAGTAACTCACGCGCTTTGGCAGGGTTGGCCACGCCGGTGAAACCCGGCGTGTTTTCATCGGCATAGACCGAACTGCACGGATAAATACTGCGGCATAAACGCACCAGCTCTGGCACACCGACTTGTGTGTTGATGAAAGCTTGTTGCCCGACCGCGAGCATGGCCGCTTGACGGATCTTGGGTTGATTGAACGGTGGGTGTAAATGGTTGAACCGCATGATGTATTGAAACCCAGCCGGTGTGAAATCTTCCAGCTTGACACCTGCGGTTTTTTTCAACGTGTCGTACTGCTCGAAACTGGGTTGTTCGATGATGTCCACCTCGCCCGCGAGGATGGCGTTGAACTGGGTTTGCGGGTCGCGAATGATGACCCATTCCACACGATCAAAATTGACGGGCCTGCCGCCCGCCAGCCCACTGGGTGGCTCACTGCGAGATACGTATTTCGGGTTGCGCTCATACACCGCCACCGAGCCGGGCTTGAATTCATCGGGTTTGAACATGTAAGGGCCCGAGCCAATGTGCTCCTTGATTTGTTCCGTGCCGGGCGTGGCTGCAATGCGCGCAGGCATGATGAACGGCACATTCGACGACGCCTTGCCCAATGCCTCCAACACAATGGCACAAGGCTCTTTGAGCACCATCTTGAATGTACTTGCGTCAGGGGTTTCCAACTTCTCAACAAAATTGAACAACACCCCACCCATGGTGTCGCGCGAGGCCCAGCGTTTGAGCGAAGCCGCCACGTCTTCACTGGTCACCGGCTTGCCATCGTGAAATGCCAAGCCACTGCGTAATTTGAAAGTCCAAACTTTGCCGTCTTTGCTGGTGCTGTAGCTTTGCACCATTTGCGGCTGGATTTTTCCTTTGGCATCCTCGGAGAACAACGTGTCGTAAATCATGTAGCCATGGTTGCGAGTGACATAGGCTGTGGTCCAAATGGGGTCTAGCACCGCCAAATTGGCATGCGGCACAAAACGCAGCAACTTGTTGGCAGGCACGGTGTTTTGAGCCACCGACAAACTGCTCAAACCGAGCACAACCCATCCGAAACAAACTTTTCTGAAGAAATCCCGACGCATTCCTATCCCCTTTATGCAGACCACATCCGAGCCCAATATAAGCGATTCTTTTTCTACCCATTCAGTAAAGGACAAAAACTGGATGGATCAAATTATGTCTAAACAGGCATAATTGGTTCATGTCGAAGCAATCAAGAAAACCCATTCAGTGGGTAGGTTCCTCCAAGCGAGACCTCAATGCCATGCCTGAAAGTGTCAAAGATGTGTTCGGACATGCAATCGATCTGGCCCAAGCTGGCAGCAAACACTCAGACGCTAAACCCTTGTCAGGTTTTGGCTCAGCGGGCGTCTTGGAAGTGATAGAAGATCACCATGGAGACACTTTTAGAGCGGTTTATACCGTGAAATTTGCAGGGTGGGTGTACGTTCTGCATTGTTTTCAAAAGAAATCCAAAGCTGGGATTGCCACCCCCAAAACCGACATTGACTTGATCAAAGCGAGACTCAAAGCAGCAAAAGAGCATTTTGAACACTGGCACTCTCACTCAGGAGCATTGAAATGAACGCAACCGAAAAATTCACTGTCGAAACTGGCAGCATCAATGTGTATGCGGATTTGGGCTACGCTGACTCAGCTGAAATGCAACGCAAATCTCAATTGGCTGGTGAAATTGCGCGCGCCATCAAAGCCCGCCGGTTAACCCAAGAAGATGCCGCTGCTTTGCTGGGCATTGACCAATCCAAAGTCTCACGCATCACTCGGGGGCAATTTCGCGGTGTCAGCGAAGCCAAATTGCTCGAATTGGTGGCCAAACTCGGGCGGGACGTCAAAATCGTGATTGGCCCGCAACGCCGTCGAACCGGGAAAATTGAACTTGAATTTGCTTGAAGAGACACACCCATGACTTTGACCGAACTCAGCGCCCAAGCACTTTCACAAGCCATTCATTCGCGGCAATACGCATGTCGCGAAGTGATGCAAGCCTATTTGGACCGCATTGGGTTGATCAATCCACGCTTCAATGCGCTGGTCAGTTTGCAACCCGCCGATGCCTTGTTGCGGCAGGCCGATGAGTGCGACCAAGCGCTCGCGCGTGGGCATTCGCGAGGGTGGTTGCACGGCATCCCCTTGGCCTTCAAAGATTTGGTTGATGTCGCTGGCATCCCGACCACCTGCGGTTCGGTGCTGTTGCGCGACAACATACCCAGCCAAGACGCGCTGCTGGTGCAGCGACTCAAAGCGCAAGGGGGGTTGGTCATTGGCAAAACCAACACCCCGGAATGGGCCTTGGGGTCAAACACCTTCAACCCTGTGTTTGGCGCCACCGGCAATGCTTACAACCCAGCGCACACCGCCGGTGGCAGCAGCGGTGGCGCTGCCGTGGCTTTGGCGCACCGCATGTTGCCCTTGGCGGATGGTTCAGACTTCATGGGCAGCCTGCGCAACCCCGCCGCGTGGAACAACGTGTTTGGCATGCGACCGTCCCAAGGGCGTGTGCCGGCCTTTCCAACGCATGATGTGTGGGTGAATCAACTCAGCACAGATGGCCCGATGGCGCGGCATGTCAGTGACTTGGCCCGCTTGCTTGAAACCATGTCAGGATTTGACCCGCGCTCGCCGTTGTCGCTTGACGATTTGCCTGTCGGTTGGTCGCAGCAACTGCGTCCCCACGCCAAAGCATTGCGCATTGGTTGGCTGGGCGATTTGAATGGCCATTTGCCAATGGAGGACGGCATCTTGCAAGCTTGCGAAAACGGTTTGCAACGCTTGACCGATTTGGGTGCGCTGGTCGAACCCGCCAAGGCAACTTTCTCACCTGAAGCGGTTTGGCAAACTTGGTTGGCTTGGCGACGCGTGTTGACCGCGTCGCGGCTGGCGCCCATGGTGGCGCGTGGTCGCGAGGCATGCAAAGAAGAAGCGTTATGGGAATGCGACCAAGCCATCGGCATGACCGCCAACGACTTTCTGCAAGCCAGCAACGAACGCACCGCGTTTTACCAACAGATGTTGACGATGTTTAACGACCACGATGTGTTGGTGATGCCCAGCGCGCAAGTCTGGCCGTTTGCCATTGACACGCGCTGGCCATCAGTGATTCACACCGCCAAAGGCGCTGTCAACATGGACACCTACCACCGCTGGATGGAAGTGGTGCTCTATCCCAGCCTGGCCGGCTTGCCGTCGCTGAATGTGCCTTGCGGCTTCAACCCGCAAGGCTTGCCCATGGGCATGCAATTGATTGGCAAGCCCCGCGGGGATTTGGCTGTGCTGGCCTTGGGGCTGGCTTATGAGGAAGCGATTGGCGACTGGTTGTCGGTCAATAATGATACCATTTTTTCATGTCTGGATTAGAAAAAATTCTCGCCAAAATGAGCGCTTCCCCTGAAGGGGTTCGGTTTTCGGAACTACAAAAGGTGTGTGTGCATTTTTTTGGCCCAGCGCGCCAACGTGGTACCAGTCATGCCATCTATCAAACGCCTTGGCCAGGCGATCCACGTGTCAATATCCAAAATGACAAAGGCAAAGCCAAGGTTTACCAAGTTAAACAAGTTCTTGAAGCCGTTTTGAAGTTGAAGGGACCAAAACATGAACGTTGAACATTACACCTACCGCGTCACTTGGTCAGCTGAAGATGAAGAGCATCTGGGCTTATGCGCCGAATTCCCGTCGCTTTCTTGGCTGGCAAGCTCACCAGAAAAAGCGCTCAAGGGTATTCGCCAACTGGTCTCTGACGTCGTTGCCGACATGACAGCACAAAAGCAAGACATCCCTGTTCCCTTGGCTGAACGCCATTACAGCGGTGAGTTCAGAGTTCGCATTCCACCCGAATTGCACCGCAGATTGGCCATCGATGCCCAAGAGCAACAAGTGAGCTTAAACAGGCTGGTCAGCGCCAAATTAGCCGCCTGAACTGCATGCCTTGGCCTGAGCTTTGACGTTGCACCAACACATTGACCGCACACACGATCAACATGATGAACAAACCGCCAAACTCACGCGTGTTCTCTATCCACGGGGCGGTTGCCATCATGGACTGGGTGAGTGAATCGAACTGGTGATCGACCATCCATGACCACACGCCGTCTTCAGTCACAAACAAATACACCGCGTAAACGCCATACATGGCCATCAGGCCCAAATTGAACCGCTTAGCTGGCCGATTCACCAACGCCAGCACGCAAGACAGCGCGGCCAAGCCGTACAAACAAATCCACAGATAAGGGTCGGGGTCATTCCATTGCAAACCCGCGCAGACCAAAAAAATCAATGCAAACAATGCTGAAAAGAGTTTGAACATGGGGTCTCCAGATCAGTCAGTGCCGCGAATCTACCCCAAGCACCGTTCCTGATGCGACCCGGCTTCACAAACACCCACAGCCAAAAAGCCAATAAACCATGGGGTTTTTCAGTGTGCATCAGCGCTGAAAAACCTCTGGCAATGGGCCACGCCCCTGTCAGGAAACAACGCTATGATTGACGTTACGTCAACTTCTAACTGGCGTTTACCTGCCGCTAATCCCTGTCCTTTTTTGTTTTTTCGGCTCACCCCGTCTACACCATGACCGATTTATCCGCTGAATTCCAAGCCTTGGCCCAATACAAACCCAAACACAAAGTGCGTTTTGTGACTGCGGCGAGTTTGTTCGATGGGCATGACGCGGCGATCAACATCATGCGCCGCATCTTGCAAGGCATGGGGGCCGAGGTGATTCACTTGGGTCACAACCGCTCGGTGGACGAAGTGGTCACCGCGGCGCTACAAGAAGATGTGCAAGGCATCGCCATCAGTTCTTACCAAGGCGGTCATGTCGAGTATTTCAAATACATGGTCGATTTGTTGCGCCAGCGCGGCGGCGCACACATTCAGGTGTTTGGTGGTGGCGGCGGCGTCATCGTGCCTGACGAAATCAGCGAGTTGCAGGCCTATGGCGTGACCCGCATTTACAGCCCGCAAGATGGTCAGCGCATGGGGCTGCAAGGCATGATCGGCGAAATGATCATGCGCTGCGACGCGGATTTGGCTGGCCATGCGCCCGCATCTGTGAGCGCCATACAAGGCCACACCGAACACCATTGGCGCGCGCTCGCGCAACTCATCACCGCGCTGGAGGGCGACACACCCGCCATCCACCCATTGCGCGAACAATTGCGCGCCCAAGCCAGCGGGTTGAACATCCCGGTGGTCGGCATCACGGGCACGGGGGGTGCTGGCAAATCTTCTCTCACCGACGAATTGATCCGCCGTTTCAGGCTTGACCAAGAAGACCAATTGCGCATCGCCGTCATTTCGATTGACCCGTCCAGACGCAAAAGTGGTGGCGCACTGCTGGGCGACCGCATTCGCATGAATGCAATTTCTCCCTGGCAAAAAGGCGCACGCGTGTTCATGCGTTCATTGGCCACGCGTGAATTTGGCAGCGAAATCAGCGCCGCCTTGCCCGATGTGATTGCCGCCGTGAAATGCGCCGGTTTCGATTTGGTGGTGGTGGAGACCTCTGGCATCGGCCAAGGCGATGCCGCCATCGTGCCGCATGTGGACGTACCGATGTACGTGATGACGCCCGAATTCGGCGCAGCCAGCCAATTGGAAAAAATCGACATGCTGGACTTTGCAGAATTTGTCGCCATCAACAAGTTCGA
>RFYK01000006.1 GCA_009925585.1 Betaproteobacteria bacterium | reverse complement strand
ATTTTTTCAGCAAGACCGCCACTGTTTCAAAAACCGTACTGACTGCAAGGCGCTGAAGGAATAAACCGCGGTTGGCGCCTTGAAAAGCCTAAAATGGTCTTCAATTAGCTATTGGCATATCGCCGGTACTACTCTGACTGGAGTTCGCATTGAACAATCCTTGGTTTTCTAAAATGGCTGTCTGGCTGGTGATTGCTTTGGTGCTGTTCACCGTTTTCAAGCAATTTGATACGCGCGGCCAAGCGGGCAATGGCTATCTCGCCTATTCAGATTTTCTCGAGGAAGTTCGAGGCAAGCGAATCAAGTCGGCCACCATTCAAGAAGGTCAGGGCGGCACAGAAATCATTGCAACCACAACCGATGACCGCAAAGTCAGAACCAACGCCACCTATTTAGACCGGGGCTTGGTGGGCGATTTGATTGCCAATAACGTGAAGTTTGATGTCAAACCCCGCGAAGAAGGCTCTTTGTTGATGACCTTGTTGGTCAGTTGGGGCCCCATGCTGTTGCTCATTGGCGTGTGGGTGTACTTCATGCGCCAAATGCAAGGTGGCGGAAAAGGTGGCGCTTTCAGCTTTGGCAAAAGCAAAGCCCGCATGCTTGACGAAAACAACAACACCGTGACCTTCGCGGACGTGGCGGGTTGTGATGAAGCCAAAGAGGAAGTCAAGGAAGTGGTGGACTTCCTCAAAGATCCGCAAAAATTTCAAAAACTTGGTGGCCGCATTCCCAGAGGTTTGTTGTTGGTGGGTCCGCCCGGAACGGGCAAAACGTTGTTGGCCAAAGGCATCGCTGGCGAAGCCAAAGTTCCCTTCTTCAGCATTTCTGGTTCTGACTTTGTCGAGATGTTTGTGGGTGTGGGTGCAGCCCGTGTGCGTGACATGTTTGAAAACGCCAAAAAGAATGCGCCTTGCATCATTTTCATTGACGAGATTGACGCCGTGGGCCGTCAACGGGGCGCAGGGCTTGGCGGCGGCAATGACGAACGGGAACAAACGCTCAACCAAATGTTGGTGGAGATGGATGGCTTTGAAACCAATCTGGGTGTGATCGTGGTGGCCGCCACCAACCGCCCTGACATCCTCGACGCCGCGTTACTTCGCCCTGGTCGTTTTGACAGACAGGTGTATGTGACTTTGCCTGACATTCGCGGCCGTGAACAAATCCTCAATGTGCACATGCGCAAGATTCCTGTGGGGCAAGACGTGTCCCCCAGTGTGATTGCCCGAGGCACACCGGGCATGAGCGGTGCTGACTTGGCAAACCTGACCAACGAAGCCGCACTGATGGCTGCGCGACGTAATGCCCGCGTGGTGGAGATGCAAGACTTTGAAAAAGCCAAAGACAAAATTTTGATGGGTCCTGAGCGACGCAGCATGGTCATGCCTGAAGAGGAACGCAAGAACACCGCTTATCACGAGTCTGGCCATGCGTTGATTGGCAAGCTCATGCCCAAATGCGATCCAGTCCATAAGGTCACCATCATTCCAAGGGGACGCGCACTCGGTGTCACCATGAGTTTGCCGGCGGCTGACCGTTACAGCTACGACAGAACTTACATGCTCAGCCAAATCAGCATGTTGTTTGGTGGACGAATCGCCGAGGAAGTGTTCATGAACCAAATGACCACCGGTGCTTCAAACGATTTTGAGCGTGCCACTCAAATTGCACGCGACATGGTGATGCGCTATGGCATGTCCGAAGCCCTGGGCCCCATGGTTTACGCTGAAAATGAAGGCGAAGTTTTTCTGGGTCGTTCAGTGACCAAAACCACCAACATGAGCGAATCCACGATGAAAAAAGTGGATGATGAAGTCAGAAGCATCATTGACGCGCAGTACAGCTTGGCCAGAAAACTGATTGAAGAAAACGCCGACAAGATGCACGCCATGGCCAATGCGTTGATGGAGTGGGAAACGATTGACAGCGATCAGTTAGATGACATCATGGCTGGACGTCCACCGCGTCCGCCGAAAGACTGGACACCACGCACACCTTCGTCTGGCGATGGTTCAGGTGGCACGCCCGCTGTTCATCCAAATACATCGCCCACCACGGCTTAATGGCTTTGGCTGGTCATGAAGACATGGGGCGTTTGCCCCATGTTCGTTTTTGGAAAACCACTCGCTTTGACCTTTCTCTTGAACGCCCATTGGTCATGGGCATCGTCAACGCGACGCCAGACTCTTTCTCAACCTCACAGCCCCTGTCTTCCCCCGCAGAAGTCATTGCGCACGCACAGGTGTTGCTCAATGAAGGGGCTGACATTTTGGACGTGGGTGGGGAATCTACGCGACCGGGTGCGCAGCCATTGACGCACGGGGAGGAGTGGCTTCGAATTGCCCCTGTGTTGGATGAGTTGCTGCGCTGGGGGAAACCGTTGTCCGTCGACACTTACCATCCACAGAACATGCAAAAGGCATTGGATCTTGGTGTGGACATCATCAACGATGTCTGGGGCTTGCGGCAACCGCATGCCATGCAAACCATTTCCTCCTCTCAATGTGGTGTGTGCATGATGCACATGCATGCCGAACCAACCACCATGCAAATCCATCCCATGCAAGAGGATGTGATCGAGGCATTGACCACTTTTTTTCAAACACAGTTGCAACTCACAGATCAACACCAGATTGCCAGAAACCGCATCGTGTTGGACCCGGGCATTGGCTTCGGAAAAAAAGTGTCACAAAACTTTCATATTCTGAAATTCCAAAAGCTTTTGCTACAGTTTGACCTTCCACTCATGGTGGGTTGGTCACGCAAATCATCATTGGGTCATGTCACTGGGTTGGATGTTTCACAACGCCTCATACCCAGCATCGCAGCAGCTGTTTTGGCGATGGAAAGAGGGGCGGGCATTTTGCGTGTGCATGATGTGGCCCACACCGTGGCGGCAAGGGCCGTTTGGCTGGCCTCAGTTTGAAGTTACACAAATCCTGCGGGATCAGAACAACATGAAAAGAACCTATTTCGGAACAGATGGCATTCGTGGAACGGTGGGTCAATTCCCCATCACGCCCGATTTCATGTTGAAACTGGCGAACGCGGTTGGACACCACTTGAAGTTAACTGACCCACGCCCTCAAGTGGTCATCGGGAAAGACACACGCATTTCGGGTTACATGTTGGAGTCTGCGTTAGAGGCCGGTTTCAATTCTGCAGGTGTCGATGTCGTGCTGCTCGGTCCCATGCCCACGCCGGGCGTGGCCTACTTGACCAAAGCTTTGCGTGCCAACTTGGGTGTGGTGATCAGTGCAAGTCACAACCCGTTTGACGACAACGGGGTGAAATTTTTCAATGCCCAAGGCAGCAAGTTAGATGACCATTGGGAGTTAGCCGTAGAGCAACGACTTGACATGCAAGCGGAGTGGGTGAACTCTGCATCGCTTGGCAAAACCCGTCGCTTGGATGACGCCATCGGCAGGTACATTGAATTTTGCAAAAGCACTTTTGCTGGCACGCTGTCGCTGAAAGGAAAAAAAATAGTGGTGGATGCAGCCCACGGGGCTGCTTACCTGGCGGCCCCAAAGGTCTTCAAAGAACTGGGCGCAGAAGTGATCTCCATTGGTTGTTCACCTGATGGGTTGAACATCAACCAAGGGGTCGGCGCCACACAGCCGCAAGCCTTGGTGCAAGCCGTCAAAACACATCAGGCTGACTTCGGTCTGGCGTTGGACGGCGATGCAGACCGCTTGCAAGTGGTCGATCACACAGGCCGGTTATACAACGGCGATGAATTGCTTTATGTACTCGCCAAAGACCGTTTGCAGCAGGGACAGACCGTCAGCGGTGTGGTGGGTACGCAGATGACCAACAAAGGCGTGGAGTTGGCTTTGGCCAAGCTGCATATCCCCTTGGTGAGAGCGAAAGTCGGTGACCGTTATGTCTTGGAAAAACTGGCAGAAAACCAATGGCTGTTGGGTGGCGAAGGTTCAGGTCATTTGTTGATATTGGACAAACACACCAGTGGCGATGGCTTGATCAGTGGGTTGCAAGTCATCCAAGCATGCCTGAGGGCAAATGCGTCACTGGCACAACTGTTGCAAGATGTGTCACTGTTTGCGCAGCACATGATCAATGTCAAATTGAGCGAAAGCATGGACTGGCAACACCATGCGCCGTTTCAGCAAGCGTGTTTGGCATTGGAGAGCAGTTTGGGCGCACAAGGGCGAATTTTGATCCGACCCAGTGGCACCGAACCCGTGCTGAGGATCATGGTGGAAGCACCCGACATGGCCACAGCCCAACAGTCAGCAGCGCAATTGGCCCAATTACTGAATTGATGAAATCACCATGTCGACATCCACGCTGCCCATGTTGATTGACAGAGATGAAAGCACTTTGGCTTTCAATGAGCGTGTGCTGGACATGGCGCGGCGACCCCAAATACCTCTTTTGGAACGATTGCGTTATTTGTGCATCGTGTCTTCGAATTTGGATGAATTTTTTGAAGTAAGGGTTGCGCTGCATTTGCATCAAATCGACAGCAAAAGCCTTGCTGCACCGTATTCATTGCACACTTACCAGAAGATTTCGCAAGTCGCCAAAACACTGGTTGAAAAGCAATACAAGGTATTCAATGACGAATTGATGCCAGCATTGAGCGCGCAAGGCATTCGTTTGATCACTTACAACGAGCGCAACAAAGCGCAGCACAAATGGGTCAAGCAATACTTTGACCAATACGTGAAGCCATTGCTCACACCTGTCAGTTTGGATCCTTCGCATCCTTTTCCGCAAGTTGCCAACAAGTCTTTGAATTTCATTGTGCGACTGTCTGGCAAAGACGCCTTCGGCCGTGAAAACGACATCGCCATTGTCAAAGTGCCTCGCTCCTTACCGCGCGTCATTCGTCTGCCTGTGCCGGGTGATGGTCAGACCATTTACATGGTGACGCTGTCGAGCGTGATTCGCGCCCATTTGGTGGATTTGTTTCCAGACCGGGTGGTTGGGCAGTTTTCACAATTTCGTGTCACCCGAGATTCAGAATTGCTGGTTGACGAGGAAGACGCAAAAAATCTGAGAACGGCGCTCAGACACGGTCTGGAGCACCGTCAATTTGGCAAGCCCGTTCGTTTAGAAGTGTCCTCGGATTGCTCAGAGCATTTGTCTCAGTTTTTATTGCAGCAATTCAAACTGCCGTCTGAAGCCCTTTACAGGGTAGATGGCCCTGTGAATTTGGTGCGACTCACGCAGTTGATCGACCTTGTTAACTTGCCGTCGCTGTTGTTTCCCGAGTTTCAAGCCAGCTATCCGAAGCAACTTCGTGAAGATGAATCCATTTTCAAGCAGATCAAAAAAAATGATGTTCTGATACATCAGCCTTTTGAGTCGTTCAAAGGTGTGTTGGCTTTTCTGAAGGAAGCGGTTAACGATCCCAAAGTGCTTGCAATCAAGCAAACGATTTACAGAACGGGCACCGATTCTGAGTTGATGGATTTACTTCGCGAAGCCGTGATCCGTGGCAAAGAAGTGACTGCGGTGGTGGAAATCAAAGCGCGATTTGATGAAGAGGCGAATATCAATTGGGCTGAAAGACTGGAGTCGGTTGGCGCTCAGGTGGTGTATGGTGTTGTGGGTTTGAAAACACACGCCAAGATGTTGTTGGTGACCCGCCGCGAAGGCAGCAAGTTGACGCGATACGGGCATTTGTCCACCGGCAATTACAACGCACGCACTGCGCGTCTGTACACCGACATCAGTTTCATGACAGCCAATCCGGACATGACCGCCGACATGGATGCGGTCTTCACACAGTTGGCAAGCCAAACGCGTATCAACAAACTTCACCATTTGTGGCTGGCGCCTTTTCATTTGCAAGAGCAATTGATGGAGATGGTGGACAAGGTTTCAAAAGCCAGCATGCATGGGGAGCCTGGCCGAATCATTTTGAAAATGAATTCACTCACCGATGAAAAACTGGCCAAGCAATTGGTATTGGCGGGTCAGCGCGGTGTGAACATTGACTTGATTGTGCGTGGTGCTTGCATATTGCCTGCGCAAAGAGAAGGTTTCACCGAGCGCATACGAGTGCGTTCCATCATTGGTCGGTTTTTAGAACATTCGCGGGTCTACTACTTCCGTTCTGGTGAAAAAGAGGATTTGTACCTCTCCAGCGCCGACTGGATGAACCGCAACATGATGAGAAGAATTGAAATTGCTTGGCCAGTGCTTGACAAGGCTTTGCGTCAAAAAGTCATTGACGAATGTTTGGTTGCGTACCTTTACGACAACACCGACGCCTGGGAACTGCAAATCGAAGGCCACTACCAACGCAAGCAACCCGCGCATGCGCAGCCTCACTTGAGCGCGCAGGTTGAGTTGATGAAAAAATACCAACAGAAAAACTGACATGGACTTGCTGCTTTGGCGACATGCGCATGCGTTGGATGCATTGCCCGGGCAGTCCGACATGGACCGTTCGTTGTCGCGCAAAGGAGAGAAGCAAGCTGCTTCCATGGCGAAATGGCTGAATGCCAGACTGCCAAACAACGTGTTGATTTTGTGCAGTCCAGCGAAGCGAACACGGCAAACCGTGGCTTACCTTGATCGAGCTTTTTCTATCTGTGAAGACATCACGCCAGACGCCAGCGCCATGGCATTACTGAGGGCAGCCGATTGGCCCGTAGCGAAACAACCGGTCCTGGTGGTGGCCCATCAACCCTTTTTGGCAGAGACCGTTGAATTGCTTTTGCAATTGAATCCGGTGTCACCTTTGTCATTTCGAAAAGGCGGTTTGTGGTGGCTCAGACATCACACCAAAGACAGTTCTTCAGAAGTTCAGCTGGTGTGTGTGCAAAATCCAGAAGTAGTTATTTGATACTTAATTTAAAAATAAATGTGACTTTTTGTATTTATTTATTTTTAGCCCATTACTTTAAGATCCGTCGCTAAGTTAATCAACTTCTCAAAGGACGTTCATGTTGCACTCTCTCAAAACCTTGTCTGTGGTTTCTTTGTTGTTGGTCACTCTGGGCTTGGGTGGATGTTCTACCCTCAGTTCTGCCTACGACTCCACGGTGAGTTCGGTGTCAGATTTCTTCAAATCCGACAAAGACAAAACTGAGAAAAAAGAAGAAAAGCAAGAAGAGAAAAAATGATGCTCCTTGGCTGAATCTGTTCAGTCAATCAAAGCAAATGGATGCTTTGTTTCAGTCCAAACTTTCTGTGGCTGAAAAATTCAACTCTACTTTGGCGCCGCTGGGGTCATGGCAAAACAATTGCCATGGCCCGCCTTCTCGGTGTTGAAGTTTGTAAGGGTAGTTGCGGTCATCAAATCGGGCTTTGAATGCTTTCAAATCTTGTGTGGTGAATGCCATGTGGTCAATCACACCCGCAGCAGGCTGGGGGACAGGCCGGTCAAAGTACAAATGCAACACCACCGTGTCGCCCGCGTACAACCACGCGCCTGTGAAGCCTAAATCAGGACGGTATCCCACACGCAGTCCTAGTAAGTTCTCGTAAAAATCTAGCGTCGCTTTGGGGTCAGCGGCGATGGCCGTGAAATGGTGTGCCAGTGGCAATGATGTCGCCAGGTAAGAGTGTGATGCCTCTGGAACAGGTTTCGATCAGCGTGGGAATGTCAAAAATCATGTGACTGGCATGGCCGTCCTGACGCAGCTCGCCGTTCACCCAGCAACGCACATGGGCAGTCAGCCCATCGAATTCGTCCGCTGTCACCAGCCACGGCCCCATGGGACAGAACGTGTCAAATGATTTACCCAAGTCCCATTGCTGATGGCGCATTTGTACATCGCGCGCGGTCACATCATTGACGATGGTGTAGCCGAAGACATGCGACATGGCTTCATCCTTGCTGATGTTGAGGCCGCCTTTGCCAATGACCACTGCCAGTTCCGCTTCGTAATCGATTTGTTGTGAGATGTGGACAGGCAGTGTGACCGGATCAAAAGGTCCCACCACACACTCTGGCACTTTGGTGAACACGATGGGCCACGCGTTCGGATCGGCATTGCTGCTCTTGAACACGCTGGCAGCCAATTCTTTGGCATGCGCGTGGTAGTTGCGTCCGACACAAAACAGGTTTCTTCTGGGCTTGGGAATGGGTGCAGTCAATGTCACCTCTTTCAACGAGAGCACACGTGAAGACAGTTGGGGTTGCGATTGCTTGAGAATCAAAGACAAAGCCCCGGCTTGGTGTTCTTCTTCGGAAACCTCAAACAGTTGAATGGTCTGCTGCTGCTCAGATACTTGGCCTACATACGGCTTGCCTTGGTGAATGCATGTCGCAATTTTCATTTCAATCCTTTTGTTTAAATCGAGTTTTTTTTCGTTCTTTCGCCTGTGCCAATGCCGCTTCAATCAATGCATCTGCCATCCAAAGCATGGTGTCCAAGACATGTTTGTTTTTTTCATTCCAAATGTCTTTGAGGACAATGAAAATTTCAACCCCATAAACCACGGACAGTGATTTGTGCAACTGCGAATATATATCTTGTGGCAGTTGTGATTTCAAAGGCTCTAATGCTTTGTCAAGAATCTGTATGCGGTGTCCTCTTCGGTAAGGCGTTTCTTTGAGTAAACCTGCTTTTGACAACGCTTGTTGTTCCAAGGAGATTTGCACCGCTGTTCTCAGCGTGGCCTCGTGTTTACTCAATCTTGGAAAACTTCGGGTCAACAGGTCCATGACCCGATCTTTGCCGCCAACATGCTCGGACGCAAACGTTCGCATGGGGCCGAGCGACTGACTGACCATGATGCTGAGCATTGCACCTTTACTGGGAAAACAACGGTAGGCAGTGGCTCTGGACACGCCAGCGTGTGTCGCCACCTCTGCCACTGAGGGGGCGCATCCGGATTGCTGCATCAATGTGATCGCACTTTCCACAAGCAGGTTGAATGTGACGGGTTTGATGCCCGGGGGACGTCCGGGAAAGTCCGGGGTGGGTGTGACGGGATGGGCGTTCATCAGGGTAAATCAGGAGAAAAAAAGCGGTGATCAGGGTTCCTATTCTGCACCTCAAGCCTTACGATTTCTTTGATGAATTGAGACACATGTCTCATTTTGACATCTGTTCTTTCATGCCCCCATCGAAGATTTTCAAAGATTGACGCCATCATGTTGCTTCCTATAGTCCACCACTTTGTTTGCACGGAGTCAAGCGAAGCATGAGCTTGCATCTGATCCAGGGCGTGGCTGTCGAAGATTCTGGATCAGGGCCTGCGGTGGTGTGTGTGCATGGGTTGGGGGGCACGTCGAACACTTGGTCTGCCATGCAGTCTGCGTTTGAGGGTTTGCGATGGATTCGCGTGGACATGCCCGGCAGTGGCAGATCGGCTTTGGATGTGAGCGCTGTCCGCATTGAAGACATGGTGTCTTGTTTGCAAACCGTTTGCAAGACATTGGGGATCACCCAAGCGCAATGGGTGGCGCATTCCATGGGAACGATTGTTTGCCAGCACTTGGCAGTCACCAGCCCAGCGTTGGTCAAAAGTTTGGTTTTGTTCGGTCCATTGATGTCGCCAGCTGACGCGGCCAGAGAAGGGCTTCGCAAACGGGCAGAAAACATCCAAAAAGAAGGGCTCGCTGGCATGCAAGCCGTGGCGGACCAATTGTTGGCGACCGCCGTGAGCTCACACACCAAGGCCAATCACCCCAGCGCATACGCCTTTGTCAGAGAAAGTTTGATGCGGCAAACGCCCAAGGCTTATGCCGACCACTGCTTGGCATTGGCGAGCGCGCAAGCCGCAGCGGTTGAGCAGATTCAAGCGCAAACATTGTTGGTCACTGGCGACGAAGATTTGGTGGCAACGCCTGATTCAGTTCGCGCCATGGCCAGACGAATGCAGCACGCACGCTGTGTGGTGTTCAACCGTTGTGGTCACTGGACACCGATTGAAAAACCGCATGAATGTGTCCGCGAGACCCGCGATTTTCTGAAACGACATGCTTGAAAGACAGACCATGAACCAAGTGTTGTTTACCAACGTGAATGTGTTTGACGCCAGTGGTGACATGCCTTTTGTCGGTGAGGTATTGGTGCAAGGCAACAAAATTGTCCGTGTCAATCGCGCTGGCAATGGCATGCGAAACATGCCGTTATCGGGGCAAACCGTGATTGACGGTGCGGGTTGCTTTTTGATGCCTGGCATGGTGGAGGCGCATACGCATTTTTCTTGGAATGACCAACCCAGTTTGGATGCCATCCAACGCATGCCGCCTGAAGAGCACATCTTGTGGTGTGCCCAAGTTGCTCGGCAGTATTTGGACATGGGTTGGACCAGTTGTGTGGGCGCGGCGGCTGCCAAACCTCGTTTGGATGTGGTCACACGAAATGCCATCAATGATGGAACGATAGTTGGGCCGCGCTATACAGCACCCAGTCAGGAAATCACTGTGCCCGGTGGCTTAGGCGACAGCACCCAACCGCACTTGCCGCAAATGGAATTTGCGTTTGGTGCCGTGGTCAGTGGCAGCGATGAAATGCGTCGCTGTGTTCGCATGTTTTGCAAATACGGTGTGGACACGTTGAAGATCAATTTGTCAGGCGAGTCAATCACCGGCATGTCCAGCGAGCAAAGCCAATTCACGGAAGAGGAAATCACCACCTGCGTGCAAGAAGCCAAATCGTGGGGCAAGTGGGTGGCAGCGCATGCACGATCCACTTGGTCAGTCAAGCAATGCGTCAAGCAAGGCATCAATGTCATTTACCACGCCAGTTTTCTTGACAACGAAGCGATTGATCTGTTGGATCAACACCGCCAATCGCATTTCATTGCACCGGGCTTGGCTTGGCTGATCAACACTTGCCACAACGCCAGTGAATATGGTTTGACCAAAGATGTGGTTCACAAAATGGGCTACTTCAAAGAGCTCGACGCGGCCATTGAATCGATGCGGGCATTGCACAAACGTGGCATTCACATCATGCCGGGGGGCGATTATGGTTTCGCATGGACACCCCATGGAACCAATGCGAAGGACTTGGAATACTTTGTCAAACACATTGGCATGTCCAACATGGAAGCGTTGCTGAGTGCCACCGTATGGGGCGCACCCATGATGCGCACTGCCGATCCTTTGGGTCAAATCCGCGAAGGGTATTTGGCTGACATGTTGCTGATTGATGGCGATCCTTTGCAAGACATCACTGTGCTGCAAGACAAGTCCCGCATATTGGCGGTGATGAAAGACGGGGTGTTCCATCGTGAGCCGCCATCGTTGTCGCAGCGCGGACAACCTGGCCGTACAACCGCCCCCACACGCTGGGCCGCTTGAACAAGGAGATGACCGTGGGATCAACACTTTTCACCAATGTTCGAATTCTGGATGGCAGCGGTGCTGCCCCCTACCCAGGCAGCGTGCTGGTCGAGGGTAATCGCATCAAGCACATCAGTCGTTCTACGGCGCCGATTTCTGCGGGTGATGCATTGCAAATTGACGCAGCCGGTGCGACGTTGATGCCAGGCATGTGCGAGGCACACACCCATTTCTCTTGGAACAACGCAGCCAATTTAGCGGGCATACAGACCATGCCTTTAGAGGAGCATGTGCTCTGGAGTGCGAAGGTTGCCAAAATTTATTTGGAAGCCGGATGGACATCGTGTGTGGGTGCTGCATGCGCCAAACCACGCTTGGATGTGGTGATTCGCAATGCCATCAACAGCGGGCAAATTCCCGGTCCCCGTTATTTGGCAGCCAGCCAGGAAATCACTGTGCCAGGCGCGCTCGGCGACGAAACACTGCCGCATCTTCCGTTCCCTGAGTTCAGCTTTGGCGCAAATGTCAATGGCGCGGAGGAAATGCGCAAATGTGTGCGCATGTTTCTGAAATACGGTGTGGATTGCATCAAGCTCAATTTATCGGGTGACAACTTCACGCCAGACTCGCCCGCAGAAACCCATTGGATGACTGACGCTGAAGTGGCAGCGGCCATGGAAGAAGTCAAGATGCGCGGCAAGCGTGGTACGGCGCATGCGCGTTCGGGTCCATCGGTACAACAAGCCTTGCGGCATGGCATTGAAATCATTTATCACGCCAGTTTTTGTGACGAAAAAACCTTGGACATGTTGGAAGCGGCCAAAGACAAAGTGTTTGTGGTGCCTGGCATCGGGATTGTTCATGCGTTGTTGAATGAAGCAGAGCCGTGGGGAGTGGAGTTCTTTGTGCGTTATTTGGGATTCACGCCCATGGAAGCGATTCGTTCCTGCACGTTGTACGGTGGACAAATCATGCTCAAGCCCAATGAACTTGGTTTGGTCAAAGAAGGGTACTTGGCCGATCTGTTGTTGGTGGATGGTGATCCGTTGACAAATTTGGCGATCCTGCGTGAACCATCCCGCATGTTGGCGGTGATGAAAGACGGTGTGTTTGCCAAACATCCGCCTTGACGCTGGCTTCTTTGTATTTCATTGTGGCCAGTGGGTTCACATTGGTGTTTGGATTGATGCGCAATGTCAACTTGGCGCACGGTTCTTTGTTTTTGATCGGTGCGTATGTTGGATGGATCGTGGGTGAATACACCGGCTCTTGGTTGTTGGCCGTGTTGGCCGGCTTCGTGATCTCCGCCATCATTGGTGTGCTGATTCAAATCGTGGTGTTCAGACGCATGCAAGGCGAAGACCTGCGTCAAACATTGGTCACGATCGGTTTGTCCATTGTGTTGGCAGATTTGATGCTCTGGTATTTTGGTGGCGAGATTTACACCTTCGACCCACCATCTTGGATTTATGGCACCACGACGTTACCGATCATTGAAAAATTTCCCACATACCGATTGGTGGTGTTGTGTGTGTCGATCGCCATTGGCCTGGCCTTGTGGGGGTTGCTGACACGCACCCGCGTGGGCATGATGATCAGGGCTGGTGTTGATGACCGTGGCATGTTGTCTGCATCAGGCGTGAACGTGCAGCGCATATTTGCGATGACATTTGCGCTCGGCGCAGGCTTGGCTGGTTTGGCTGGCGTGGTGGGCGGTACCGCGTTGTCGATTTCTCCCGGTGAGGACACACGCTATTTGCTGGCTTCATTGGTGGTGGTGATCGTTGGCGGCATGGGCAGCGTACCGGGTGCAGCCATTGGGGCGTTATTGATTGGCTTGGCTGAACAATTTGGTCAAGCCTATGCGCCCACTTATTCGGTGGTGTTCACTTTCGTCATCATGATTGTTGCGTTGGCTTTCAGACCGCGCGGCGTTTTAGGAAAAGCCACATGAGCGCAGCACAGTGGCGTCGCGCCATGAACACGCAATCGCCGGGCGCCAGGGTCTCGGTGGTGACGCAAGCGCCCGCCCGAGCACCCAGCACCACAGCGTCGTATGACTCTGCAGCTTCATATTCACCTGAATCAACCAGTCGCTGGAGCAGGGCGTGGTCACATGTTCGTTGGCGCCATGTGTTGGTCATCCTCGCTTTGCTTTTGTATCCAGTGGTAGCTTCGCCGTTCTTTACTTACCAGATCGCAGCGCAATCGATGGCCTTGGGGTTGATCGCTTTGTCTTTGACTTTTTTAGGCGGCTACGGCGGCATGGTGTCGCTGTCGCAAATGACGGTGGCTGGTGTCAGTGGTTACCTGATTGCCATTTTCGGCACCAGCAGCATGGGCGCCATCAGTTTGGGTTGGCCATGGTGGTTGGCCGTGGTTTTTTCAGTGCTGATTTCGATGGTGTTTGCGACATTGGTTGGTTGGTTGTCGGTGCGTACCGAAGGCATTCACACCATCATGATCACCTTGGCCATTGGGGTGGCATTTTTCTATTTGACCCAACAAAACTATGCGCTCTTCAACGGTTTTCAGGGCTTTAGCAAGATCAGCGCGCCCATTGTGGGTGAGGTCGATTTCACAGACCCGGTGGCGTTTTATTTTCTGTCAGTCGGTTGTGCATTGGTCGCTTATTGGACCGTCAAATACTTGGTGCGTGCACCCTTTGGCATGGCATTGCAAGGCATCAGAGACAACCCCCGTCGAATGAATTCATTGGGTTTCAATGTCACTGCACATCGATTGGCAGCCCATGCATTTGCAGGCCTGTTGGCATCTGTCGGCGGAATTTTGCTGATTTGGTACAACAACCGCATATCGCCCGGGTCCATCAACACTGGCGCGCTGATCAATATTTTGGTCATTGCGGTATTGGGTGGCATGAAGCACCCGATCGGCGCATTCATCGGTGCATTGGCCTTCGTCCTTTTACAAAACTTTGCCATCGACTTGGTGGATAGACAACGCTTCAATCTGGTGATTGGTGGCGTGTTTTTATTGATTGTGTTTTTCTCGCCCGATGGTTTGTTGGGCTTGTGGCAGAAATTGCGCACACGATGGTCTTCTGCTTCGGCAGACCCCCGTGTGCGAGAGAGTCGCCGGGTATGAATTCAATGGTGTATTCATGCAGGCAACCAGGCGCTGTCCTTCAAAGGCATGGCGTCTTTCACAGGCCATCCGGCCATCTTTCTAACTGAGGAGACAAAAATGCATTTGAGCAAAAGAACGCTGGCACGTACTGTGATCAGCGCTGCAATACTGGCGGCCACCACCGGTTTTGCTTTCGCAGAAGGCACCTTGAAAGTCGGACTGCTTTCCATTTTGGAAGGCCCGTTTGCTGTGCCTGGGCAAGACGGAATCCGTGGTGCCGAGCTCGCCCTCAAACAAAAGGGCGGTACCGCTGGCGGAATGAAAATTCAACTCATCAGTGGTTCATCAGACGGTAATCCTGACAAGGCCGTGGCAGCTACCCGCAAATTGGTTGAACAAGACAAAGTGCAAATCATGATTGGCCCGTTGTCTGGCGATGAGGGTATTGCTGTTAAGAATTACGCCAAAACACAGGCTGGCATCACCTTCATCAATGGTTCCTCTGGTGCGCAAGCAGCCACATTGAATGACCCCTCAAGCAACTTCTTCCGTTTCAATACAGAAGGTGCGCAGTGGATGGTGGGATTGGGTGATCACGCTTTGTCCAAGGGCTACAAAAAAATGTTCTTGATCGCTGAGGACTATGGTTTCCCTTACTCGCAAGTTCAAGGCTTCATGGCCAGTTACTGCGCCAAGGGCGGCAAGGTGCTGGACAAAGCATGGGTGCCGCTGGGTACCAAAGACTATGCCTCCGTGATTGCCAAGATTCCCAAAGATGTGGACGCATTGTTGGTGGTCTTGGGTGGCTCAGATGCTGTGAATTTTTTGACCCAATACGAGCAAGCGGGTGGCAACAAGCCCATGGTCGGCGGCTCCATCACGGTTGACCAGACGGTGTTGAATTACAAAGGCAAGCGCCGTGAATCATTGGTGGGTACGGCTTCTGCTGGCCCAATGGCCGATTCATTGGACACCGCTGAGTGGAAAAAATTTGTCGCTGACTACAAAGCCAACTTCAAAGACGGTTTCCCCAGCCCTTCATTGTTCGCTTACCTGTACTACATCAACACCAAAGCAGCACTTGATGGTTTGGATGCTGTCAAAGGTGACTTGAGTGGCGGTCAGAAGAAATACCGTGAAGCGCTGCAAAAAACCAAATTCGTTGGCCCAGCTGGCGAAGTGGTGATTGATGCAAATCGCAACGGTGTAGGCCCCACTTACATCACCGAAGTGACCAAAGCAGCCGATGGCTCGTTGTTCAACAAAGTGGTGAAAACGGTTCCCAATGTGACCCAAACCCTTGGTCTGCCTGAAGCAGAATTCAAGAAAATGGGTTTAGGTACCCGCGATATTCCTGACTGCCGCAAGTAATCAGGAACTGACTCCATGGCATCCATCACCGCATTGCGCTCGGCCATGACCACCGCGGTCATGCCGCGCTCGCCTGAGGCGAGCGACATGCCACTCATGTCTTCCGAAGCCTTGGTTTTGGAGAACGTGACCCGTGCATTTGGTGCATTGCGGGCGGTGGATGACGTCAGTTTGTCGGTGTTGGCTGGTGAAAAGCGTGCCATTTTGGGCGCCAATGGCGCGGGCAAGACCACCTTGTTCAACGCCATCACCGGCGACTTTCCGCCCACCAGTGGGCGGATTCTTTTTTTCGGCGAAGACATCACTTCGATGGACCCGTTCGAACGTATTCGAAAAGGGATGCGTCGCACCTACCAGTCTTCGTTGTTGTTTCGTGATTTGAGCGTTCGCGATAACTTGTTCTTGGCAGTGCGCGGTGTTTCCAATGCGCGCTTCAGTTTGCGACGCCCTGGCCGTTCTCACCCCACCACGGTGTGCCATGGCCTTGGCTGGTGCACCTCGACTCATTTTGTTTGATGAACCTGCGGCGGGGTTGTCGCCGGCAGAGCGACGCGAATTGGTGTTGTTGTTGACATCCTTGCCGTCACACATGAGTTTTGTATTGATTGAACACGATTTGGAAATCGCTCTGCGAGTGGTTGAACGTGTGACCGTGATGCACAACGGCAGCGTGATCAAAACCGGCACGCCCTCAGACATTGAGAATGACCAGCAGGTGCAAGCGATTTACATGGGAGGTAAACACTGATGGCTTGGTTCAGTGATGCCCCTTCTTCATCAAGTTTCAAAGGCCCGTTGTTGGTGATTGAAGACTTGCACGTCTATTATGGTCAGGCGCATGCATTGCAGGGTATTTCGTTGAGCCTGTCGCAAGGCGTGTTGGGTGTGGTGGGCCGCAATGGCATGGGCAAAACCACGCTGTGCAACGCCATCACCGGTTTGGTTCCAGCCAAAGGCAGTGTGCGCTTGGCAGGTGAAGAAATTTTGGGCATGCCACCGCATGCGATCACGCGCAGAGGCATTGCCTACGTGCCGCAAGGTCGCCGCATGTGGCCTTCCTTGACCGTCGATGAAACGCTGCGCTTGGTGGCGCCTCAACGCCGTGACATCGACCGCGTCTACAGCATGTTTCCCCGACTGGCCGAGCGGCGCAGCAATGGGGGTACGCAGCTGTCGGGTGGTGAGCAGCAAATGTTGGCCATTGGCAGAGCGTTGTTACTGAAGCCCAGGGTGTTGGTGATGGATGAGCCCACGGAAGGGTTGGCCCCTGTGATCGTGGAGCAAGTAGAAGCATCATTGAGGCAGCAGCCGAATTGGCATCAGACAAGGCGCTGCAAGAGCGCTTGCTGGGACTTCGTGCCAGCGCAGAAGTGCTTGAAGTCGCATCAGCACCTACGGCGTCAGATCAGCCGGGGCAGTTGATCCGCGTTCAACGCGCGCACAGCAATGAAGATTTGCCGTTCAGTCAGCAGCTCAGCAAATCCGCATACCAACATGCGATTGATGCGCCTTCTGAAATTTCTGCCAAAGCCACCGGGAAAATTTTTGATTTCCCTGTGTCTGCCAGCAGCAGTCAGGCGGTTTATGTGGCGGGAACGTTTGATACCAAAGGCAAAGAGCTGTTCTTCTTGCGCCAATGTCTGGAGAAATTGGGATTGCGCGCTGTGACGGTGGATTTGTCCACCAGCGGCAGACCATCTCCGGCATCGGTGCACCCGCGCGAGGTGGCTCGCTATCACCCGCAAGGTGAAAAAGCGGTGTTCAGTTCTGACCGAGGCAGTGCCGTCACTGCCATGGCATTGGCCTTTGAGCAATTCATACAGCACCGACACGATGTCGGTGGTTTGATTTCAGCCGGCGGTTCTGGTGGCACCACGCTGGCCACGGCAGCCATGCGCGTGTTGCCGATTGGCATTCCCAAGGTGATGGTGTCGACCATGGCCTCTGGCGATACCAAAGCGTATGTGGGCCCAAGCGATATTTGCATGATGTATTCGGTGACCGATGTGCAAGGCATCAACCGCATCAGTGAAAAAGTGTTGTCGAATGCGGCCCATGCCATGGCCGGCATGGTGACCCATTCGCATCGCGGCGCAGACGCTGTCAAGCCTGCGATCGGTTTGACGATGTTTGGTGTCACCACCCCGTGTGTGCAAGCAGTGACCAAATTGTTAGAAGCCGACTATGACTGCTTGGTGTTTCATGCCACCGGCACTGGTGGTCAGTCCATGGAAAAACTGGCTGGCTCGCATTTGCTCAATGGTGTGATTGACGTGTCGACCACAGAAATTGCAGATGAAATTGCGGGGGGTGTGTTGTCTGCTGGGCCCACACGCATGGACATCTTTGCGCATTTGGACATCCCGTATGTGGGTTCGTGTGGTGCGTTGGACATGGCCAATTTTGGTGCCTATGACAGCGTGCCGGAGAAATTCAAAGGTCGCGTTTTGTATCGCCACAACCCCAACGTCACATTGATGCGCACCACCGCAGACGAATGCAGACAAATGGGTGAATTCATTGGCCACAAACTCAATGCCATCAAAGGCCCTGTGCGGTTCTTGGTGCCAGAAAAAGGCTTCTCGGCGATAGACCAAGCAGGTCATCCTTTTCATGATCCGCAGGCGGACCAAGCCTTCATCAGTGCATTGCAGTCCACCTTCAAAAGCTCGGCCAAGCACAAGCTGATGCGTTTGCCATTGCACATCAATGATGAGGCTTTTGCGCAAGCCTTGGTGAATGCATGGCATGAAATTGCGCTGCCACAAGAAAACTCTAAAACTGCTTGAGACTGACACAGAGACACACCATGCCAAGAATTGCCCGCGCTCTCATCTTAGAAAAATTACATGCCAAGTTAGCCCGTGGTGAGCCCATCATCGGAGGAGGGGCCGGCACAGGTTTGTCGGCCAAATGCGAGGAAGCCGGTGGCATCGATTTGATCGTGATCTACAACTCTGGCAGGTACCGCATGGCAGGAAGAGGTTCCTTGGCGGGTTTGCTGGCCTATGGCAATGCCAACGACATCGTGTGTGACATGGCCAACGAAGTCTTGCCGGTGGTCAAGCACACCCCTGTGCTGGCCGGAGTCAACGGTACTGACCCGTTCATGATCGTTGATGAGTTGCTGCAGCGACTGATCCGCTTGGGTTTCTCTGGCATTCAAAATTTCCCCACCGTCGGTTTGATTGACGGATTGTTTCGCGCCAATTTGGAAGAGACGGGCATGGGCTACGGGCTGGAAGTTGATGTGGTGAAAAAAGCCCATGCGCTGGATCTGTTGACCACCCCGTATGTCTTCAACGCAGAGCAAGCCGCCGACATGACCCGCGCAGGTGCAGACATCGTGGTGTGTCACATGGGCTTGACCACTGGGGGCAATATCGGCGCATCGACCGCACTGAATTTGAAAGATTGTGTGCAGCCCATTAGGCAATGGTGTGAGGCGGCATTGAAAGTCAATCCGAACATTTTGTTGCTGTGCCATGGTGGACCGATTGCCACACCACAAGACGCAGCTTGGATTCTGGGTCAGTGCCCAGAGTTGCATGGTTTTTATGGGGCAAGCTCGATGGAGCGACTGCCCACAGAGATTGCATTGACGCAAACCACCCGTGCGTTCATGCAAATTCGAAAAGCGACCTAGCCAATGGCCTGGTTAATGAAGTGTGTTGATTTTTAAGCTGGAGAATATTCCATGACTGGCTCTCAATTTGGTGAATTTCTGCTAGGACTGATCGTTGTCGCGATCGTGGTTGCAGTGGTGGTTTGGTTGCTGCACTGGTTGTACTTGCGTAGCAGCAAAGAACGTGCGTTTGTGCGTACCGGTTTGGGTGGCGAAAAAGTGGTGGTCGATGGCGGGGCGTTTGTGTTGCCTATCTTGCACGATGTCATACCCGTGAACATGAACACCTTGCGACTGGAAGTGGTTCGGGGACGCGATAAGTCGTTGATCACCAAAGACCGCATGCGTGTCGATGTCATTGCCGAGTTTTATGTGCGCGTGGCTGCCGATGCCAGGTCCGTGGCAGCAGCCGCACAAACGTTGGGCTTGCGTACCCTTGAACCAGAGCGTTTGAAAGAATTGATTGAGGGTAAATTCATTGATGCATTGCGTACCGCTGCTGCAGACATGACCATGGAAGAGCTGCACGAAAAGCGTGGTGCGTATGTCAGACGCGTTCGCGAAGCAGTGGCAGAAGACCTGACCAAAAATGGTCTTGAACTGGAAGCTGCATCGTTGACCCAGTTAGACCAAACCAGCATGGAGTATTTCAACCCCAGCAATGCGTTTGACGCTGAAGGTTTGACACGGTTGACAGAACAAATCGAGCGACGCAAAAAGCAGCGAAACGATGTCGAGCAAGACACATTGATTGCCATTCGCAATAAAAACTTAGAGGCTGAAAAGTTGTCATTGCAAATCGACAAGGAAAGCGAATTTGCACGCATTGAACAAATGCAAGATGTGGAAGTGGCGCGCGCGCGTCAGCGTGCTGAATTGACCACCGAGCGTGCTGAGCGCGAACGCGAAGCTGAGAACGCACAAATCTTGGCCAGACAGTCGATTGAAAGTGCGCGAATTCACTCCGACCAAACCATCGAACAAGAGCGCATTCGCAAAGAGCAGGCGTTGCAATCGGTTGAGATTGAACGCCGCAAAGCACTTGAGTTGGCCGAGCAACAACGCGCCATCGCCATTGCCTTGGAGAGCAAGCACCACAGCGAAGCGCAAGCGCAAGCCGATCACGCCAGAGCCAAAGCGGTAGAAGCTGAAGAGAAAGTGTTCACTACGCGTGAAGTGGAAATTGCCAACAGGCGCAAAGAGATTGAATTGATCGCCACGCAACAAGACATCGAGCGCGAAACCATGCGCATTGTGCAAACAGCGGAAGCAGAGAACACCGCCAGCACCAGTCGAGGTTTGGCCATTCGCGCACAAGCCGAAGCCGAAGCTGATGCTGAAAAGATACGTGCCATGGCACAGAAAATCCGTGCCGAAGTGGAAGCCGAAGCGCTGTCGTTGATGAACCATGCGCACAACACCTTGTCGACCGAAGCGCGTGCATCCGCCTTGCGCATGCGTTTGGTCGAGAAAGCCGAAGCCATCATTCGCGAATCGGTTCGCCCGATGGAGCGCATCGAAGGCATCAAAATCATGCACGTCGATGGCTTAGGTGGAAGCGGTGGTCACGGCGGTGGCGACCATGCTTCTCAGGCCGGTTTTGCTGATGGCATCGTCAATTCGGCCCTGCGGTTCAGAGCGCAAGCGCCTATCGTTGACCAATTGCTCAAAGAAATTGGTTTAGAAGGTGGCGATATCCAGCGGTTGGTATCGGGGGTGTCAGGTGCAAACGCGGGCATGAGCGATACGCCTGCCATCAAGGATTGACCCTGTGATTCAGGTTTATACATCCAGCGTGATTGATGCCACGGCGGACGATGTCTGGTCACGCATCCGAGATTTCAACGCCCTGCCAATTTGGCATCCAAGCATTGCCGACAGTCGAATCGAAAACAACCAGCCTTCCGATCGCATTGGTTGTGTGCGTTATTTTCATTTGCGTGATGGTGGGTTGATTCGTGAGCGATTATTGGCTTTGTCAGATTACGACTTCACTTGCAGTTACAGCATTTTGGAAAGCCCGATGGGTGTCGAAAACTATGTGGCTACTTTAAAACTGACCCCTGTGACCGATGGGGGGCGTTGCTTTGCCGAATGGAGCGCTGAATTTGATTGTGCAGCCAGTCGCGAAACCGAGCTCTCACAGATGATCGGGCAGGGTGTGTTTCAAGTGGGATTTGACGCGCTCAAACGGTACTTTGCCACCCGACGCTGATGGGCTTACAGCGCGTTGTACGTTCTTGCATCGTGGATGCGCCCATTGAGCGCGTATGGGCAGTGCTTCGCGATTTCAATAGCCATGACCAATGGCACACCGTGGTGGCTCAAAGTGCCATCGAGGACAACAAAACCTCGGACCGTGTCGGGTGTGTACGTAACTTCACGCTGGCAGATGGCAACCATGTGCGTGAAATGTTGTTGAGTCTGTCAGACAAAGATCACATCAGCACCTACACCATTGTGGAAGCGACCGTCCCCTTGATGCGGTATGTGGCCACAGTCACGCTCAAACCGGTGACCGATGGCAACCGCACGTTTTGGCATTGGGTATCAACCTTTGAAGCGCCGATTGGCATGGAGCGTGATTTGCGTGACATGGTGGCCCATGGCGTGTATGAAGCTGGGTTTGCCAATTTGAAAAATTATTTGGCATTGGGCTCACCTTCAAAAGCCCCGATGCCCTTGGTGCAACCGGTCACCAACTCTGGCGCGGCGATTGAAGCACCGGCGATCCGTTTGCGTGATTACGGCAAACCGTCCGAGATGCAATTGGAATCCATCACGGTGCCACCACCAGCTGCTGGCCAAGTGCGTATTCGCCAAACAGCGGTGGGTGTCAATTACTTTGATGTCTATTTGCGCAAAGGATGGATGCCCGATTTTTTGCCATTGCCCGGCACACCCGGCATGGAAGCTGCCGGCGAAGTGATTGATGTCGGCCCCGATGTGACCAGTTTGTTGCCGGGCGACAGGGTGGTTTACATGTGCCCCATGCCAGGATCGTATGTCGGCATTCGAAATGTGCCAGTGGCTTGTACCACCCGCATTCCACCGGATGTGCGAGATGAGGCCGCGGCAGCACTGCTTCTCAAAGGTGTGACGGCAGATTATTTGCTGCGTGATTTGGGTCATGTCAAGTCTGGAACCCGTGTCCTGATCCATGCAGCGGCAGGTGGCGTTGGCCAATTGGTCAGTGCATGGGCAGCCAGCATGGGGGCTTTGGTGGTGGGCACGGTATCAACGCCAGAGAAAGCGCGAATTGCCAGAGACCATGGATGTCACCATGTGATTGTGGGACGCCATTACCAATTCAGCCAAGCGATCCAAAGCATTTGCCAAGGTGCGGATGTGGTGATTGACGGATTGGGCAATGCCGCGCGAGAAGAAAATTTTGCGGCTTTGGCGCGTTGTGGTCATTGGATCAGCTTGGGTCAAGCCAGTGGCCCTTTGCAAGACATATCGCCGGATTGGCTGGTGCAAAAATCCTTGACGTTTTCCAGACCTGTGGCGTTTGACTATGTGGCGACACAAGCGGCATTGAATGAACGCGCTGAACGCATTTGGCAAGCACTGCGTTCAGGGCATATCCGTTCGCCTGAGGTCGAGTTGTTTGCATTGCGAGATGCATCGCTGGCTGGCGGAGAGGGCGGGATTCGAACCCGCGGAGGGCTATTAACCCTCACACGCTTTCCAGGCGTGCGACTTAAACCGCTCATCCACCTCTCCGGAGTCACCATTGTAACAGTCGCCTCCGAGGGTACACTTTAAGGTTTCGCAGTCAAGTACGGGCAACCGGCACGGAGCAATTGATGAAATTTCGTTTTCCCATCGTCATCATTGATGAAGATTTTCGTTCCGAAAACACGTCCGGTTTAGGCATTCGTGCATTGGCCCAAGCGATTGAAGGCGAGGGCTACGAAGTGATGGGCGTGACCAGTTATGGCGACTTGAGCCAATTCGCCCAGCAGCAATCCCGTGCCAGCGCTTTCATTTTGTCGATTGACGATGAAGAATTCACACCGGGCCCAGACCTGGACCCTGCCGTCCTGAATTTGCGCAATTTCATTGACGAAGTTCGACGCAAAAACGCCGATGTACCCATTTATGTGTACGGCGAAACCAAAACCTCAAGGCATTTACCGAACGACATATTGCGCGAATTGCATGGCTTCATTCACATGTTTGAAGACACGCCAGAGTTTGTCGCAAGGCACATCATTCGTGAGGCGAAAAGTTACCTCGAAGGCGTACAACCGCCTTTTTTCAAAGCCTTGCTCGACTATGCAGAAGATGGCTCTTACTCTTGGCATTGCCCGGGACATTCAGGCGGTGTGGCATTTTTGAAAAGCCCAGTGGGGCAAATGTTCCATCAGTTTTTTGGTGAAAACATGTTGCGTGCTGACGTGTGCAACGCGGTAGAGGAATTGGGGCAGTTACTGGACCATGATGGTGCGATTGGTGAGAGTGAGCGCAATGCCGCGCGCATCTTCAATGCCGATCATTGTTTCTTCGTGACCAACGGCACCAGTACCTCCAACAAAATTGTGTGGCACCACACTGTGGCGCCAGGTGATGTGGTGGTGGTCGACAGAAACTGCCACAAGTCGGTGTTGCACGCCATCATCATGACCGGCGCAATTCCTGTGTTTTTGAAGCCCACACGAAACCACTTCGGCATCATTGGTCCCATTCCCCAAAGTGAATTTGAGCCTGAAGCCATCAAGGCCAAAATCAAAGCCAATCCCCTGTTGAAAGGGCAAGACGTCAAAGCCATCAAGCCCAAGGTCATGACCTTGACGCAATCCACTTACGACGGCGTCTTGTACAACACAGAAACCATCAAACACATGTTGGATGGCTACGTGCCCAATTTGCATTTCGATGAAGCGTGGTTGCCGCATGCCGCTTTTCACCCGTTTTATGGCACTTACCATGCCATGGGAAAAAAACGTGCGCGGCCTAAAAAAGCCATGGTGTATTCCACGCAATCCGTCCACAAATTGTTGGCAGGTATACCAGTACCAGCCCACAGTACAGCATCATTGCAAGTTGCGATGTGGCTGCCGCCATGATGGAGCCTCCTGGTGGAACTGCGTTGGTCGAGGAGAGCATCGCCGAGGCGTTGGATTTTCGCCGTGCCATGCGCAAAGTGGACGCCGAATATGGCAAAGATTGGTGGTTCAAAGTGTGGGGCCCGGACAACTTGGTAGAGGATGGCGTGGGCCGCGCTGACGACTGGGTGATCAAGGCTGAGAAAAAAGGACGCACCAAAAAAACTGACGCGCCCAATTGGCATGGCTTTGGTGATTTGGCTGATGGCTTCAACATGTTGGACCCGATCAAAGCCACCATCGTCACGCCTGGTCTTCGGCTTGACGGCAAGTTTGACGACGCAGGCATTCCTGCGAGTATCGTCACGAAATTTTTAGCCGAGCATGGCGTGATCGTTGAAAAAACAGGCCTCTACAGCTTTTTCATCATGTTCACGATTGGCATCACCAAGGGTCGATGGAATTCCTTGTTGACCGCTCTTCAGCAGTTCAAAGACGACTACGACCGCAACCAACCGATGTGGCGTATCTTGCCCGAGTTTTGTCAAAAGATGCCTAAGTATGAGCGCATGGGTTTGCGTGATCTGTGTCATCACATCCATACGCTGTATGCCAAACATGACATCGCTCGCTTGACCACTGACATGTACCTGAGCGACTTGAAGCCTGCGATGAAACCCAGCGATGCCTATGCCCAAATTGCGCACCGCAACACCGAGCGCGTGCCGATCGATCAGTTGATTGGCCGCATCACCACCAGTTTGGTGACACCTTATCCGCCCGGTATTCCGCTGTTGATTCCAGGTGAAGTGTTCAACCAAAAAATTGTCGATTACCTCAAGTTCGCTCGCGAATTCAATTTGAAATGTCCGGGTTTTGAGACAGACATTCACGGCTTGGTCGAAGAAAAAGACGACCTCGGCGTCACCCATTATTTTGCAGATTGCGTCAAACTTTCATAGGTTGTTGTCAAGCCATGAGTTCCACCAGCACCACATACACCACCTACAGCATTCAAGATTGGGAAAAGGCCGCTGCCAAATCCGCGCCCGGGGGAGACATCCATCGGCTCCATTGGGTCACACCGGACGGCATCACTGTCAAACCGCTGTATACCGCAGAGGACACGGCCAAATTAGCGCATACACATACCTTGCCAGGCTTTGCGCCTTTTTTACGTGGCCCTCAAGCGACCATGTACGCGGTTCGCCCTTGGACCATTCGTCAGTACGCAGGGTTTTCAACCGCGCAAGAGTCGAACGCTTTTTACCGCAAAGCCTTGGCGGCTGGCGGCCAAGGTGTGTCGGTGGCTTTTGATTTGGCCACGCACCGAGGTTATGACTCTGACCATCCGCGTGTGACAGGCGATGTGGGCAAGGCCGGTGTGGCCATTGACTCGGTCGAGGACATGAAGATATTGTTCGACCAAATTCCATTGGACAAGGTCTCGGTGTCAATGACGATGAACGGCGCTGTGTTGCCCGTGCTCGCTGGCTATGTCGTGGCTGCTGAAGAGCAAGGTGTGTCTCAAGACCAACTGAGCGGCACCATACAAAACGACATCCTCAAAGAGTTCATGGTGCGCAACACGTACATCTATCCACCTGAACCCAGCATGCGGATCGTGGGCGACATCATTGCTTACACCGCAACGCACATGCCCAAGTTCAACTCGATCAGCATCAGTGGCTATCACATGCAAGAGGCGGGTGCCAATCAAGCCTTGGAATTGGCATTGACGCTGGCAGATGGTCAAGAGTATGTGCGCACCGCCATGAAGCAAGGCTTGGATGTGGATGCGTTTGCGCCACGTCTGTCATTCTTCTGGGCGATTGGCATGAATTTCTATTTGGAAATTGCCAAGATGCGAGCAGCCCGTTTGCTCTGGTATCGCATCATGCAAGAGGTCGGTGCCAAAAATCCCAAGAGTTTGATGCTCAGAACGCATTGTCAAACTTCAGGTTGGTCGTTGACTGAGCAAGACCCCTACAACAACATTGTGCGTACCACCATTGAAGCCATGGCCGCAGTGTTTGGTGGCACCCAAAGTCTCCACACCAACAGTTTTGACGAGGCGATTGCGTTGCCCACCGAATTCTCAGCCCGTATCGCACGCAACACCCAACTCATCATTCAAGAAGAAACCCACATCACGAACGTGATTGACCCGTGGGCGGGCAGTTACATGATGGAAAAACTGACGCAAGACATGGCCGACGAGGCATGGAAAATCATCGAAGAAGTCAACGCCATGGGTGGCATGACCAAGGCCGTGGGTTCGGGTTGGGCCAAGTTGAAAATCGAAGCTGCTGCCGCAGACAAGCAAGCGCGCATTGATTCTGGACAAGATGTGATTGTGGGTGTCAATAAATACAAATTGACATCCGAAGACGCGGTGGAAGTGCGCGACATTGACAATGTCAAAGTGCGCGACGAACAGATCAAGCGTTTGCAACAAATTAAATCAAGCCGCAACAACGCGGCGGTTGAAAAAGCGTTGCAAGCGTTGACACAAGCGGCCCAAAATGGCACGGGCAATTTACTGGCGTTGTCCATTGACGCCGTGCGTTTGCGAGCCACTGTCGGCGAGGTCAGTGATGCCTTGGAGAAAGTGTTTGGCAGACACCGTGCTGACACGCAGAAAATCAGCGGGGTCTATGCCGCTGCTTACGATGCAGCCGGAGACGAAGGAGACACCATGGCTTATTGGGATGCCCTCAAAAGCGACATTGCAGCGTTTGCACAAACGCAAGGTCGCCGCCCGCGTGTCATGATTTCCAAATTGGGCCAAGACGGGCATGACCGAGGTGCGAAAGTGGTGGCCACCGCATTTGCTGATTTGGGCTTTGATGTGGACATCGGACCGCTGTTTCAAACCCCCGAAGAATGCGCCAGACAAGCCATCGAAAACGATGTGCATGCCGTGGGTGTCTCTACGCTGGCAGCTGGTCACAAGACCTTGGTGCCAGCCATCATCCAAGCTTTGAAAGACCAAGGTGCGGATGACATCATTGTGTTTGTGGGAGGTGTCATTCCCAAGCAAGATTACGAATTTTTATACGCAGCAGGTGTCAAAGGCATTTACGGCCCCGGCACACCGATACCTGTCAGTGCCAGGGATGTGTTGGGGCACATCACCAAAGCGCTGGGTGCTTGAGCACCGCTGTCCATCGCGTGACGGAAGTACCTGACGCAATGATTCGGTGGTCCCTTCATATCAACAAGGCCATGGCATGAGCTTGTCTCCCCAAGACTTGGTGACAGATATCCGTGGCGCTGACAGTCAATTGCAACGCCGCGCCATGGCCAAGGCCATCACCTTGTTGGAGTCGAGCCGGGCCGATCACCGTTTGGCGGCGGATGACATGCTGACGCAGTTGTTGCCGCACACTGGCCACAGCCTGCGCATCGGGTTAAGTGGTGTGCCCGGTGTGGGGAAAAGCACCTTGATCGAGGCCTTGGGTTTGTGGTTGATCAAGCAAGGACACAAAGTGGCGGTGCTGGCCATCGATCCCTCTTCGTCTGTGTCAGGTGGATCAATCTTGGGCGACAAAACCCGCATGGAACAACTGTCTGTTCACCCATCGGCATTCATCCGTCCCAGCCCCAGCAGCGGCACCTTGGGTGGGGTGGCAGAAAAAACCCGTGAATGCATGTTGGTGTGTGAGGCTGCTGGCTATGACATTGTGATCGTGGAAACAGTGGGCGTTGGCCAAAGTGAAACCGCAGTGGCTGGCATGACAGACATGTTTGTGCTGATGCAATTGCCCAATGCAGGCGATGATTTGCAAGCCATCAAAAAAGGCGTCATGGAATTGGCAGACCTGATTTTGATCAACAAATCAGACATCGATATGGACGCTGCCACACGTGCCCAATCTTTCATCCAAAGCGCTTTGCATTTGTTGGGTCATCACCCTGCCGAAGGCGCACCAATTTGGCAAGCAGAAGTGATGCGTTTGAGCGCGCTGCAAGGTGTGGGGATTGAAGAATTTTGGGTCAAGGTGCTTCGCTTCAAACAGTTGCAAACCGATGGTGGCCGATGGCTACAGCGCCGACAAACCCAAGCCTTGAACTGGATGAATGAACGCATTCAATCTGGATTGAAAGAAGCCTTTCAACAGCATCCCCAAGTGGCTGCAGCCATGTCACATATGCAACAACAAGTGCTGACTGGAAGTCTTGCGGCTTCCACTGCGGCGCGTCAGTTACTCGCGTTAGCATCGCGCAGTGCGGATTGAGATAACAGTAAGAGGATCGAACATGCAGGAAATCATTCATCAGCTGGAAGAAAAACGTGCAGCTGCCAGACTGGGTGGCGGAGAAAAACGCATCGCTGCACAACACAGCAAGGGAAAATTGACAGCCCGTGAACGCTTAGAGGTGTTGCTAGACGAAGGCACGTTTGAAGAATGGGACATGTTTGTCGAACACCGCTGCACAGACTTCGGCATGCAAGACACCAAAATTCCTGGCGATGGCGTGGTCACTGGTTACGGCATGATCAATGGACGGTTGGTATTTGTTTACAGCCAAGATTTCACGGTGTATGGCGGCGCCTTGTCAGAAAGTCATGCAGAGAAAATTTGCAAAATCATGGACCAAGCCATGAAGGTCGGTGCACCTGTGATTGGTTTGAATGATTCAGGTGGCGCACGTATTCAAGAAGGCGTGGCTTCGCTGGGAGGCTATGCCGAAGTGTTCCAACGCAATGTGATGGCCAGTGGCGTGGTTCCTCAAATCAGCATGATCATGGGCCCATCGGCGGGCGGTGCGGTTTACTCGCCTGCTTTGACCGATTTCATCTTCATGGTCAAAGACAGTTCTTACATGTTTGTCACGGGGCCTGATGTCGTGAAGACGGTGACCCACGAAGAGGTCAGCGCGGAAGACTTGGGTGGCGCCATCACCCACACCACCAAAAGTGGCGTTGCTGACCTGGCATTCAACAACGATGTTGAAGCGTTGTTGATGCTCAGGCGTCTCTACAACTACCTGCCTTTGAATAACCGCGAGAAGCCGCCCGTGCGGCCCAGTGGCGACCCGACCGAGCGCATGGACCTGAGCTTGGACACGTTGGTGCCGGACAACCCGAACATGCCTTACGACATGAAAGAGTTGATTCTGAAGACAGTGGACGATGGTGATTTTTTTGAGCTGCAACCCGAGTACGCCAAAAACATCTTGATTGGTTTTGCTCGCATGGCTGGCCAAACGGTCGGCATCGTGGCAAACCAACCCTTGGTGCTGGCCGGTTGTTTGGATATCAAGAGCAGCATCAAAGCAGGTCGCTTTGTTCGTTTTTGCGATGCATTCAATATTCCGGTGATCACCTTTGTGGATGTACCAGGGTTCATGCCGGGCACGTCGCAAGAATTCGGCGGCATCATCAAACACGGCGCGAAATTGCTGTATGCCTACGCGGAATGTACCGTGCCCAAAATCACGGTCATCACGCGCAAAGCGTATGGTGGCGCTTATGACGTGATGGCTTCCAAACATTTGCGGGGTGATGTGAACTTCGCTTGGCCGCATGCCGAAATTGCAGTCATGGGGGCCAAGGGTGCTGTGGAAATCATCTTTCGTGAAGACAAAGGTGACCCAGAAAAACTCGCTGCCAAAGAAGCCGAATACAAGTCGCGTTTTGCCAATCCGTTTGTGGCCGGCGCCCGTGGCTTCATTGACGACGTGATCTTGCCCAGCGAAACACGCAAACGCATATGCCGTTCGCTGGTCATGTTGAAAGAGAAAAAAGTAGAGAACCCGTGGCGCAAACACGGCAATATTCCGCTGTGAGTGTGCTGGAGAAACCTATGTTCAAGAAAATTTTGATTGCAAACCGCGGTGAAATTGCTTGCCGCGTCATCGCCACTGCCAAACGCATGGGCATTGCCACCGTGGCGGTGTATTCCGAAGCCGATCGAAATGCACGGCATGTGGCCTTGGCCGACGAGGCGGTTCACATTGGGCCTGCGTCCAGCCGTGAAAGTTATTTGGTGGCAGCCAAAATCATCGCAGCTGCCAAGCAAACTGGCGCGCAAGCCATCCACCCTGGCTACGGTTTTCTGAGCGAAAACGAAGAATTTGCCCGCTTGTGCGAAGAACAGGGTGTGGTTTTCATTGGCCCCAAACACGAGGCCATTGCGGCCATGGGCGACAAAATCGCGTCCAAAAAATTGGCAGCCCAGGCCAAGGTCAACACCATCCCCGGTGTCAATGAAGCGATTGAATCCCCAGAAAAAGCCGTTGAGATTGCCAAAGGAATTGGCTATCCCGTGATGATCAAAGCATCAGCTGGGGGCGGCGGCAAAGGTTTGCGTGTCGCCTATAACGACAAAGAGGCACATGAGGGGTTTGCGTCATGCCGCAATGAAGCGCGAAACAGTTTTGGCGATGACCGTGTCTTCATCGAAAAATTTGTGGAAGAACCCCGTCACATCGAAATTCAATTGTTGGGCGATGCGCACGGCAATGTGGTGTTTTTGAATGAGCGTGAATGTTCGATTCAACGTCGCCATCAGAAAGTGATTGAAGAAGCGCCGTCGCCATTCATCAGTGAAGAGACCAGAGCGGCGATGGGTGCCCAAGCCGTGGCGTTGGCCAAAGCGGTCAAGTACCAAAGCGCTGGCACGGTTGAATTTGTCGTGGGCAAAGACCAAAGTTTTTATTTCTTAGAAATGAACACCCGTCTGCAAGTGGAGCACCCAGTCACCGAATGCATCACTGGCTTGGACCTGGTGGAATGGATGATTCGGGTGGCGGCCGGTGAAAAACTGCCCTTTGCCCAAACCGATATTCAACGAAATGGTTGGTCGATCGAATGCCGCATCAACGCAGAAGACCCGTTTCGAAACTTCTTGCCTTCCACGGGTCGATTGATTCGTTTTCAACCCCCTGAAACCACGATGTTTCAGTCTGACACCAGCAAATGGATGGGTGTTCGGGTCGACACAGGGGTGCAAGAGGGCGGTGAGATTTCGATGCACTACGACTCGATGATTGCGAAATTGATTGTGCATGGACGGGACAGACAAGACGCGATTCACAAAATGCGCGAAGCATTGAAGCAGCGCTGTTGGCGCATCCCGATTTCGTCTCTGGTCACTTCAACACAGGTTTCATTGCCGAGCATTTCGGCAAAGGATTTCACGCCGAGGACGTGCCGCATGCCGACCACGATTTCTTGGTGGCCTTGGCAGCGTTTGTCCGGCGCAAATCTCGCGAACGTGCGGCCAGTTTGAGTGGCCAATTACCCGGCTATGACGTCAAAGTAGGGCAGGCCTATGCGGTGATCACGTTGGACGCCAAAGGTGACCACCAGTACCACGAAATCGAAGTCGATGACGCAGGCGGCAGAGGAACCGCGGTCATCAAAGTCAATGACAAAAACTACGCCATTCACAGCAACTCTCGATTGAACGACATTGCGATCGAGGGCACGGTCAACGGCCAGCCGTTCACCGCACAAGTTGAGCGTGGTTCAGCCAAGAATCCGCTGGTTTTGCAAGTGCAGCATCACGGCCGGCGCATCGATGCATTGGTGGTGTCCCCCCGCATGGCCGAGTTGTACCGTCAGATGCCATTCAAAGCGCCACCTGATCTCAGCCGTTTCGTGCTTTCACCCATGCCCGGGTTGTTGGTGGATGTGGCTGTGACCGTGGGTCAAAAAGTGCAAGCCGGAGAGCGGGTCGCGGTGATCGAAGCCATGAAAATGGAAAACGTGTTGTTTGCAGCCCAAGATGGCGTGGTCAAAAGTGTGTTGGCCAGCAAAGGTGAATCATTGACCGTTGATCAAGTGATCGTGGAGTTTGCATGAGCAGGCCATTCAAAGTATTGGGTGTTCAACAAATTGCCATCGGCGCCACTGACAAACGTGCCTTGCAAACCCTGTGGGTCGATTTGTTCGGCTTGCAAGTCACAGGGCATTTTTCTTCTGAGCGAGAAAATGTCGATGAGGACATCTGTGCCATTGGCACAGGTCCCTTCAAAGTGGAAGTCGATTTGATGCAACCGCTTGACCCTGACAAAAAACCAGCCGTGCACACCACACCGTTGAACCACATTGGTTTGTGGATTGACGATCTTCCCAAAGCGGTGGAATGGTTGACACAGCAAGGATTGCGATTTGCCCCGGGCGGCATTCGCAAAGGTGCAGCGGGGTTTGACATTTGTTTTGTTCACCCCAAAGGCAATGATGAATTTCCTCGCAGCGGAGAAGGGGTGTTGATTGAATTGGTTCAAGCACCGCCTGAAGTGGTCAAAGCATTCACTGCACTTGCGACCAGTTCCGCTTGATCGGCGTCGTTGTCAACGACTGCTGTCAGACCCGAGTTGCGCTTTGGCCCTGGCCAATGCTGCTTCAATCCGATCTTGCTTGTGTGTGTCAACCACCACGGGTGCAGCAGCGGGTGGGATTTCTTTCAAACGTTGGCTGCGTCGCGCATAACGTTCACGGGCCTGGTCAGCCAACGGCGCTGACCAAGCAGCCCAACCGGTCAGTTCTCCACTGACATTCTCCAAATGCATGCAATCGACGGGGCAAACCGGTAGGCAGAGTTCACAGCCTGTGCATTCGTTTTCCATCACAGTGTGCATGCGCTTGTGGGTGCCCAAGATGGCATCGACTGGGCAAGCCTCGATGCACAAGGTGCAACCTATGCACCAGTTTTCATCGATCCAGACCACATGACGCGGACCTTCTGTGCCGAATGCGGGGTTCAAGGGCAGAGGTGGATGTCCGCTGACTGCAGCCAAACGGTGCATGCCTTCATCTCCGCCGGGCGGGCATTGATTGATGGCGGCTTCTTGGTCAGCGATGGCGCTGGCATAAGCAGCGCAGTCTGGGTAGCCACAACGCGTGCACTGCGTTTGTGGCAGCACCGCCAAGAGTTGCTCAGCCAAGCTCACTTGGGGTCAGGCAGTGGCCTTGCGACGTCGACTGGCTGCTTTCGATGAAGCGTTGGCCACTGCCGATGGAGAAGCAATCGCTTTTTTGGCGGTGGATTTTTTCGTGGCGCGGTGATGAGCCTTGATGAATGACAACACTTCTGGGTAAACCATGTCACGCCAACGACGGCCACTGAAGATGCCGTAGTGACCCGCACCCTTGACTTCGTAATGGTGTTTGTCGCTGGCAGGAATGCCCGCACAAAGTTTGAGCGCGGCTTTGGTTTGGCCAGAGCCGGAGATGTCGTCAAGCTCACCTTCGATGGTCAGCAAACCACATCCGCTGATGTCTTGCGGCCGAACACGTTCAATGTCACCGTCGTCAGAGCGCACATCCCATGTACCGCGCACCAGTTTGAATTCTTGAAACACGGTAGCGATGGTTTCAAGGTAGTAATCTGCGTCCATGTCGAGCACCGCGTTGTACTCGTCGTAGAACTGGCGGTGTTGTTCTGCGCTGGCATCGTCGCCTTTGATCAGGTCTTTGAAATAGTCGTAATGACTTTTCATGTGGCGGTCTGGGTTCATCGCCACAAATCCGGTGTGTTGCAAGAAACCGGGGTAAACGCGTCGTCCAGCCCCGGGGAAACTGGCCGGTACGCGGTAAATCACGTTATTTTCAAACCAGTCATGGCTTTTGTTCATGGCCAAGTTATTGACCGCTGTGGGCGATTTGGTGGCGTCAATCGGACCGCCCATCATGGTCATGCTCAAAGGCAGTGTTTCACCGCGACTGGCCATCAAAGACACCGCCGCCAGCACAGGCACGGTGGGTTGGCACACGCTGATCACATGGCAATGTCCTTGAGTGGCTTGAATATGCCGAATAAAGGACTGCACATAGTTCACATAGTCGTCCAAGTGGAACTCGCCTTCGCTCAACGGGACCAAGCGCGCGTTTTTCCAATCGGTGATGTAGACCTTGTGGTCTTTCAATAATTGCTTGACGGTGTCTCTGAGCAAAGTGGCGTAATGCCCCGACAGGGGTGCAACCACCAAGACCGCGGGCATGTCATGCAAACTGTGCAGTGTGTCTGCGTTGTCGCTGAAGCGTTTGAAGCGAAGCAGGTCACAAAATGGCTTGTTGATTTCGATGTGCTCTTGCACTGCCACATCCGACCCTTTGATGTGCACAGAGTGAATTCCGAAAGCGGGTTTCACATAGTCTTTGCCCAAGCGGTACATCAGGTCGTAGGAGGCAGAGATGCGCTGAACCAAGGGTATTTGCGACAGGGGTGAAACCGGGTTGGCCAGCATCTTGGAAGATGCCAGCGCGAATTCTGCGAAAGGTTCCATCAACGCCCGTTGGGCTTCATAGAATTGGTAAAGCATGGCTGTGACCTCACTATGTGTTTGTTGCAGTGCAATATAACAGCTTCCCAACCGGGCGTGTTGACTGGCGGGCCGTCGATGTGGAGGGGCTGCGTCTGGCGAGCACGCCGTCCGCTCATTTGCACCCAAGTTGCCGAGCCAAGTCGAGTAAATCGCTGGCCGAATAGTCCACTGGCGTGCGAGCCACGGATTCGCCCAAACCTGGGCCGTGCTCGTCGGGTCTGGCGATGAAAGCGGTTTTCAAGCCAGCATGTGCTGCGGCAAGCAGGTCGTCGGAGTGTGCCGCCACCATCATGGTTTCTTCTGGCAGGCAGCCCAATGCCGCGGCAGACGCTTGGTAAACCACTGCTTGGGGCTTGTAGTCCTTGGCGATTTCAGCACCGGTGATGGCATCCCAATGCCACTGGTTGTGCCTGGCAAGGTGGACCATCAAGGCAATGTGGCCGTTAGAACAGGGCGCCAAGATAAATGATTTGCGCAATTGGGCCAAACCGGCTTGCACCTCTGACCATTGCTCCAAATGGTGCCAGCAAAGGTTGAGTGTTTGGCGCGTGGACTCGTCCACATGCTGCCAGCCGAGTTCCTTCAAAACCGTGTCTAAGTTGTCGCGGTGCAGTTCGTCCAATTTACAAAAGCCACGTTGACCACTGCGAATCTTCTCCATGGCGGGTTGGTATTGCGCGCGCCAAGCATCAGCAAACGCCCCCCAGTCAGTGTTCAAGCCCAATGGCGAGAGATGGGTTTTGGCGTCTTGCGCAATGCTGCTGCGCCAGTCCACCAAGGTTCCAAAGACGTCAAATACCAAAGCACGAATGGTCATGTCAAATCACTTTAAAACGGTGGCAATGGCCTTGCACACATGGCCAATGTTTTGGTTGTTCAACGCAGCGACACACATGCGACCGGTGTCGGTGCCGTAGACCCCAAATTCAGAGCGAAGCCGCACCATTTGTTCTTTGGTGAGCCCAGAGTAGCTGAACATGCCGATTTGGCGAGTGATGAAGCCCATGTCTTGTGTGATGCCCGCGCTCTTCAAGCCATCCACCAATTGTTGGCGCATCGATTTGATGCGCACACGCATTTCAGACAGTTCTTTCTCCCATAACTGTCTCAGTTCGGGGTTTTGCAATACCGCGGCCACCACGGCACCGCCATGCGTGGGCGGGTTGGAGTAGTTGGTGCGAATCACGATTTTGAGTTGCGACAACACCCGCGCGGCTTCGTCAGCAGACTCGCACAGCACAGACAAAGCACCCACGCGCTCACCATACAAGCTGAAGCTTTTGGAAAACGACGTGGCCACCAAAAAATTCAAACCGGCCTTCACAAATTTATGAATCACTGAGCCGTCTTCAGCAATGCCATGTCCAAATCCTTGGTAAGCCATGTCCAAAAATGCAGTGAGTTGTTTGGCCTTGACCACCTCAACCACTTTGTCCCAATCTTCGCTGGTGATGTCATAGCCAGTTGGGTTGTGGCAGCAAGCATGCAGCACCACAATCGTGCCGGGGGCAGCAGCTTTGAGGCTGTCGAGCATGCCTTGCAGATTGACGCCGCGTGCAGCTGCGTCGTAATAGGCATAGGTATCCACGGCGAACCCGGCTGAGGTGAAAAGCGCCCTGTGGTTTTCCCAGCTGGGGTCGCTGATCAGCACTTTGGCTGAGGGGTTGAGTTTCTTTAAAAAGTCAGCGCCAATTTTCAGGCCACCCGTGCCACCCAATGCTTGCACGGTTGCCACCTGACCAGCGCCAATGACAGCGGAGTCAGCACCAAACACCAGTGATTTGACGGCAGCGTCGTAAGCCGCAATGCCATCAATCGGCAAATAGCCACGCGCAGTGGGCTTGGCCATCAAGGTGTGTTCTGCTTGTTGAACGCATTTGAGCAATGGCAACTTGCCTTGGTCGTCGAAATAAACGCCCACGCCCAAATTCACTTTGATGGGGGACTGATCGGCCGCAAATTGTTCATTCAATCCCAAGATAGGGTCGCGGGGTGCCATTTCAACGGCAGAAAAAAGTGACATGGTCTGTCCTTGAGTAAGGGGGAAAAGCGAGAAGCGGGAAAAACAGCGCAGACTGCGTTAGGCTTAGCGGTTTGGCAACGATTTTAGCGGCTTGCTTTTTGCCAGCCAGACAACCTACCCGAGTGAGTGAATGAGCAGTCCCCTAACCATCACTGAAGCACCAACCACCGAAACGCCTGCGCAAGGGGAGTGGAAAACATACCCCGGTTCGCCGTTTGAATTGTTCCAGCCTTACCCCCCGGCTGGCGACCAGCCCGTGGCCATCGGTCAGTTGGTGGAAGGCATGCGCGATGGAGAAATGTTTCAAACCCTGTTGGGTGTCACGGGCTCTGGCAAGACATTCACCATGGCCAATGTGATTGCACAAATGGGCAGACCAGCCATCATTTATGCGCCTAACAAAACATTGGCCGCGCAACTCTACAGCGAGTTCAGAGAATTTTTTCCCAAAAATGCGGTGGAGTATTTCGTCAGTTATTACGACTATTACCAACCTGAAGCTTATGTGCCTCAGCGCGATTTGTTCATCGAAAAGGACAGTGCCATCAATGAACACATTGAGCAAATGCGGTTGTCATGCACCAAGAGTTTGCTAGAGCGACGCGATGTCATCATCGTGGCCACGGTGTCTGCCATTTATGGCATCGGTGAGCCCGAGAGTTACCACCAAATGGTGATGACCTTGCGAGTGGGCGACAAGCCCGGGCAGCGCGACATCATTGCGCAATTGGTTCGCATGCAATATGACCGCAATGACATGGAGTTTTCACGCGGGCGTTTCAGGGTCCGGGGTGACACCATCGATGTATTTCCTGCTGAACACAGTGAGTTGGCCATTCGCATCGAATTGTTTGACGATGAAATTGAAAGTTTGCAGTTGCTGGACCCGTTGACAGGCCGCGTCATCCAAAAAATTCCTCGCTTCACCGTATACCCTTCTAGCCATTACGTCACGCCCAGAGACAAAGTCTTGGCAGCGGTTGAGACCATCAAGCAAGAGCTGGGGGATCGCTTGAAAGAACTGGTAGGGATGGGCAAGTTGGTGGAGGCGCAACGGCTGGAGCAACGAACCCGCTTTGACTTGGAGATGCTCAGCGAAATCGGGCACTGCAAGGGCATTGAAAACTACACACGCCATTTGTCTGGCGCCGCTCCGGGTGAACCGCCCAGCACCCTGACCGATTACTTGCCCAAAGATGCCCTCATGTTTTTCGATGAAAGCCATGTGTTGATGGGCCAGTTCTCTGGCATGTACAACGGCGACAGGGCCCGCAAAACCACTTTGGTGGAATACGGTTTTCGCTTGCCCAGTGCACTTGACAACCGGCCATTGAAATTGGAGGAATTCGAGCGCCGCATGCGCCAATTGGTGTTTGTGTCCGCGACGCCTTCAGACTATGAAAAAACCCACTCCGGTCAGGTGGTCGAGCAAGTGGTGCGTCCCACGGGCTTGGTTGACCCGCAGGTGGAGGTTCGCCCGGCCACCCACCAAGTGGATGACGTGCTTCAAGAAATCCGGATCCGCACTGACAAAAGTGAACGCGTGTTGATCACCACGTTGACCAAACGCATGGCCGAGCAATTGACCGATTACCTCGGTGACAACGGCGTGAAAGTGCGTTATTTGCACAGCGACATCGACACGGTTGAGCGGGTTGAAATACTGCGCGACTTGCGGCTCGGTGTGTTCGATGTGTTGGTGGGCATCAACCTGTTGCGAGAGGGCCTGGACTTGCCAGAGGTGTCGCTCGTGGCCATTTTGGATGCCGACAAAGAAGGGTTTTTGCGCTCTGAGCGCAGCTTGATTCAAACCATCGGCAGGGCTGCTCGCAACTTGGAGGGCCGCGCCATTTTGTACGCCGACCGCATGACTGACTCGATGCAACGCGCTATAGGCGAAACCGAGCGGCGGCGCAATAAACAAATTGCGTTCAATTTGGAAAACGGCATCACGCCGCGCGGGGTGGTCAAGGGCATCCGCGATTTGATCGATGGGGTCTACAGCGAAAAGTCAGACAAAGAGTCGATGCGACTGGAAATCGAACAAGCCAAGCTCCAAGACATGAGCGAAAAAGACGTCGCCAAAGAGATCAAGCGCCTCGAGAAGCAAATGATGGAGCACGCCCGAAACTTGGAGTTTGAGCAGGCGGCTGCCACGCGCGACCAGCTGGGTCGTTTGCGCGCCTTGACCTTTGGTGCCACGCCCCAAGATAGGGCTTAGTGCCAGACTTTGTGGGGCTATTACCCGACTAATTTGTTTGGCTTTGTGTTATAGTTGACTAATCCAGTCGACAAAGCAGCTTCAAGGAGTTTTTATGCGTCTCACCACCAAAGGCCGTTTCGCTGTCACCGCCATGATTGACCTGGCTTTGCGCCAGAACAACGGGCCAGTCACCTTGGCTGCCATCAGCCAGCGTCAGCAAATCTCCCTGTCATACCTCGAGCAATTGTTCGGCAAACTGCGCCGTCACAACTTGGTCGAATCCACCCGTGGCCCTGGCGGCGGGTATACCCTGGGCCGCAAAGCCACCGAAATCTCTGTGGCAGACATCATCTTGTCTGTCGACGAGCCCATCGACGCCACCCACTGCGCCGGCAAAGAAAATTGCATGGGCGAAACCGGTCGTTGCATGACCCACGAATTGTGGACATCGCTCAACCAACGCATGATTGACTTTTTAAACTCCGTCAACTTGCAAAAATTGGTCGACGACCAACTGGCCAAAGGCCTGCTGATTGAAGACAAGCCGTCCGTCAAGCGCGCCATCACTTCCGCGCCCGTGGTCAAACCCATTCGCGTCAACGCACCCAATTCCGTGTTTGCATTGGGTAACGTGTTTGGCAAAGGCTGATTGAACATGGACATGACTCCGCATTTCCCCATTTACCTCGACTATGGCGCCACCAATCCATGCGATGAGCGCGTGGTTGACGCCATGATCCCGTGGTTGCGTGAACATTTCGGCAACCCGGCTTCGCGCAGTCACGCTTGGGGTTGGGAGGCGGAGGAAGCGGTCGAAAAAGCCCGTGTTCACGTGGCTGATTTGATTGGTGCTGATCCCCGTGAAATTGTTTGGACTTCTGGTGCCACGGAATCCAACAACCTGGCCATCAAGGGTGCAGCACATTTCTACAAAACCAAAGGCAAGCACCTGATCACGGTCAAGACCGAGCACAAAGCGGTGCTTGACACCATGCGTGAATTGGAGCGTCAAGGCTTCGAGGTGACCTACCTCGATGTGCAAGAAGACGGCTTGCTCGACCTCAACAAGTTGAAAGATGCGATCCGCCCTGACACGTCGCTGATCAGTGTCATGTTTGTCAACAACGAAATTGGCGTCATTCAAGACATCACCACCATTGGCAACATGTGTCGTGAAAAGGGCATCATTCTTCATGTGGATGCGGCGCAGGCCACTGGCAAGGTCGAGATCAACATGGAACAACTGCCTGTGGATTTGATGAGCTTGGCTTCTCACAAAACCTACGGCCCCAAAGGCATAGGCGCTTTGTATGTGCGCCGCAAGCCGCGTGTACGCCTTGAAGCGCAAATGCACGGCGGCGGTCATGAGCGCGGCATGCGCAGTGGCACATTGCCGACCCATCAGTGCGTTGGCATGGGTGAGGCTTTTCGCATCGCAAAGCTTGAGATGGCGCAAGACAACGCCAAAGCGCGTCATCTGCAACAGCGTTTATTGGCCGGCTTGAAAGACATCGAACAGGTGTTTGTCAACGGACATTTGACACAGCGTGTGCCACACAACTTGAACATCAGCTTCAACTATGTGGAAGGTGAATCGTTGATCATGGGCATCAAAGGGTTGGCGGTTTCTTCAGGCTCTGCATGCACTTCAGCCAGTTTGGAGCCCAGTTATGTCTTGCGCGCACTGGGACGCAGCGATGAATTGGCACACAGCAGTTTGCGCATGACCATCGGTCGTTTTTCAACAGAAGAAGAAATTGATTACGCCATTTCCACCATCCGACTGAATGTCAGCAAGTTGCGTGACCTCAGTCCTTTGTGGGACATGTACAAAGAAGGCATCGATATCAGCACCATTCAGTGGGCTGCACATTGAGTTGTTTGGTTTGAGAGTGTTGTTTACCCGGAAAAAATCATGGCTTATTCAGAAAAAGTGATCGACCATTACGAAAATCCCCGCAACGTTGGTTCGTTCGAAAAAGGGGACGACTCTGTGGGCACAGGCATGGTCGGCGCGCCCGCTTGCGGCGATGTGATGAAGTTGCAAATCAAAGTCAACCCGACCACAGGCATCATTGAAGACGCACGCTTCAAAACCTACGGCTGTGGTTCAGCGATTGCATCATCTTCCTTGGTCACTGAATGGGTCAAAGGCAAAACGCTCGATCAAGCCGCCGCGTTGAAGAACAGCGAAATCGCCCAAGAGTTGGCCTTGCCTCCCGTCAAAATCCATTGTTCCATCTTGGCCGAAGACGCGATCAAGGCAGCGGTGGAAGATTACA
>RFYK01000050.1 GCA_009925585.1 Betaproteobacteria bacterium | reverse complement strand
GTCATGGTCGGACGCCATGTGCGAACCGGTTCAGGTTTGTGGGGGGCCATGTTTCGCACGCCATCCTTTGTGGCCGAAGAGAAAGCGATTGAACAAAGCGCCATGGCATTGCTCGACTATGTAGGCATTGCCGATTTGGCTGACTACAAAGCGCGCACCCTGAGTTACGGTGACCAACGTCGTTTGGAAATCGCACGCGCTTTGGCCACCGAACCCTTGCTGGTGGCCTTGGACGAACCAGCCGCCGGCATGAACGCCACCGAGAAGGTGCAATTGCGCGAATTGATAGACCGCATTCGCAACGATGGCCGCACGATTTTGTTGATCGAGCACGATGTGAAATTGGTCATGGGCTTGTGCGACGCGGTCACGGTGTTGGACCACGGTAAGCAAATCGCGCAGGGCACACCGGCACAGGTGCAGGCCGATCCCAAGGTCATCGAGGCCTACCTCGGCACAGGAGACCACTGACATGGCAGCGATGCTTCAGGTGCGTGGTTTGCAAGTGGCTTATGGCGGCATCCAAGCGGTCAAGGGCGTGGATTTTGAAGTCCACCCAGGTGAATTGGTGTCGTTGATCGGTTCCAACGGCGCGGGTAAAACCACCACCATGAAAGCCCTCACCGGTTTGTTGCAGCCGTCTGCTGGGCAGATCGAATACCTCGGGCGCGACATTCGCGGACAAGGGCCATGGGACCTGGTCAAGCAAGGTTTGGTCATGGTGCCCGAGGGACGCGGTGTGTTCACCCGCATGAGCATTGTTGAGAACTTGCAAATGGGCGCGTATTTGCGTTCTGACAAGGCGGGCATTCAAGCCGACATGGACCGTGTGTTTGCTTTGTTCCCCCGGCTCCTAGAACGCAGCGCACAACTGGCGGGTACGTTGTCAGGCGGTGAACAGCAAATGTTGGCCATGGGTCGCGCGTTGCTCAGTCGTCCGCAGTTGTTGCTGCTCGACGAGCCGTCCATGGGCTTGTCGCCGCTGATGGTCGACAAAATTTTCGAGGTGATTGCCGAGGTGGCCGCCATGGGGGTTGGAACAAAACGCCAGCCGCGCGCTCAAAATGGCGCAACGTGCGTATGTCATGGAATCTGGCGAAATCAGCATGCATGGTGACGCAAAAGCCCTGTTGCACGACCCGAAAGTGCGAGCCGCCTACCTCGGTGAATAATGGCGGGATGAGCCAAGGTTTTATACGCATCCGGGGTGCCCGTCAGCACAATCTCAAAAACATTGACATCGATATCCGCACCAACGAGTTGACCGTGTTCACCGGTCCCAGCGGGTCGGGCAAATCCAGCCTGGTGTTCGATACCTTGTACGCCGAAGGACAGCGGCGTTATGTGGAAACTTTCAGCGCTTATGCCAGACAGTTTTTGGACCGCATGGACCGTCCGGCGGTGGACAAGGTCGAAGGCGTGCCGCCCGCGATCGCGATTGACCAAACCAACCCGGTGCGCAGTTCACGCTCCACCGTGGGCACCATGACCGAGTTGAACGACCATTTGAAATTGTTGTTCGCACGCGCAGGTCAGTTGTTTGACCGGCAAACGGCCCAAGCGGTTGAGCATGACACGGCCGACAGCATTTTTCACAAGCTGATGTCGCACAGCGAAGGCGATCCGCGTTGGGTCATCACGTTTCCGGTGGAATTACCGGCCAACACCAGCGCCGAAGAATTGCAAACATGGTTGAGTGCCAGCGGCTTTACCCGCATACACACGCAACGCCAAGTGACAGTGACGGCGAGCAGCGAACCGGCTGCCAAACCGAAAGCTGGCGCTGCGAAAAAAACCGCGGCCAAGTCCGCCAAATCCAAAACAGCGGTTGACGATCAGCGCCAATTGCTGGATGTGGTGGCAGACCGTTTTCGCTTGCAACAGGTCGAGCATGTGCGCGCCATGGAAGCGATTGAATTGGCTTTGCAACGCGGCAATGGCCGCATGACCGCCTACCGCATGCCTGCGTCAGCCGACAGCGACAGCATTGGCGAAGCATTTCGGTTTTCCACGGGTTTGCATTGCCCGGACAGCGATTTGCGCTACAGCGACCCTGTGCCCTCGATGTTTTCATTCAACTCGCCAGCGGGTGCGTGTCCGACGTGCAAAGGCTTTGGGCGAGTCATTGGTGTCGATTACGGGTTGGTCATCCCCAACGACAAGATGACGTTGCGCATGGGCGCGATCAAGCCGATGCAAACCCCCGCTTGGCAAGAATGCCAAGACGATTTGATGCGTCATGCCGAAACGGCAGGCATTCCGCGAGACACCGCTTGGTACACAATGGTATGGCGTCAAACGGTTTTTTGAATACCTTGAAACCAAGTCCTACAAGATGCACATCCGTGTGCTGTTGTCGAAGTACCGTTCCTACACCTTGTGCAACGATTGCCATGGCGCCAGATTGCAGACCGACAGTTTGTTGTGGCGCATCGGCAGTGCAGCAGGCGCAGAGTTGGCGCTGCCCAAAGACAAACGTTTTCTGCCGCAAGGGGTGAAATGGTCGCGCAGCCAACTCGAAGCGCTTCCGGGTCTGTGCTTGCACGACATGATGCTCATGCCGATTCACCGCTTGCGTGCGTTCTTTGACCACATGGCCTCGGACGCGTCACTCACAGCGCATGCCCAAGCAGAACAGCAAGCATTGCATTTGCTGTTGGACGAAATACGCACCCGCTTGAAATATTTGTGTGATGTGGGCATTGGGTATTTGAGCTTGGATCGGCAAAGCCGCACGCTCAGTGGGGGTGAAGTACAACGCATCAACTTGACCACAGCATTGGGCACTTCGTTGGTCAACACCTTGTTTGTGTTGGATGAACCGAGCATTGGTTTGCATCCACGCGACATGCACCGCATCACCCAAGCCATGTTGCGCTTGCGTGATGCGGGCAACACCTTGGTGGTGGTTGAGCATGACCCGGCGGTGATGCTCGCAGCCGATCGGATTGTTGACATGGGGCCCGGCCCCGGCGAGCGCGGCGGGCAAGTGGTGTTTGACGGCACGCCCGCGCAATTGAAACAAGCCGACACTTTGACCGGCGCGTATTTGGGTGCGCGCAAACAAGTTGGCGTGGGCTTGAAGCGCATGGTCACCGATGCCACGCCGCGTTTGGTGCTTGAAGGTGCGCGCGAACACAATTTGCAACACCTGAGCGTGGAGTTTCCGTTACAGCGGTGGGTCACCGTGACCGGGGTCAGTGGCTCGGGCAAATCCACTTTGGTGCAAGACATTTTGGCGCCTGCTTTGCTGCGGCATTTCGGCAAGAGCACCGAATCGGCAGGTGCCCATGACCGTTTATTGGGCGCGGACCATTTGAGTGACGTGGTGTTCGTGGACCAGTCACCGATCGGCAAAACCGCGCGCTCTAACCCGGCGAGTTATGTGGGTGCTTGGGACGCGGTGCGCGAACTGTTCGCCAACACAGCGATGGCCAGGCAACGCAGTTACACCGCGTCGAAATTCAGCTTCAACGGCGGCGATGGCCGTTGCCCCACCTGTGGGGGTTCTGGGTTTGAACATGTGGAAATGCAGTTTTTGAGCGACGTGTATTTGCGCTGTCCCGACTGCGATGGCCAACGCTATCGACCCGAAATACTCGAGGTCAAGATCGAGCGCAAACCCTCAGCCAATGAGCCGCCGTTGTTTTTGAATGTCGCCGATGTGTTGAATTTGACTGTCAGCGAAGCGGTGCAATTGTTTGCGAACGACCGTGATGTGTTGCGCGCCTTGCAGCCGATCGTCGATGTAGGTTTGGAATATGTGCGTTTGGGACAACCCGTGCCCACCTTGAGCGGTGGTGAAGCGCAACGATTGAAGTTGGCTGGGTTTTTGGCTGAAGCCGCGAAATCTGCTTCGTCGAGTCGGCAACCTGCCGCCCGTAAAGGCGTGCTGTTCTTGTTTGACGAGCCCACCACTGGTTTGCATTTTGACGACATCGCCAAGCTGATGCGTGCGTTGCGTCGGCTGCTGGATGCAGGCCATTCGCTGATCGTGATTGAACACAATTTGGATGTGATCCGGGCCAGCGATTGGCTGATTGACCTGGGCCCCGAAGGGGGTGAAGGCGGCGGGTGCTTGGTGGCCGAAGGCACGCCGGAACAATTGCGTGAACACCCGACGTCGCATACCGGTTTGGCCTTGCGCGAGTATGTGGCGGCCATGGGTACGCTGGCCTCGCTCACCGATGAAAAGAGCGTGCTTGCTGTCCCAAGCCATTCCAGTGTGGTGGTCGCCGAGCCGGCAGCCAAATACCTGGGTCAGGTGCTCAACAACCACATACGCATCGTCAATGCCAAAGAACACAACTTGAAAAACATGAGCGTGGACATACCACGTGGTCAATTCAATGTGGTGACTGGCGTCAGCGGTTCGGGCAAATCCACGTTGGCATTTGACATTTTGTTCAACGAAGGTCAGCGGCGTTATTTGGAAAGTTTGAATGCGTATGCGCGCAGCATTGTGCAACCCGCTGGCCGACCTGAAGTGGATGCGGTTTATGGCATCCCGCCCACTGTCGCGATCGAGCAGCGGTTGTCGCGAGGGGGGCGCAAATCAACGGTCGGCACCACCACCGAGGTCTGGCACTTCTTGCGCTTGCTGTTTGTGAAATTGGGGACGCAGCATTGCGTGCATGACGATGCGGCATTGCAACCGCAAACCCCAGAACGCTTGTTGGCGTTGTTGATGAAACAATTTCGCGGACAACACATTGGCTTGCTCAGCCCTTTGGTGATGAACCGAAAAGGCGTCTACACCGAATTGGCCGATTGGGCCCGCCCGCGCGGCTACACCCATTTGCGCGTGGACGGACAGTTTTTACCGACGACCGGTTTTCCACGCATCGACCGGTTCAAGGAGCACACGGTCGAGTTACCGATTGCCAGCATGACGGTGGAGCCCACGCGTGAAACCGAACTGCGTCAAGCGTTGATGACGGCGTTGGAACATGGCAAAGGCGTCGTGCATGTGCTGAGTGGCTTGGATGGTTTGCAACAGGCCATGCTGAGCGGCGAAGACACCTCGCACATTGGTGTGTTGCATGCGTTCTCCACGCGACGTGCTTGCCCCGTGTGTGACACCTCTTACGCAGAACTCGATCCGCGCTTGTTCTCTTACAACAGCAAGCATGGCTGGTGTGCGCAATGCGTCGGGACCGGTATCACGCTGTCCCGCGAACAGCGCGCAGCCATGGATGATTCGGTGCAAGACCCGCAAGAGCGTGGCAGAGAAAAAAGTTTTGCCGAACCAGAATTGGAAGACCTCACCGATCAGGTGTGTGGTGCTTGCCAAGGCACACGTTTGAACCCGACGGCGCGGGCGGTCAAATTTGCGGGTGTGTCGATCACTTCATTGGCGCGCATGAGTGTGCAAAGCATGCGTGCTTGGGCAGCAGGCCTGACCTTGAGTGGGCGTGAAGCGGACATTGCACGCGATTTGTTGCCAGAAATTCAAAGCCGACTCGAGTTTCTCGACAGCGTCGGCTTGGGCTATTTGACGCTTGACCGTGGCGCTCCCAGTTTGAGTGGCGGCGAAGCGCAACGCATTCGCTTGGCTGCGCAATTGGGCAGCCATTTGCAAGGCGTGTGTTATGTCTTGGACGAACCCACCATTGGGCTGCATGCGCGTGACAACCGAATTTTGTTGGATGCGCTGAAAGTTCTCAGCGACAAAGGCAACACCCTGGTGGTGGTGGAGCACGACGAAGACACCATCCGACGCGCCGATCACATCATCGATATCGGCCCAAGCGCAGGCAAGCGTGGCGGGCATTTGGTGGCGCAGGGGTCGGTGTCAGACCTCATGGCTGCACCCGATTCGCAAACCGGACGCTACCTCAAACACGCCATGCAACACCCCTTGCAAGCTCGCCGAGCGGTGGCGGGTTCATCCGCTGGCTGGCTGGGGGTCAAGGGCGCTTTCTTGCACAACTTGCAGCAGGTGAACATCGATCTGCCATTGCAGCGTTTGGTGGCCGTCACTGGCGTCAGTGGTTCAGGCAAATCCACCTTGGCCCGCGATGTGTTGTTGGCGAATGTCAGCGCTGTCGTGGCGCAACGTTCGACCCAAGCCGGACGCAAAGCGAATGACGCCGGCAAACACCCTGCATGGCAGGGTTGCAAGAACCTGCAAGGCTATGAAGACATCGATCGTGTGTTGGAGGTCGACCAAACCCCGATTGGCAAAACCCCACGCAGTTGTCCGGCCACTTACATTGGGTTTTGGGACACGATCCGCAAGTTGTTCGCCGAGACCTTGGAGGCGAGAGCCAGAGGTTATGGGCCAGGGCGGTTCAGCTTCAATACCGGTGAAGGGCGTTGTCCCGGTTGTGAAGGCCAAGGCATGCGCACCATCGAAATGAGTTTCTTGCCAGATGTGAAAGTCTTGTGTGAAGTCTGCAAAGGCGCTCGCTTCAACCCTGAAACCTTGGCGGTTCGCTGGCGCGGAAAAAGCATTGGCGAAGTCTTGCAAATGGAAGTCGACGAGGCGGTGGAGTTTTTCGCGGCCATGACCCAAATCAGCCACCCATTGCAACTGCTCAAAGACGTGGGCTTGGGTTATTTGACGCTGGGACAGCCTTCACCCACACTGAGTGGCGGCGAAGCACAACGCATCAAACTGGTGACCGAACTCTCCAAAGTGCGTGACGATGTCACTCGCCGTGGCCAACAAGCACCGCACACCTTGTATGTCTTGGACGAACCCACCGTGGGTTTGCACATGGCCGATGTGGACAAGTTGATTCGCGTGTTGCACCGATTGGTGGACGGCGGCCACAGTGTGGTGGTGATCGAGCACGACTTGGATGTGATTGCCGAAGCCGATTGGGTGATTGATTTGGGACCCGAAGGCGGTGATGGCGGTGGCAGGGTGGTGGCAGCAGACACGCCCGAGGCGCTGGTGGCTTTGGGAACCCACACCGGGCGGGCATTGCAGCCCGTGTTGGCGCGACAGTGAGCTGACATCTGTCAGCCTTGGCGGCTGACTACAATGCCCGCTTGTCTTTATGAATATACATACGCAACGCCGAATCGACGCTTGGGTCGGACCTCTTTTATGTGGCCTGGTGTCTCTGTGGGATCGCTTCTTCGGACGTGCGGCTCACCCATCTCAGCCGGTACACAAAGTCTTGGTAATCATGTTGTCAGAAATGGGCAGCATGGTGTTGGCAGGCCCGATGTTTGGTCACATTCAACAACGCCATCCAGGGGCGCAGATTCACATTCTTCAACTCAAGCGAAACCAATCGGTGGCACGGTTGTTGGGCTTGGCACCCGAGTCACAGTTGCATGGCATAGATGACAGCGGACTGTTCAGCTTGTTGCGCGATTTGGTGCGCGTGCTGTGGCGACTGCGCCGCTTGCAATTCGATGCCGTGATTGACTGTGAATTGTTTTCTCGCATCAGCGCTTTGTTGGCTTATGGTTGTGGTGCACGCTGGCGGGCAGGGTTCACGCCGCATACCCAAGAAGGTTTGTACCGGGGCTCTTTCTTCAACGCGGCGGTCACCTACAACCCCTACCGTCACATCAGTTTGCAGTTCATGGCCTTGGTTGAAGCGTTGCAATCGAGCAGCATGCCTCGCAGCAAAAGCATGGCGATGCTGGCCAAGCCTTTGGATTCAGGTCTGCGTGTGCATTTCAGCCAAGACGACATGCCGAATTTCACACGGCGATTGCGTCAAGACCATCCCAGTTTTTTGTCGGCGTCCAAACGCATTCTGTTTTACGCAGGTGGTGGCTTGTTACCCATTCGTGCTTGGCCTGCTTCGCATTACGCGGCCTTGGCCAAAGCCTTGTGTGCCCAAGGCCATGCGGTGGGCATCATTGGCCTGCCAGAAGACCAAGCACTGGCGCAAGCCATTCAAGCCGAATGCGCGCATCCTTTGTGTTTGAATTTTGTCGGTTACACCGAAAATTTAGAGGCCTTGACCCGCTTGTTTTTTCACAGCGATTTGTTGGTCACCAATGACGGTGGCCCTGGCCATTTCGCCAGCCTCACGCCGATCCGCACGTTGATGTTCTTCGGCCCGGAAACCAGCGCCTTGTATGGGCCGCTCACGCCGCGCGCGGTGGCGTTGGAAAGCCATTTGGCGTGCTCGCCGTGCCTGACTGCATACAACCACCGCGCCACACCGTGTGACGGCGACAACCAATGCTTGAAGCAAATTTCCCCAGATGAGGTGTTGTCCTTGGCGTTGACCCAATTGCAATTGTGCGAACCACGTTTGCCCGCGTATGCCTGATTCCACGCCCAACGCTTTCCCGATTCGTTTGCCGTACTGGCTGGCTTGGTGTGAGCCATGGTTGTGGCGTTTGTTCAGGTGGCGTTATTTTCGATTTGCCACCGTTGGCGCATCCGGCACCGTGGTCAACATCGCGGTGCTGTATGTGATGCAAGAAATCGCCTTGCCATGGGTCATCAGCGACCCGGATGTTCGTTTGTCCATGGCCTTGGCCTGCGCGATAGCGGTGGCCACGGTCAATAACTTTGCATGGAACAGTGTCTGGACTTGGGCTGATCGTTTGCAAACTGGCGAGTTATCGCGCTTGAGTCCCGATCTGGCCACCGGCAAGCGTTTGGTGAAATACACCTTGTCATGTTGGTTGGGCATGTTGATTCAATACAGCCTGACCCTGTTCTTGGCCAACCACATGTATTACTTGCTGGCCAATGTGTTGTCGATCGTGGTGGCCAGCATCAGCAATTACATGGCCAACGACAAATGGACGTTCAGGCGAACTTCCACTGACGACCAGGCATGAGCTCGGCACAGCCAGACCGCCCATTGCCATCCACACGGGTGCTGTGGTTCACGGTACTGGCAGTGGCTGTGTTGTATGTCTGGGGCATTGACAACCTCTACATGCCCAGCAATGGCGACGAGATGGTGTATGCCCACATCGCTCGCTTGACCGCAGCCAGTGGCCAATGGTTGCCCTTGGTCTCCGACTTGAATGACATGCGCAACACCAAACCGCCCTTGTTGTTTTGGCAAAGCATGGTGGTCAGTGGTTGGGGCCACCATTGGCACTTGTGGTTGTTGCGGTTGCCCAGCTTGGTGTACTTGGTTGGCGTGTGCTTGGGCATGTCCATGTTGCTTCACCGTTGGTCAGGTGAATGGCGAACCGCTGCGTGGGCGGTGTTGTGTTTGCTGCTCAGTTGGGGCACGTTCCGCTATGGACGACCTTACCTGACCACCGCGCCTGAAATGTTTTGGTTCAGCTTGGCTCCAGCTTGGGTGTTGTGGCGGGCAGCACATTCCTCAACGCGCGGTATCCATGCATCGGCATCCGAATGGTTGGCGTGGACGGTGTTGGGTTTGTTGACCGGTTTAGGTCTGGCCTACAAATCATTTGCCCTGATCGCGCCATTGGCAGCGGCCACCTGGGCCATGCGTTTGGTGCTTCAACCCCAATGGTCTTGGCGGGATGCGGTCACATGCACCGCACAAACCGCTTGGTGGGCGGTGTTGTCAGTGGGTGTGTTTGCCCTGTGGTTATGGTTGGATCCGCAGCCGCAAGAAGTGTGGCGCGAATTTGTGCAACATGAAAACGCAGGCAAGTTGGGTGCAGGACAGTCTTATTTGTCGGTGTTGTTCAGCGTCAAAGGGTCTGGGGATTACTTGGCTGCGCCGTTGCTCAACACAGGCTTGTTGTTTCCATGGGTAGCCGCTTTGATGCTGGTGGGTTGGCGACATGCGCGCGCGCATGGTCTGGCTTGGCGTGGTGGTTTCCCAATGGCGCTGTGGACATGGATCGCTGTTTGGTGCTTGGTGTTTTTGATTCCCAGTCAACGGTCCAGCCGTTATTTGTTGCCTTTGATGCCTGCCGTCGCCATGTTGTTGGCCTTGCACGCGGAGACTTTTCCGGCTTGGGTGACACGCAGCACGGCATGGCTGAGTGCGATCGCATTGGCGGTGTTGTCTTGGTTGGCATGGCATGCGCACAGCATCGGTGTGCTGCCCACTGCATGGGCGCTCGGTGTGGCAGGGGCGGGAGTGGTGGTGGTCGTGGTCTGTGTTGCCTTGTGGCGGTCTGCCGTGAATCCCATTCATGGCTTGTGGTCTGCTGCTTTGTTTTTTTTCGGTTTCAATGCCTTGATGCAAGGCATGTCCATGGCGCGCGTGGGCTTTGAAGGCAACCGCAGCGAGCGACCTGTGGCCGACACTGTGTGGGTGGTTGAAGGTTTCAATGGCGAATTCGAACGCTTGCAATTTCTATTGCCAGGGCGTAACCACTTCGTGCCTCAGCAATCCAAAATCAACGCCTTGAGCGAAGGAACAGACCGCACGTCGGGCACATGGTTCATCGTGCCGCGCGTGTTGAACGCCCCGCCTTTGGCTTGTGAAACCCTGCAAACCTGTGAACGCATGGCAGTGCGCTGGGACATTGAGCAACGTTTGAAACCCGGGCAAGTGCATGCTGGCAATTGGACGCGCCCCGGCGAATGGTTGTGGCGTCAGGAATGGTTGATGCGGGTGCGTTGAAACCAACCGGTTTTGACCCATTGGTAATGCGCATACAGCCACAAGCCTGGGTCTAGCCAAGCGTCCCATGCATTGCCTGAAGGCGCATGCGTGGCCACATACAAGCCAGTGGCAACCAACCAGCAGGTCGCGGCTTTGGCATGCCCATCTGGCAATCCGGTCAAGTAGGCTGCCACCATCCACAGCCCCGCCAAGCCCCAACCCCACCACGGCAAACGAGCGTCAAAGCCCAAGCTGTAAACATCCCAAGGCAGCAACCCAAATGCATCCAAGCACAAGCACCAACCGATCATCACCAGCCCCAACCATGACCAAGGACCAATGCGTGTGTCGGTGTGGCTGAACAGCTTGACAGAAGGACCTCGGATGTCGCCCCATGCCGCGACCAGACACGCACACAGCGTCATCAGGCTCGGGGTTTGAAACACCATGCCCAGCACAGGCAACACCGCTTGCCAAACCCACAGCACCAGCAAAGCCGCGGTGCTGCAGATCAACCAACGCCAACGGCGGTCGTACGAAGGCAAACATGTCACACCTGACCAACTCAACACCGCCAGCCAAATGAGCGCATGAAAAAATTGTTGCATCCCCAAATGGGGCAGCAATGGGTTGGGGTTCAGCCAGAGCCATGTGTTCATGGCGTGGCCTTGTCAGAGGGAACCGTACGCCAGCGTTGCCAGCCAATGCCTTGCCGCAGATGCGTGTAACTGACCCATAAGCGTTCTTCGCTCCACTGCATGGACGGGTAGGAATATTCGCTGCCAGTTTCACCATCAACAACCGTCAGTGGTGTCGACCAATTCAACCCATCTGCGCTGTGGTGCATCACTAACCAACTGCGCGAACGCTCCATGGGGTTGCGCGCCAACAAAAATTCGCCCGAGGGCAAGCGCAAACTCGCCACCGCAGAGTCGCGTTGACTCAATGCCAGTTCGGGTTGAAGTTGCCAATGTTGTCCAGCATCGGCGCTGGCCACCAGGTTCAATTTGTCGCGCGGCGCCAAGGTGCGGACATAGGCCAACCAATGGTTCTCGTCGACGGCCACAGGTGCGGGCTGCAGCGCATGGTTCATGTCGGTGACTCGGCGCAAGCCTTGAAATTCCCCATCAGGGCTGAACCATGCAAACACAGGGTAATGACCCCCCAATTCGAAATGCAATGGCAACACCATGCCGCCATCGGCCAATGGCAAAGGTGAATGACGAACCAGGTGACTCAGGTTCCATAGCCAACCCAACGGCAGTTGACCCATGACTTCAAACGTGGGTGAGGGCGTGCTTGCCGTGGGCAGGCTGTCATGCCGCAAATGCAAGACCCGCGAAGCAGCCCAACCTCCCAAGCCGGTGCCCACCACAAACAAGTGCAACCGTTGTCGCTGGTCCACCCAAGCCACAGGGTTACCCATGTGCAACAGGCCTTTGCCCAGCCCCGCAGAGGCAGTGTGTCGGTCAACCACCCATACCGGGTCCGTCCAAGCTTGCCGTTGGCGTGACCACAACGACATGGCGATGCGCACATCGGGCCGGGCTTCTTTGCTGCCGGCGAACCAAAAAACCGCGAGCGAGAACGCCGGGTTGTTCGGTAAAGCGACCAATTGACTGGCATGGGATGCAGGCACCTGTTCGGGTGGAGCGATCACGCCTTGGGCTTCCATCACCCAAGTGTGTGCGGTGGCGGTGTTGGAGTGCGCAGGCACTGCAGCGGGTCTGCCGATCGGGTTCCATGCACTGGATTGAAGCCACAACATCACACCCACCAGCAACCACATCCACAACCAGAGCACAGGCCGCAGATTGGGTGGCAACCAGTCTTTGCGCATCAACAGGCTCAGCCAGCAGAGCCCAAGGACAAGCCAGCGTGCTCGCGCAAAGGATGAAAGTGGATTTGCGGGAAACGCTCTTGCGCCAAGCGCACGTCATAAGGTGATGTGCACAAATACGCCAAGGTGTTGGCCGCGTCGAGTGCCATGCGTTGCGGGTAGGCGTTGCAGAATTCACGCAGTTGCGCCGGGGTGTCTGCGGTGATCCAGCGCGCCCCGGTGTATTGACAAGACTCCAAACGAACATCGCAGTCGTATTCGGCTTTGAGCCGGTGTTGCACCACTTCAAATTGCAATTGGCCAATCGCACCCAACAACATCGGGCCGCCCATTTCAGGCTTGAACACTTGGATCGCGCCTTCTTCCCCGAGTTGTTCTAAACCGGTTTGCAATTGTTTGGTTCGCAGCGGGTTTTTCAGCAGCACCGTCATGAACAACTCTGGCGCAAAAAAAGGCAGGCCAGTGAATTGCAGGTTGCTGCCATCGGTGATGGTGTCGCCCAGTTGCACGCCACCGTGGGTGGTGAAACCAATGATGTCGCCTGCAAACGCTTCTTCAACCGCTTCGCGCCGTTGGCTGAGAAACGTCACCACCGACGTCGGGCGCAATTCCTTGGCGCTGCGCTGCACTTTGAGTTTCATGCCGGGCGTGTATTTGCCCGAGGCCACTCGAACAAATGCAATCCGGTCACGGTGGTTGGCATCCATGTTGGCTTGCACTTTGAACACCACGCCAGAAAAACCGCTGTCTTCGGGTTGCACGGTTTTTTCCACCATTTGCTTGTTGACCAGCAACGTGCTTTGGCGAGTTTGGGGAAAGGGTGCCAAGTCCACCAACGCATCGAGCACTTCCATCACCCCAAAATTGTTGACCCCGGAACCAAAAAAAACCGGCGTTTGTTGGCCACTCAAAAAAGCTTCTCGGTCAAATGACGGCGAGGCGCCGGTGGCCAACGCCATGCTGTCCATCGCGGCGGCCCATTCCAAACCAAAGCGCTTGGACAAATCGGCTTGCTCGGTCAATGCGATCGTTTCAAAGTCTTGCGGCAAGCGTTCGCTGCCAGACTCAAACACGGTCATGGCTTGGGTGCGCAAATTGATGATGCCCCCAAAGGATTTGCCTTGACCCACAGGCCAGGTCATGGGGACACAGGGCATGCCGAGTTCGCGTTCCACTTCGTCAAGTATGTCCAGTGGGTCGCGCACCTCGCGGTCCATTTTGTTCACAAAGGTGATGATCGGCGTGTCGCGTTGCCGGCAGACTTCAATCAGGCGACGGGTTTGTGCCTCGACGCCGTTGGCCGCGTCAATCACCATCAAGGCCGAGTCCACCGCGGTCAACACACGGTAGGTGTCTTCTGAAAAATCTTTGTGGCCCGGGGTGTCCAACAAATTGATCACATGCTGTCGGTACAGCATTTGCATCACCGATGAGGCCACTGAAATGCCACGCTGTTTTTCAATCTCCATCCAGTCGCTGGTGGCATGGCGCGAGGCTTTGCGCGCCTTGACCGAGCCGGCGATTTGGATCGCGCCGGAAAACAGCAACAGCTTTTCGGTCAACGTGGTTTTGCCCGCGTCTGGGTGAGAAATGATGGCAAACGTGCGTCGACGGCGCACTTCTTCTAAGGCAGAGGTCATGGTACAGATCAGGGGTAAGCGGGCATCATATCCCGATGGGCGTTAGTCACTGTCATAGGGCTGGCGGGGTAACCCGCGCTGTCTGCCAAATCAGGGGTATTGGTCGGTGCCGCATCAAACGCCATTTTTTTTGAAATAGAATGCCCGTACCGAGGAGCGCTGCAGCATCTGTGTCAGATGTGAGGCTCGGAAAATCTTCCAACTGCGCTCACCCACTGACAACGTGAGGTGAGCACCTCGGTAACCCCTGTGTTCTCTTCGTGTGTCAGTGGCCCTGAACTTTTTTGGAGCCTCCACATGAACGCATCTCTCAAGCCCACCCAAACCACCGATTTCCATGTCGCCGACATGAGCTTGGCCGATTGGGGTCGCAAAGAAATCAAAATCGCCGAAACCGAAATGCCCGGCTTGATGGCGATCCGCCAAGAATTCGCCAAAGCCCAGCCCTTGAAAGGCGCGCGCATCACGGGTTCGTTGCACATGACCATTCAAACCGCGGTGTTGGTCGAAACACTGCAAGCCTTGGGCGCACAAGTGCGTTGGGCCTCTTGCAATATTTTCTCCACCCAAGACCATGCCGCTGCTGCGCTGGTCGCCAACGGCACGCCTGTGTTCGCCTACAAAGGCGAAACATTGGATGACTACTGGGACTACACCCACCGCATTTTTGAATTCGGTGCCAAGGGCGCGGAGGGTGAAGGCCCGAACATGATTTTGGATGACGGTGGCGATGCCACATTGCTCATGCATTTGGGTAAACGCGCGGAAAAAGACGCCTCCTTGCTGAACAACCCTGGCAGTGAAGAAGAAGTGTGTTTGTTCAACGCCATCAAAGCCAAATTGGCGGTGGACCCCACTTGGTACAGCCGCAAGTCAGCGCAAATCATTGGCGTGACCGAAGAAACCACCACCGGTGTGTTGCGCTTGAACGAAATGGCTGCCAAAGGCAGTTTGATGTTCCGCGCCATCAATGTGAACGATTCGGTCACCAAGAGCAAATTCGATAACTTGTACGGTTGCCGCGAGTCTTTGGTGGACTCGATCAAGCGCGCCACCGATGTCATGATCGCCGGCAAAGTGGCGGTGGTGGCTGGGTACGGCGATGTGGGCAAAGGTTCTGCCCAAGCGTTGCGCGCTTTGAGCGCACAAGTGTGGGTGACAGAAATTGACCCGATCAATGCGTTGCAAGCCGCCATGGAAGGTTACAAAGTCGTCACCATGGAATACGCTGCTGACAAAGCCGATATTTTTGTGTCTGCCACCGGCAACAAAAATGTGATTCGTTACGAGCACATGGCCGCCATGAAAGACGAAGCCATCGTTTGCAACATTGGTCACTTCGACAACGAAATCGATGTGGCGTCGCTGGAGAAATTGCAGTGGGACGAAATCAAGCCGCAAGTCGACCACGTGATTTTCCCGGACGGCAAAAAAATCACTTTGCTGGCCAAAGGCCGTTTGGTGAATCTGGGTTGTGCCACTGGTCACCCCAGCTTCGTCATGTCATCGAGCTTTGCCAACCAAACCATCGCCCAAATTGAGCTCTACACACGCCCTGACCATTACGAGTCAGGCAAGGTCTATGTGTTGCCCAAGCATTTGGACGAAAAAGTGGCTCGCTTGCATTTGAAGAAAGTCGGCGCCATGCTGACCGAACTCACTGACGAACAAGCGTCTTACATTGGCGTCAGCAAAAACGGCCCCTACAAGGCCGACACTTACCGCTACTGAAGCCGTGCGCGCCGACCAATTGTTGGTCGAGCGCGGTTTGGCTGCATCGCGCTCGCAAGCCCAGCGACTGATCGCCTCGGGGGTGCAATGGCGTTTGCCTACGCACCCCTGGCAGCGCGTTGACAAAAACGGCGCTGACTTGCCTGCGACCAGCGAACTGCAATTGATGGATGACGCCGAAATACGCTATGTGTCCAGAGGTGGTTTGAAATTGGAAGCAGCGTTGGAGGCCACAGGCCTGTCCCCTCAAGATAAACACTG
>RFYK01000049.1 GCA_009925585.1 Betaproteobacteria bacterium | reverse complement strand
GGTGAATATTTGTAGGGGAAATCAGGCGTGTCATACCCAGTGGCGATACTGCCCATCAGCGACACTGAATCGATCAACGGATTCGCTGGCAAATCCCAACTGACAGCGTAGCCTGCATACATCGTTGTCCGGTTGATGCTGTTTTCATACAACCCCACGGCCCATCGGTTCCACACGCCATACAAGCCGGGATTGCGGTTGTTGAAATTTCCACCATGGTGGTAGCTGACACCGTGCACACCCAGCAAGGTCTGTTGTGCGTGCAGGGGTTGCGCCATCAACACGGGCAAGGTCACAACGCCAGCACGCACTGATTTGCAAACAATGTGGCACAGAAAAGGAACTGAGAATGTTTTGAGAATGTGTACTGAAGAGGGCATGTCAAACTCCTTTGAACATGCCGTTCCCCAAGCAAAACCGGTTCCTCAAAACAGACGGATTTTTTACACGCGTGTCTGAAAGCTATCAATCGCTCAAACGCATCAATCACAAAGCATTCAGATGCGTCAGCCGGCGTGTGGGAAACTGGAAACCCTTTCAGAATAAATCAGGGCAGTTTGCAGTGGCTTGCACCACTGACTCAATGCGCAGGTGTTGGCTCTAACCGTGCGCGGTGTTGTTGCAATGCTTGGGTCACCAATTCGGACAACTCACCAGTCAAACCTTGGTCCATCGACTGAAAAAGTTTCAAACGCATGCGAGGTTCCCAGAATTTGCGAATGTGGTTGGCGATGCCTTCCAATGCCTCATTGCGGTCAGGGTAGGCAGAGAAAAATTCGCCAATTTGATTGGCCATGTGAACCAGGTTATGGATGTCCATGTGATGAAGTCTCAGTGCAATCAGCAGATGCTGTGTTCAAAAATCGCTCGGGGTGGCTGTAAGCGGTAAAGCTGTCGCCACGCACTTGCCCAGCCAATGTCAGGTTGTGCGACAAAGCCATGTCCACCGCCATGCGGGTAGGCGCAGAAACGGCAGTCAGTGCACCGGCACCGCCTTTGATGGTTTTTTGCACCATCTCAAAACTGGCGCGGCTGGTGATGCAAACAAAACCTTCACCCGCCGACACGTGGGCTTTAGACATCGCGCCGATCAATTTGTCCAAAGCGTTGTGTCGACCCACGTCTTCGCGCACGATTTGGATGCGACCTTGCACATCAGACCAAGCGGCGGCATGCGTCGCACCGGTTTGCAATTTCAAGGGTTGCAAAGCACGCAGGCCTGCGTGCGCTCGTTGCATGGCGGGCACATCCACGTTCACCGAAGGCGCTTGTGGCAAGCTCAGCTTGACTTGCGCCAAGCTGTCTGCGCCACACAGTCCGCAACCGGTGCGCCCTGCCATTTGCCGTCTGCGTTCTTTCAGGCGGGCTTCACATTGCGCTGCCATGTCGATCTGCACTTCCATGCCCAGTGCTTGCTCTATCACTTCCAGTCCGTAAATCTGTTGGGCGTGATCGATCAATCCTTCGGTCAAGGCAAAGCCCAACGCAAAGTCTTCCAAGTGCATGGGCGTGGCCATCATGACAGCATGGCTGATGCCATTGAACACCAGCGCCACTGGCACTTCATCTGCCAGTTCTGCGCTGTGCCCCAAATGCATCTTCACTTGCCAACCACTTCAAAACTGTCAGATTGGGCTTTGGCCAACAAATCCAATTGGGTTTTGTTGAAGCGCTGGTAGTTTTGTTGCCATTCCGAGGGTTGACTGACTGCCACCACTTGTACCGCGGTGACTTTGTATTCGGGGCAATTGGTGGCCCAGTCAGAGGCGTCTGTGGTGATGACATTGGCCCCAGATTCAGGGAAGTGGAACGTGGTGTAAACCACGCCGGGTTGCATCGCTTCGCTGACTCGGGCGCGCAACACGGTTCGACCAGCACGGCTTTCAATGCCCACCCAATCGTGATCTTTGATACCTCGGTCTTGGGCGTCATGTGGGTGGATGTCCAAACGGTCTTCGTCGTGCCACAAGTTGTTGTCGGTACGGCGAGTTTGTGCGCCGACGTTGTATTGCGACAAGATCCGGCCCGTGGTGAGCAACAGCGGAAATTTGCGTGTGACTTTTTCTTGCGTAGCGACATATTGCGTGGGGAAGAACTTCCCTTTGCCGCGCATGAAGCCTTGGGTGTGCATGATGTCAATGCCAGCATCCGCTGTGGTGTCATTGCAAGGCCATTGCAAGCTGGTGTGTTGGTCAATCTTGTCATAACTGACACCTGCAAAACTTGGGGTCAACGCCGCGATTTCTTTCATGATGTCTTGCGGGTGCGCGTAATGCATCTCATAGCCCAGTGCTTTGGCCAGTTTGACCGTGACTTCCCAGTCAGCCAAGCCGGCCAATGGCGGCATCGCTTGGCGCACGCGGGAAATGCGACGCTCTGCATTGGTGAAGGTGCCGTCTTTTTCCAAGAAAGAAGAGCCTGGCAAAAACACATGCGCGTATTTCGCGGTTTCATTCAAGAAAATATCTTGCACCACGATGCATTCCATCGCTGACAAGGCCGCAGCCACGTGTTGTGTGTCGGGATCGGATTGAACAATGTCTTCGCCTTGGCAATACAAGCCCAAGAACGAACCATCCATCGCCGCATCAAACATGTTGGGGATGCGCAGTCCGGGTTCGGGGCTCAGTGCAACGCCCCATGCCCCTTCAAACAAACTGCGCGTGGTGGTGTCAGAGATGTGACGATAGCCGGGCAATTCGTGTGGGAAGCTGCCCATGTCGCAAGCACCTTGGACATTGTTTTGGCCGCGCAATGGGTTGACGCCAACCCCTTCGCGACCCACCATGCCGCAAGCCATGGCCAAGTTGGCGATGCCGATGACCATGGTCGAACCTTGTGAATGTTCGGTCACGCCCAAACCGTAATAGATGGCAGAGTTGGGGCCGGCAGCGTACAAGCGGGCAGCGGCGCGCACCTCGGCGGCAGGCACACCGGTCACGCTTTCGAAGGCCTCGGGAGAATTCTCGGGCTTGGAAACAAAGTCGCACCATTCGCTGAAACTCTTGTCATCGCAACGGTGCGCAACATAGTCTTTGGCGACCAAGCCTTCGGTGACGACCACGTGTGCGAGTGAATTGATCAATGCGACATTGGTGCCTGGGCGCAGAGCCAAATGGTGTTGGGCTTTGACGTGCGGGCTGCTGACCAGGTCAATCTTGCGCGGGTCGGCGACGATCAACTTCGCACCTTCACGCAAACGACGTTTCATGCGCGACGCAAACACAGGGTGTGCATCGGTGGGATTGGCGCCAATCACCAACAACACGTCTGCATGTTCGACCGATTTGAAGGTTTGTGTACCGGCCGACGTGCCAAAGGTTTGACCAAGACCATAGCCGGTGGGCGAATGGCAAACGCGCGCACAGGTGTCAACGTTGTTGGTGCCAAAGGCCGCACGAACCAGTTTTTGGACCTCTTGCCATGGGTCTGAGATGTGTTTGCGAATCATCGGCTTGGTGATGCGGTCTTGGTGTGTGGCATAGCCCCAAGCAAAACGACCTTTGACGCACGAGTGGCCTTCGTTGGCTTTACCGTCTTTCCAAGGCACCATGCGCACCACGGTGTTGCCCTTCATTTCGGCTTTGAAGCCGCAACCCACGCCGCAATAGGCGCAAGTGGTGATCAAGCTGTGCTCGGGTTGACCCAGTTCAATCACCGACTTTTCTTGCAAGGTGGCGGTAGGACAAGCTTCCACACAAGCACCGCAGGACACGCATTCGCTGTCCATGAAAGCTTGGTCTTGACCTGGCGAGACACGACTTTCAAAACCACGGCCAGAGATGGTCAACGCAAACGTGCCTTGGGTTTCTTCACACGCGCGGACACAGCGATTGCACACAATGCATTTGCTGGGGTCGTAAGTGAAGTAAGGGTTCGATTCGTCTTTTTGCATGTCGCAATGGTGGTCGCCAGCCTGTGCGCCGACGCCATAACGCACATTGCGCAAACCGGTGACGCCGGCCATGTCTTGCAATTCGCAATTGCCATTGGCACTGCATGTCAAGCAATCTAATGGATGGTCAGAGATGTACAACTCCATCACGCCTTTGCGCAACGACTGCAACTTAGGTGTTTGCGTGTGCACGACCATGCCGTTTTCAGCAGGGGTGGTGCAAGACGCGGGGTAACCTTTGCGTCCATCAATTTCAACCAAACACAAACGGCAGGAACCAAACGGCTCCAGACTGTCGGTGGCGCAGAGTTTGGGCACTTGTATGCCAGCGTCTACCGCTGCACGCATGAGCGAAGTGCCCTTGGGCACACTGACTTCGTAGCCGTCAATCCGCAAGCTCACCGTCTCGTCAGACGTGCGTGCAGGGGTGCCATGGTCGCGTTCTTGTTTCAGGTACATCAGCATGGTGGACTTTCTTAAGAAGCAGTGGCTTCGGCAGGTTGCAGGCCGAAATCAGCGGGGTAATGGTTGAGTGCTGAGAGCACGGGATACGGTGTCATGCCACCCATGGCGCACAGACTGCCGTGGACCATGGTGTCGCACAAGTCGCGCAACAAATGCACTTGTTGTTCTTTGTCTTTGGCGCTGGCGATGCGGTCGATCGTTTCCATGCCGCGCGTCGAGCCAATCCGGCAAGGGGTGCATTTGCCACAACTCTCCAATGCGCAAAATTCCATCGCGTAGCGAGCAAGTTTGGCCATGTTGGCAGTGTCGTCATGAACGACGATGCCTCCGTGACCTACCACCAAACCCAAGGCGGCATAGGCTTCGTAATCCAGCGGAACATCCCACTGAGACTCAGGCACATAAGCACCCAGCGGACCGCCGACCTGCACCGCTTTGATCGGGCGGCCACTGCGACTGCCACCGCCAAAGTCTGCCGGTCGAGCGGCCCATGCCAAAGTCTTTGTAGAACGCAGCCCCTTTGGCCAAGATGATCGGTACGCTTGCCAACGTGATCACGTTGTTGATGACAGTGGGCTGACCAAACAAACCTTCGAGCGCGGGCAAGGGTGGCTTGGCGCGAACAATGCCGCGCTTGCCTTCCAAACTTTCGAGCATGGCGGTTTCTTCGCCACACACATATGCACCTGCGGCTTTGCGCACATGCAAATGAAACGCTTTGCCACTGCCCAACACATTCTCACCAAGGAAGCCCGCGGCTTGCGCCAATTGAATGGCGGTGTTCATGGTGGCAATGGCGTGCGGGTATTCAGAGCGGATGTAGATGTAACCCTGTGTGGCACCAACCGCCAGACCTGCGATGGCCATGCCTTCGATCAGCATGTAGGGGTCGCCTTCCATGGTCATGCGGTCTGAAAACGTACCGGAGTCGCCTTCATCGGCATTGCACACGACATACTTTTGCGCGGCATCGGTGGCACGCACGGTGCGCCATTTGATGCCGGCAGGAAAAGCGGCACCGCCGCGTCCACGCAAGCCGGAGTCCAAAACAGTTTGAACCACATCGCCACTGTCCATGGCAACGGTTTTTTGCAAGCCCACCCAACCGCCGTGTGCGGCGTAATCGTCCAGCGACAGCGGACGGGTGATGCCCATGCGTGCAAATGTCAGGCGTTGTTGTTTGGCCAAATAGGGCAGGGCATCGGTCAAACCCAGCGCCAAGCGGTGTGTGCCACCGTGCAAAAAATCGGCCTCAAACAACGATGGCACATCTTGGAAATTGACCGGGCCATAAGCTGTGCGCCCCGCTGCGGTGACCACTTCCACCAAAGGTTCCAACCAGAACATGCCGCGAGAACTGTTGCGTTGAACATCGATAGACACGCCGCGAGCGGTGGCTTCTTTGTGCAGCGCATCGACCACGTCATCCGCACCGGCTGCCAGCGCTGCTGAATCACAAGGAACAAACACGGTGATGCTCATGACGGGCTCCCCAATTCAGCGACGACACGTTGGAGTTTGTCGGTGTCCATTCGCGCATACAACTTGTCGTCAATTTGCACAGCAGGAGATGACGCGCACAAACCCAAGCAGTAAACCGGTTCAATAGAGAACTGACCATCGGCGCTGGTTTCGTGAAGCTTGCAACCCAAGGCTTGTTCGATGTCGGACAGCAATTGCTCGCCCCCGCACGCTTGACACGCTTCTGCACGACAGACTTGCACCACATGTTTGCCAGGTGCTTTGCTGCGAAAGAAATGGTAGTAAGTGATGACCCCATGCACTTCTGCACGAGACAGGTTCATGGCTTCAGCCACCAAGGGCACAGCGCTGGTGGGAATAAACCCCAAAGCCTCTTGAACCGCATGCAACAACGGCAGCAAGCCACCGGGCATGTCCTTGAATTCGGGTAACAGTCGACTGACTGTTTTCAGTTCTGGGGCTTCGAGGGAGGTGTTCATAAAAACATTCAATTAAAAAATTTGCCCACGTTTTGCAACGTGCGGTAGATGCCCCAAGCCAAGGGAATGCCGACAGCTGTCCAAGCCAACACCACCCACAGCGGGTTGGAATGGACTGGCCCGCCTTGCGCGTTACCCACTTCGGAAGCGCTGGCCTTTTCATGCGCCAGTTTTTTCTCGTGCGCCAATTCTTCGGGCGACATGAAATGTTTGGCATTGACTGGGCGGATCATCAAGTTAGCGATCAAACCAATCACCAACATGCCCACCAAAATGAACATGGTTTGGTTGTAGACCTGTTCGCGTGGGATGCCTAAACCAAGCTGGTAGTCGCGCATGTAATTCACGACCACTGGACCCAAAATGCCAGCCGTTGCCCAAGCGGTTAACAAGCGGCCATGGATGGCGCCCACCATTTGCGTGCCAAACAAGTCGGCCAAGTAAGCGGGCACGGTGGCAAAGCCGCCACCGTACATGCTCAAGATGATGCAAAACGCGGCAACGAACAACAATTTGTTGCCGGCCATAGCGCTGGCTGGCACCGATGCGTACAAAGCGCCGCCCAACACAAAGAAAACGATATAGGTGAGTTTGCGTCCCAGTTTGTCTGACAGGCTGGCCCACACAAATCGGCCACCGATGTTGAACAAACTCAGCAACGCGGTGAAGCCAGCCGCCACACCCGCAATCAAAGTCAGTTGTGCTTTGTCCAAGTCCACAAACTTCGCATCGACACCAATCAAGCTGCCGCCGAACACCTCTTGCAACATCGGGCTGGCCATGCCGATCACACCGATACCAGCAGACACGTTCATGCAAAGCACCACCCACACCATCCAAAACTGGGGGATACCCCAGACTTTGCTCACATGCACATGGTTTTGCGTGATCATGGTGTTGCTGGTTTGTTGCACGGGCGGCGTCCAACCTGCGGGCTTCCAACCGGTGGCGGGAATGCGGTAACCCAACGCACCGGCCATCATGAAGATGAAATAAACAACGGCCATGCACACAAAGGTCTGCCAGACACCCACTTGCGTGTCAGTGGCAAAGTGTTTCATCAATTCAGCTGCCAGAGGGGAGCCGATCATGGCACCACCACCGAAACCCATGATGGCCATGCCAGTGGCCATGCCACGGCGGTCAGGGAACCATTTGATCAAGGTGCTCACGGGTGAGATGTAACCCAAGCCCAGTCCGATGCCACCGATGACACCAGAGCCCAGCAACATCATCCAAAACTGGTGTGTATAAACGCCAACGGCAGAAATCAACATGCCGCCACACCAACACAATGCGCTCACCACGCCGGCTTTGCGTGGGCCTGCGCGCTCTAGCCAGCCTCCCCACAGGGCGGCTGAACTTCCCAGCAGCACGAAAAACAAGGTGTACATCCAACCCAATGTGGAGACTTTCCAGTCACACGTGGTGGTGAACAACTCTTGGAAAAAACCGATCTCTGCACCGCACTTGATGGGCTCTTTGATACCCAAGGCTTTGGACAAGGGCAACCAAAACACAGAAAAACCGTAAGCCATGCCAATGCACAAATGGATGGCCAATGCAGCGGGAGGGACCAACCAACGGTTGTAACCGTCTCCCGCGATGATGCGTTCTTTAGACAAGAAACCCGTTGTCGTGTCTGACATGGTGCTTGTGGCGTCAGCAGATGAACTCATGTTGTCTCCAAATATTTTTTTGGGGGTTGGGGGATGAACACCGCTGACTTTAACGTATGCTTTCCCAGCACAATGCAGTCTAGGGTAAGCACTGATCTCTTGCAATATGACAATGTGTGTCAGTTAAGATGACCTCAGCGCACACAACTAATATGCTGAGAAAAGCATATATCTTCCATGCATAAAGTCTCAATCAAACCGCAATGGACGATCAGCGATGCCGCCGGTCAAAACCTGGCACCCAGGCTGTTGGAATTGCTGGCTGAAGTGCAAGGGCACGGCAGTTTGTCTGGTTCTTGCAAGAAAACCGGCGCGTCATATCGCCACGCTTGGAGCTTGATACGGCAAGGCGAAGCGCAATTGGGCATGCCATTGCTGAACATGGAACGCGGCAAAGGCTCCACCCTGACCCCGTTGGCCGAGAAATTGGTCTGGGCTGGACACCGCATCAACGCCAGACTCACCCCCATGTTGGAAACCTTGGCGTCCGAGCTAGAGAGTGAAATCGGACGCCTGTTGTCAATCCATAACGATGCCTTGCGCGTGCATGCCAGTCATGGCTTCGCGGTTGAAAAAATGATTGAAAACCTGAAAGCCTCGGGCTTGCAGGTGGAACGCAAATACGTGGGCAGCACCGAGGCCGTGGCTTCTTTGCATGAAGGCGCTTGCGAGATTGCTGGGTTTCACATCCCCCAAGGTGAATTTGAAGAAACCGGCTTCAAGCATTACTCGCGGTGGCTGATACCCAAACAAAGCCGCATCATTCATGTGGCCACGCGACGCCAAGGCTTCATGGTGGCCAGTGGCAATCCGCACAAAATTTACGAAGTGCAAGACCTGACTCGCAAAGGCTTGCGTTTTGTCAACCGACAACCCAGCAGTGGCACACGGTTTTTGCTGGAATGTTTTTTGAAAAAAGCCCAAGTCGATCCATCGCAAATTGCGGGCTATGAACAGGCGGAATTCACGCATGCAGCGGTGGCCGCTTATGTGGCCAGCGGCATGGCCGATGTGGGCTTTGGCGTGGAAACACCAGCCAGACGGTTCAAGTTGGAATTTTTGCCCTTGGCCACAGAGCGCTATTTTTTGCTGTGCAACCAATCAGATTTGGACAAACCCCATTTGCAAGCGGTGTTGAAAATTTTGAACAGCGATGCGTTTCAATTTGCAGTCAACCAATTGCCCGGTTACACCGCGGCACATTGCGGCCAAGTGTCCACCATTGCAGATGCGTTTCCCCAAGTGGCTTTGAGTCGCAAATTTTGAGACATGAAAAAAGGCAGCCGAAGCTGCCTTTTTCGTTCAGAGTAATGTCGATCAATAGACAAAAATCGGGTTGACAATTGCCTGAACCGTGCCAGTGGTGCGGTGTGGGCCGACAGTGAAAAAGCCTTCATAGACCTTGTCATTGACCGCTTGCTCAGCCACCACGTTTTCCAAAATGAAGATGCCGTTTTCAGCCAACAAAATTTGGTGTACGTGGAAAACCTGACCTGCATTTTCAAATGGAATCACTTCCAATGCCCATGTATCAGACCCAATCATGGACACGCCCAAGGAAGCAAGGTACTTGGCGCCTTGAACGCCAAGTCCGGGTTCGACAGAACCATTGCGTTTGTCATCCACGCCCAACAGGGTATGCCAGCCTGTATAGAAAATGACCACATCGCCTTTTTCAATTTTCATATTGCCTTGGCGTTTGAGGGCTGCTTCAATTTCAGGTTGATTGAAAGCAGTGCCCTCGGGCACGGGTTTTTTACCGGTCAAACCCACCATGTCCAATATCACAGCGCGTGTGGCAATGGCTGGGACGGTTTCGATGCCGAATTTTTTCAGGCCAGCAATGCCAGTGATTTCAACACCTGGGGTGCAGTTGTAAAACACATTGTCAATGCCAATGTGACCGAGTCCGTCAAGTTGTGTGCCGATACCCACCCAAGTGTTGAGAATATCGTCGTGGTAACTGGTCTTGGTGTTACCAAGTGTTTGACCATAGTCTTGACCTGGTTTGACAATCGTGACGGAAATGGTGCGGGGTGGGAAAGCAGGTGTTTTGGTGTTGCTCTCGATCGCCATGCGCATGGACTTGCCTTGTTTGATCAACTTGGAAGCTGACAAAGTTTTGGCGGCTGACAAATTATTCAGCGCACCAATTTGGTCGTCAGGTCCCCACTTGGATTTGTGACATTTTTCATATTCTTGGGCCGATACGTTGCTGATGCCCATGGCACACAACATGGTCCCAGCGATCAGAGCTGAACACAGTGAATTCAATTTCATAAAGCGTCTCCGTTGGCGGGCTCGGTGGCGGGGAAAATCTGCGCAGTGGGCCGAACCTCGATTCCCTTTGCGCATTGGACAAACAAAAATTGAAGGACTTGTTGCCCTTGTAACGTGGTGTCGCGTGTCTCACTGAGCAATTCCGAATGGCACGCGGTGTTCGACGTTGCGACACCTGAACCGGGACGGGGTTGCATGGCCATGTACCAAGTGGGGTCAAAAAAACGAACTTTGATGTCTGAGTACGGGGAAGAGGCTGGGAGGTTGACCGTGAAAGAGATGTGAACACCGCCTTGAAATCCAAAGCCAGCATCGGTTGCCCGGTAATTCGTCACTTCGAACGGGACAGGCGTTGGGTTGTCAACTTGTTCAAGCGACAAGTAAAACTGACTGGGCTTCATCAAGTCATGGTTGCCATCGGCAAAGGCTTGCAATTCATCCGGGTCAAGCACGCCGTTTTTGTTCAGGTCGACGTTTTCTCGAATTTGGGCGCTGGTCATGGCATCAAGCTGCCAATTGACTTGGAGTGAGCGAATGCCACTGGCATCTAAAACTGGATCGACTTGGTAAGCCACGCGCACATGAGGATGCGCCATCACTGTACTGGCACACAAGTAGGACAACGCCACTGCAATACGGGTGAAGCTTCGCACTGTGACCCTCTAAAGTAGATTCAATTGCGCGAATATATTTAATATCGTTCACATGAACAAGAGAAAAAATCGCCTTATTGACTGGGGTAAACCCATGTGAAGTGTGACAGCTGCCAGGTAGACTGTATTGGTGCCTCCGACAGGAATCGAACCTGTATCTAGCGCTTAGGAGGCGCTCGTTCTGTCCATTGAACTACGGCGGCAGAGGCGATAAGTTTACGTTGCGCTGAAGCAAACAGCGTCAATGAATCATTTGCTCAACATTCGCATCGCGTCTTCCAACCCTTTTAGCGTCAGGGGATACATGCGATTGCTGACCAGTTGTTGAATGATGCTGATGCTTTGGCGGTATTGCCACACGCCTAAGGGCTCGGGATTGATCCAAGCAAACCTCGGGTAGGCGTGTGTGAGTCGCTGTATCCACTCAGCGCCGGCTTCTTCGTTGTTGTATTCCACGCTGCCGCCGGGTTGCAAAATTTCGTACGGGCTCATGGTGGCATCACCGACAAACACCAATTTGTGGTCCTTGTTGTACTTGCGAATCACATCCCAAGTGTCAAATTTTTCCGCAAAACGCCGACGGTTGTTCTTCCACAAAAAATCGTAAACGCAGTTGTGAAAGTAGAAAAATTCCAAATGCTTGAATTCACCTTTGACCGCTGAGAATAATTCTTCGACACGGCTCACGTGTTCGTCCATGGTGCCGCCGACATCCATCAACAACAACAACTTCACATGGTTGTGCCGCTCTGGGCGCATCTTGATGTCCAAGTAGCCTGCGTTGGCAGCGGTACTGCGGATGGTGTTGTCCAAATCAAATTCATTTTCTGCACCCTCACGCGCAAACCGGCGCAAACGGCGCAACGCCACTTTGATGTTGCGCGTGCCCAATTCAATGCTGTCGTCATAGTCTTGGTAAGCGCGCTGTTCCCAGACTTTGACGGCACTTTTGTTGCCGCCCTTGCCACCGATGCGAATGCCCTGTGGGTTGTAGCCCCCATTGCCAAATGGGGATGTGCCGCCCGTGCCAATCCATTTGCTGCCGCCCTCGTGGCGTTCTTTTTGTTCTTCCAAGCGTTTTTTCAAGGTGTCCATCAACTCGTCCCAGCCCATTTTTTCGATGGCGGCTTTTTGCTCTGGGGTGAGTTCGTTTTCCAATATTTTTTTCAGCCAGTCCATTGGCACATCGGCGGTGAAATCAGTCAGCATTTCAACGCCTTTGAAATACGCACCAAAGGCTTTGTCAAACTTGTCGAAATGTTTTTCGTCTTTGATCAAGGCTGTGCGGCTGAGGTAGTAAAAATCATCCATGCTGCATGCGTCGCTCTGCGGCCCGACCACGTTCGCTTGGATGGCTTCGAGCAGCATCAGAAATTCTTTCACCGACACCGGCAGTTTGGCGGCGCGCAAGGTGTAGAAGAAGTCGATCAGCATGGGGCTTCAACGGTTACGGCTTTGCATGAACACCAGTTTTTCAAACAGGGTCACGTCTTGTTCGTTCTTTAGCAACGCGCCGACCAGAGGCGGCACTGCCACTTTGTCGTCTTGTGTTTGCAGCGCTGCCAGAGGAATGTCCTCAGCCACCAGCAGCTTCAACCAATCGAGCAATTCAGAAGTGGATGGTTTTTTCTTCAAGCCAGGCAAGCCGCGCACGTCGTAGAAAGTTTTCAGGGCGGCGGCCAGCAAATCCTTTTTCAAATTCGGGAAATGCACATCGATGATTTGCCGCATGGTGTCGGCTTCGGGAAACTTGATGTAGTGAAAAAAGCATCGACGCAAAAATGCATCGGGCAGCTCTTTTTCGTTGTTCGAGGTGATGAACACCAAGGGGCGGGTGGTGGCTTTGATCAGCTCGCGCGTTTCATAGCAGTAAAACTCCATGCGATCGAGTTCGCGCAGCAAGTCGTTGGGGAATTCGATATCGGCTTTGTCGATTTCATCGATCAGCAAGGCCACGGGCTCTTTGGCGGTAAACGCTTGCCAAAGCACGCCTTTGATGATGTAGTTTTCGATGTTTTTCACCCGCTCGCCGCCGTCAAGGTCGGCCATTTGGCTGTCACGCAACCGACTGACCGCGTCATATTCGTACAAACCTTGTTGGGCTTTCGTGGTGGATTTCACATGCCATTGCAACAGAGGCATGTTCAGCGCCGCGGCCACCTCTTCTGCCAACATGGTTTTCCCGGTGCCGGGTTCGCCCTTGACCAGTAACGGCCGCTTGAGCGTGATGGCGGCGTTCACCGCCAGCATCAGGTCTTGGGTGGCCACATAGTTTTGGGAGCCTTGGAATTTCATTCGCTTGTGCCTTTCGGGGGTATTGACGCGGAGCTTACAAAGTGCGTCTATATAATCTTTGGAGTTTCAATGATTGTCTGTCCAAAATGAACAAGTTTTATACGTCGTTGCTCGTGTTGTTTGTCGCTTGTGCGACCTCTGTTGTCAATGCCCAAGAAACAGGCGACGCCAAAGCCGGTGAAACCAAAATTGCCATGTGCATTGGTTGCCACGGCATCAAAGGTTACCAAGCCAGCTTCCCTGAAGTCTATAAAGTTCCCAAAATTTCCGGCCAAACAGCCGCCTATATCGTCTCTGCTTTGACCGCCTACCAAAAAGGTGAGCGCAAACACCCCACCATGAAGAGCATCGCTGCTTCATTGACCGCCAAAGACATGGCGGACATCGCGGCTTATTACGAATCCCACGGTAAAGCAACAGCACCGGCGGTTCCCGAAAAAGCCACTGAAGCCACCGGCAAAGCCGCCGAATTGGTTGCCAAAGGGGCTTGTACCTCTTGTCACGGTGCCAACTTGAATAAACCCATGGTGCCCGGCTATCCGAAAATCGCTGGCCAATACAAAGACTATGTGTATGTGGCGCTCAAGTCTTACAAAACAGAAAACCAAGCCACTTGGGGTCGTGGCAATGCGGTCATGGCAGGTGTCGCCAAGCAGTTCACTTTGGCTGAGTTGAAAGAAATCGCCGCTTATGTGAGCCAGCAACAAGGCGATTTGCAGACCGTGCCGCAATCCAAGTTCCGCTGAAGCCCCCTTGGCATCCCATCAAAGGCCCACCCAGTTGGGCCTTTTTTCATGGATCAGTCTTGGGTTGCCCGTCTTTGCACGGCATCGATATAGGTTTGACCATCAGGCGGCTGGCCACTTCGCTGGCTCTCCCACAACATGGTGCCCAAGCATTCCATCACTTCGTGGTGGGCAGAGTGCAGGTCGGGGCGTTTGGCCGCGAGCAATTCAACGGCTTGTCGAATGCCTCGCGGTTGATCGATGGAGCATTGTTCGCTGATGGACAAATGCATGGACAAATGCAAAAAAGGGTTGCCCGTGGTGTCATCGAAATCACGTTGCAACGCATCCTCTTCGTTGGCCAACACGGCATGGTATTCGGGATGTCTGTTGATCCATTCTGCGGCCAACGTCTCCAGTGGGTCGACCAACGGCCCTTGCAACTGTTTGGCATAGACTTGACAGAAGAAGCGACGGACGTCTTGTTGTGAGGGACTGAACATGCGCTGTATTGTCAACCAGAGAAGCCCATGAACCAAGCCTACATTTGTGATGCCATTCGAACCCCTTTCGGTCGCTACGGGGGTGCGTTGTCCAGTGTGCGCGCTGACGACTTGGCTGCCATTCCTTTGCGTGCATTGATGGCGCGCAACCCCCAGGTAGATTGGATGGCTGTCACTGAAGTGCTGTATGGCTGCGTCAACCAAGCAGGCGAAGACAACCGCAATGTGGCGCACATGGCGAGTTTGCTGGCCGGTTTGCCCTACCAAATCCCGGGCGCCACGATCAACCGCTTATGCGGCTCTGGCATGGATGCCTTGGGGACAGCCGCGAGGGCCATTCGCTCAGGCGAAGCAACCATGGTGATTGCCGGCGGCGTCGAAAGCATGAGCCGTGCGCCATTTGTCATGCCCAAATCAGAGACAGCATTTGCGCGCACGCCAGCCATTTTCGACACCACCATTGGTTGGCGCTTCATCAACCCAGTGATGAAAGCCATGTACGGTGTGGACGCCATGCCAGAGACCGCCGAGAACGTGGCCACCGATTACAAGATCGAGCGCGAAGCCCAAGACCGCATGGCGCTGGCCAGCCAGTTGAAAGCGGTTGCCGCGCAGCAGTCCGGTGCATTGGCTGAGGAAATCACGCCAGTCACGATTGCACAAAAAAAAGGCGACCCGGTGGTGGTTGACAAGGATGAACACCCCCGTACCACCAGCTTGGAAAAACTGGCGCAACTCAAGGGTGTGGTGCGCCCCGACGGCACAGTCACCGCGGGCAACGCCAGTGGCGTGAATGACGGTGCTTGCGCGATATTGCTGGCCGATGAAGCCACCGCCAAAGTGCATGGGCTCACGCCTCGGGCACGCGTGGTGGGCATGGCGACCGCTGGTGTGCCACCACGCGTCATGGGCATGGGTCCTGCGCCTGCGACAGAAAAAGTGTTGGCCTTGACCGGTTTGACGCTGTCGCAAATGGACGTGATCGAGTTGAACGAAGCGTTTGCAGCCCAAGGCATTGCGGTGCTGCGGATGTTGGGTTTGCAAGACGATGACCCGCGTGTCAACCCGAACGGTGGCGCGATTGCTTTGGGTCATCCGCTGGGTGCCAGCGGCGCGCGTCTGGTGACCACCGCCACCAACCAGTTGAGTGGGTAAATGCAACTAAAGAATGGCGATGTACTTATTAATGTATGGAACTTTTAGACAATATTAACCGCCTTCTTGGCGACGACCTCAAGCAGTCGCTCAAGCCAGATACAAGACTAAAAATCGCGGCATCATGCTTTTCGATGTACGCCTACGAGGCCCTCAAGACCGAGCTACAAAAAATTGACGGACTTGATTTCATCTTCACTGCACCTACATTCGTCGCTGATGAAGTGACCGACAAAATCCGAAAAGAGCGACGCGAGTTTCACATCCCCAAGCTAGACCGCGAGCGTAGCTTGTATGGCAGCGAGTTTGAAATTCAGTTGCGCAATAAGCTGACTCAAAAAACCATAGC
>RFYK01000048.1 GCA_009925585.1 Betaproteobacteria bacterium | reverse complement strand
GTGCCCGCCGGACCGATGACCAGCGGTTTGTCCAACAACGACAAAGCCCGCGTGCGCCAACAATTCACCCAAGGCCTGGTTGACCGCGACACGTTGTTGAAAGCCGAACAAGCCGCGTACCACAGCGCAGGCACTTGCACTTTTTACGGCACGGCCAACTCCAACCAAATGCTGATGGAAATCATGGGGCTGCAGCTGCCCGGTTCTTCCTTTGTGAATCCCGGCACGCGCTTGCGAGAAGCATTGACACAAGCGGCGGTGACGCAAGCTGTGGCATTGGCACAGCAAAACGACAGCGGCATGGGCTTTCAAATCAACGCGCAAGTCATCGTCAACGGCATCGTGGGTTTGCTGGCGACAGGCGGGTCCACCAACCACAGCTTGCATTTGGTGGCCATGGCCCGAGCCGCAGGCTTGGTCATCAACTGGGACGATTTTTCCGAGCTGTCTGCGGTGGTTCCGCTGTTGGCGCGTGTGTATCCCAATGGCAGCGCAGACGTCAACCATTTCCATGCGGCTGGCGGCATGGGTTTTGTCATCCGCCAACTGCTGGCTGCCGGTTTGTTACACGGCGATGTGCACACCGTCATGGGCCAAGGTCTGCACCGCTATACCCAAGAGCCTTGGCTGGACGGCGATCAATTGCGCTGGCGCGATGCGCCTGCCGTGTCTGGCGATGAAGACGTGTTGCGTCCGACAGAGCGAGCGTTCAGTGCAGATGGCGGCTTGCGCTTATTGACCGGTAATTTAGGTCGCGCAGTGGTCAAAGTGTCAGCGGTCAAACCGGCGCACCGTGTGGTGCGCGCCCCCGCCGTGGTGGTCGACAGCCAACAAGCGCTGGCTCAACGCTACAAAGACGGCCTGTTGAACCGCGATTTCATTGCGGTGGTGCGCGAACAAGGCCCGCAAGCCAATGGCATGCCCGAACTGCATAAATTGACGCCGGTGCTTGGGGTGCTGCAAGACCAAGGCCACCGCGTCGCCTTGGTCACCGACGGCCGCATGTCAGGCGCATCAGGCAAAGTGCCCGCCGCGATTCACTTGAGTCCAGAATCTCGCAACGGCGGCATGATCGCCAAAGTAAGGGATGGCGACATGATCACGCTGAATTGCGACACCGGTCAATTGACTTTAGAAGTGAGCGACGCTGAACTCGCTTCGCGGCCATTGCCAGAACGACCCGCAGACCCGTTGTGGCAATCGGGCCAAGGTCTGTTTGGTTTGTTTCGTCAACATGCGGCATGGGCCGAAGAAGGCGCCTCGCCATTGCTCGCCGCCATGCCCGCTTCTTTGCCCACCGCCGTGAGCCATGCCCCATGAGCCCGACCGATCACTGCATGCGCCCCGTTTTTTCATCCAAAGTGGTGCCCGTCATCCTGATCACCGATGTCGCCCATGCCGAACCCATGGCGCTGGCCTTGCTGGCTGGCGGCATTGATGTGATGGAAGTCACCTTGCGTCACCCGGCGGGCATCGCCGCCATCGAAACCATCGCCCAACGCGTGCCGCACATGCAGGTGGGTGCAGGCACGGTCAGACACCCGGATGACATCGCACGTGTGCAATCTGCAGGCGCACGGTTTGCGCTGTCACCCGGCTTTTCCGAACCCTTGATAGAAGCTGCGTTGGATGCACAGTTGCCCTTCATTCCGGGCGTGATGACGCCCGGCGAGCTGTTACGCGCCCAAGCGCATGGTTTTTCACTGGTCAAATTGTTTCCAGCCGAACAAGCTGGCGGGGTGGGCATGGTCAAAGCCTTGCGCGGCCCGTTTGCAGACATGCATTTGTGCCCTACCGGCGGCGTGACGCCTGCGAACATCCAAGCGTATTTGCGAGAGCCAAATGTCGCCATGGTGGGCGGTTCATGGCTCACGCCAGCAGATGCGGTGGCCAGTGGTGATTGGGCCCGCGTGACGCTGCTTGCCAAACAGGCAGTGGCGCTGGCTGCCGGGTGAAAACTTGCCCTTTTTTTGTTTGCCCTGAATGACTTGCTCAAGCTGCCCGGTCGTCATGACAGCTTGCAATACGAAGCCGCGGGCCTGTCATTGGATGCGTCACACCAACGGGTGAATGCTGACATCCTGTCTGCATTGCATGCACTGGCCGAAGAATCGCAGGTGCTGCCCAAAGCGCAAGCCATGTTCCGCGGTGAGCACATCAACACCACGGAAGACCGCGCGGTCTTGCATGTGGCATTGCGCGGCAGCACGCAGCCGTCACCGCCTTGGGGCGAAGCCCTCGCGCGCACGGTGTCTGCCGAGTTGTCGCGTTACACCGGCTTTGCGCAGGCGTTGAGAAGCGGTCAGGTCAAAGGGCATGCCGGCGAAGCGATCACCGATGTGGTGAACCTGGGCATCGGCGGCTCAGACCTCGGCCCGCGCATGGCCACCGAGGCTCTGCAGCCCTGTGCCGACCCCACTGCGCCATCGCTGGTGCAGGTGCATTACGTGTCGAATGTCGATGTCTGGCAATTGGCCCACACCCTGTCTTCGCTGAACCCTGCTCGCACGCTGTTTGTCGTACAAAGCAAGACCTTCACAACCCAAGAAACCATGACATTGTTTACCTCGGCCAAGCGTTGGTTGACCGATGGCGGGTGTCCCCCTGAACAGTGTCAGTCACACTTGGTCGCGGTCACTGCCAAACCTGTTTTGGCGCAATCGCTTGGGTTTCATGCAGACCGGTGTTTTCAATTGTGGGATTGGGTGGGTGGCCGTTATTCACTCTGGTCGGCCATTGGTTTGCCCTTGGTGGTGGCCACCGGTGCAAAAGCGTACTTGCAGATGCTGGCCGGTGCGCACGCCATGGATCAACATTTTTTGCAAACACCCACCAGCCACAACATGCCTGTGATGATGGCCTTGTTTGGCATCTGGAACCGAAATTTTTTAGGCGCCGACACACACCATGTCGCGCCCTACCATTCGGCGCTGAGCAAGTTGGTGCCGTTTTTACAGCAACAAGACATGGAGTCCAACGGCAAGCGCGTGCACCTGGACGGCAGTCTGTGTACCGTGGCGACATCGCCCATTCTGTGGGGCGGCTTGGGCAACGATGGACAACATGCGTATTTCCAGCTGTTGCACCAAGGCAGCCATTTGGTGCCCGTGGATTTCATCGGCGTGCGTCAAGGTCATCAAGGCTTGCCTTTGTCTGAGGAGCACCAACGCGTGGTGTTGCTCAATATGCAAGCCCAAGCGCAGGCTTTGGCCCAAGGCAGAACGCACCCAGAAACCTTGGCGCAGTTGATGCAAGATGGTTTGTCAGCTGAACTGGCAAATCAACTGGCCACGCACCGCAGTTTTGCGGGCAATGTGCCCAGCAACACGCTGTGGCTGGCGCAATTGACGCCATTTGCGTTGGGTGCGCTGATCGCTTTGTATGAACACAAAGTGTTTTGCCAAGCGGCGATCTGGGGCATCAATGCCTATGACCAATGGGGGGTGGAGTTGGGCAAAACCATGGCCTTGGCCATCGAAAAAAACAACCCCAAACCACCCGGTTGACCAAACGCTGTCAAGCCCGTTTTTTAAAAATACAGCCCTAAAAATAAACCCCCATGGTCTGCACGATAAACGCGAGTTGTTTTCTCTGAAGTGAATTGCTCTGTCACATACCGAAGGCCGAGTCCGGCGTTGATTTCAGACCCTGACAGTTTGTAGTTGGTGTAGGGCTTGAAGAAATACATCAACTGCACCACCGCACCTGAATCAGCTTTGAAATTTTCTGTGCCTAACAACGCTGCCACGCCGGTATTGGTGCGCTTGGCTGAGAATGATTGATGCCACCCGGCGCCAACGCGCCAGCGATCATTCAAATTGTGGATCAACATCCATTCCGCAGGCGATCGTTTGAATGCCGCATCACCATTGGTGCCATTGGTGCTGTCGACCGTGTATGACATGGTGAATTGGGTGGCCCATTGATCGTTGAATGCATACTGCAAGCCCACTCCCCCTTGCACGCCTTTGCCAGCACGGATCTCCCACGGCTTGCCCGTATTGACATAGTTGCCATCGGCCATCTTGTCGCCGCCATCGTTCCAACCCGCCTCGATCACCCATTGGTAAGGGCTGGGTGACGCCATGGTCAAAGTTTGCGCTGACACGCCCAAAGCCATGCACATACCCGCAACCAAACTGACGCACTGTTGCCACGTTCTCAACATACATTTCCTTTTGCAAAAAAAGCAAAAGGTTAATATTTATATGCTCAAAAAAGCGATATATGTCATTAAAAAGAGGTCATCAGTGCCTCAACCTTGCCGCGGTTTTCCCTGCTCAAGCAACCTGTGGAAACAGGGCGCTGTGAACCCCGCGCGGACGCAATGGCGTGACCGCATCGCCAATGGCTTGAATGTGATCGGGGGTGGTACCGCAACAGCCCCCCACGATGTTGACCAGGCCCTCAGCCGCGAATTCATGCAACAAACGGCTGGTGACCTCGGGCGTTTCATCAAACCCGGTGTCACTCATGGGGTTGGGCAATCCGGCATTGGGATAGCAACTGATGTAGGTGTCGGCGGCGACTTTGGCCAGCTCTTGGATGTAAGGCCGCATCAAGGCGGCGCCCAATGCGCAATTGAGTCCGATGGCCAGTGGCTTGGCGTGGCGCACGCTGTGCCAAAACGCGGTCACGGTTTGGCCGCTCAATATCCTGCCCGAGGCGTCGGTGACGGTACCGCTGATGATCAACGGCAGTCGCTCGCCGCTGTCTTCGAAATATTCGTCTATCGCGAACAACGCCGCCTTGGCGTTGAGCGTGTCAAAAATGGTTTCCAACAACAACACATCCACACCACCTTCCACCAATGCGCGCACTTGCGCCAAATAAGCCACACGCAATTCTTCAAAGTGAATATTGCGCGCACCGGGGTCGTTCACGTCGGGGCTGATGCTGGCGGTTTTGGGTGTGGGGCCAAGTGCGCCCACGGCAAAACGGGGCTTGTCAGGGGTGGTGTATTTGTCGCACGCGGCGCGGGCGATCGCGGCTGAGGCGCGGTTCATGTCATCGGCCAATTCGGCCATGTCGTAGTCGGCCTGCGCGATGGTGGTCGCACCAAAGGTGTTGGTCTCGATCAAATCGGCCCCGGCCGCCAAATAGCCTTCATGGATATCGCGAATGATGTCAGGCCGGGTCAGGCTCAGCAATTCATTGTTGCCTTTGACGTCTTTGGGGAATTCGCGAAAACGCTCGCGCATGCCGTTGGGCCCAACGTACCCCTCACCCCGGTACTGGCCTTCGGTCAACTTGAAGCGCTGGATCATGGTGCCCATGGCGCCATCCAAGATGGCGATGCGGTTTTTCAAAATGCCAGGCAGTGCCTGTCCGCGGGTGAAGGGCTGTGGTTCAAAAACGCTCATGGAGGACCTAGCGAGAAAAATAGGGCGCCGCCCCGTCGGGCAGGCGAATCAACAAAACCTGTATTTTCACAGACAGTTTGTGGTCAGCATCGGTGTTTTAGAATGGCCGTCTGTTTTGAACCCAAGGTAGTCACCATGTCAGACCATTCCCAGGCCACCCACACCGACGAAGACGTCGTTGAATCCATTGTTCCGTTGATGCCCATTGTCTTACCCATTGGCGGCGCTGTCCTGATTTTCATGCTGGCATTCATCGCTGTCTTCATGGCCTGATCGATTGTTTCTTTGGCATTAAATCCAGTGCCTTTTTGACAAAACGCCCACCGTCGGGCGTTTTTGCTTTTGTTGTATGGAGTACCCGATGAACGCACCCGCGTATGTGACACACACCCGACTCAAAACGTGGGTCCAAGACATGGTCCATTTATGCCAACCAGACCATGTCCACTGGTGTGATGGGTCAGACGCCGAGTACCAATCCCTGTGCCAACAATTGGTGAACGCCGGCACCTTCACTCCGCTCAACCCGGCCAAACGACCCAACTCTTTTCTCGCCCGCTCTGACCCCAGCGATGTCGCGCGCGTGGAAGACCGCACTTACATTTGTTCAGCCCGCAAAGAAGAAGCCGGCCCCACCAACAATTGGATGGACCCGCAAGAAATGCGGCGCACATTGCAGCCCTTGTTTCAAGGCTGTATGAAAGGCCGCACCATGTATGTGGTGCCTTTCAGCATGGGCCCCTTGGGTTCACCGATCGCGCACATCGGTATCGAGTTGTCAGACAGCGCCTATGTCGCGGTCAACCAGCGCATCATGACGCGCATGGGCAAAGCGGTGTTTGATGTGCTCGGCGAAGACGGCGATTTCGTGCCCTGTGTGCACAGCGTCGGCGCGCCCTTGGCCCCGGGCCAAGCCGATGTCGCTTGGCCATGCAACCCCACCAAATACATCGTGCACTACCCGCAAACCCGTGAAATCTGGTCTTACGGCTCCGGATACGGTGGCAATGCCTTGCTGGGGAAAAAATGTTTTGCCTTGCGCATCGCCTCCAACATGGGGCGCGACCAAGGCTGGTTGGCCGAGCACATGTTGATTCTGGGATTGACCCATCCCCAAGGCAAAAAATACCATGTGGCCGCGGCATTTCCCAGCGCCTGCGGCAAAACCAATTTTTCGATGCTGGTGCCGCCCAGCGGTTTTGAGGGCTGGAAGGTCACCACCATTGGCGACGACATCGCTTGGATCAAGCCCAGCTCAGACGGTCAATTGCGCGCCATCAATCCCGAAGCCGGTTATTTCGGTGTCGCCCCAGGCACCAATTTCCACACCAACCCCAACTGCATGGCAAGTCTGGACAAAAACGTCATCTTCACCAATGTGGCATTGACCGACGACGGTGACGTCTGGTGGGAAGGCATGGAAAAAGACAGCGGGCAATTGCCATCGCACTTGATCGATTGGCAAGGCAAGGACTGGACCCCAGACATCGCCCGCGAGAGCGGTGCCAAAGCGGCACACCCGAACGCGCGGTTCACCGTGGCAGCCACCAACAACCCCGCGCTGGACCCGGCTTGGGACGACCCGGCTGGCGTGCGCATCGACGCGTTCATCTTTGGCGGCAGACGCTCAACCACCGTGCCGTTGGTGACACAAGCGCGCAATTGGACCGAAGGCGTCTACATGGCCGCCACCATGGGTTCTGAAACCACCGCCGCCGCCGCTGGACAACAAGGGGTGGTGAGACGCGACCCGTTTGCGATGTTGCCGTTCATGGGCTACAACATGAGCGACTATTTCCAACACTGGCTGAACATGGGCGAACAATTGAAAACACGCAGCGGCACCTTGCCTGCGATTTTTTGCGTCAACTGGTTTCGCAAAGGTGAAGACGGCAAGTTTGTGTGGCCCGGCTATGGTGAAAACATGCGCGTGCTCAAATGGATGATTGATCGGATGGAAGGCCACGCCCAAGGACGCGAAAACGTGTTTGGCATCAGCCCGACTTACGACGAAATCACTTGGAATGGCTTGGCGTTTTCTGCCGCGCAATTCGATTCAGTGATGCACATTGACCCTGCTGCTTGGCGTGAAGAACTGGCATTGCACGATGCCTTGTTTACCCAGTTGGCCTACCACCTGCCGCCCGAATTGCCAGCGACCAAAGACGCGATGGCGTTGCGCTTGGGTCATTGATGCCGCTTGACCTGGCTTGACGGTTGGCGATGGGTGTATTTGCTGAAAGTCGATCAATGAGACCTGTTACTGTGCCATGGCCGTCACATCAAACAGAAAGCCATTTCCATCCAACCCGCACACTGCGTTGCTTCAGCCACCGACCGCGCAGTTTGCATGCCTTGCTCGACAACGCGGTTGCCAGCCGACCCGACCATGAAGCCTTGGTGTGTGAAGACCAGCGCCTGACCTACTCGCAACTGAACCAACGTGTGGGCCAATTGGCGGCAGGCTGGCGGCGCTTGGGCGTGAAAGCCGGCGACCGGGTAGCCTTGCTGCTGGGCAACCGAATTGAGTTTGTGGTTTGTTTGCTGGCCGCCACACGCTTGGGCGCGATCACCGTGCCAATGAGCATTCGCGAGCAAACCCCGGGCTTGCAATACATGCTGGACCATTGTGAAGCGGTGATGCTGGTGCATGAAGCCCATTTGTCAGACGTCTTGCCGTCGGCTCCGTCTTTGCCAACGTTGCGCTGGCGTGTGGCGGTAGAGCCCTGTGAGGGTTCATTGGCATGGCAAGACCTGCTCCATGCCGATGCGTTGACTGAGGTCGCGCAGGTCCATGAAGACGACACCGCAGTGATTTTGTACACCTCTGGCACCACCGGCCGCCCCAAAGGCGCCATGCTCAGCCATTTGGGCATGGTGCATTCGTGCATGCATTTTCAAGCGGGCATGGACATCCAACCAGACGATGTCAGCATCGCTGCCGTGCCCTTGAGCCATGTCACGGGCTTGGTGGCCTTGGTCGCCACCATGCTGCATTGCGCGGCCAAGTTGGTGATCATGCCTGTCTTCAAAGCGGCTTTGTTTTTGCAACTCGCCCAACGCGAACAGATGACGCACAGTTTGATGGTGCCTGCGATGTACAACTTGTGCTTGTTGCAACCCGCTTTCAGCACCACCGATTTGCGCCACTGGCGCATCGGCGCTTTTGGTGGCGCGCCCATGCCCGTGGCCAGCATCGAAGCTTTGGCCAACAGCTTGCCGCAGTTGGTGCTCATGAATTGCTACGGCGCCACCGAAACAACCTCACCCGCGACCATCATGCCGCCTGGCATGACGCCACACCACAACGACACCGTGGGACAAGCTGTGGTTTGTGCTGACATGAAAGTGGTGGATGACGCGGGTCAACCCGTGCCTGACGGCAGCATGGGTGAAATCTGGATCAAAGGCCCGATGGTGGTGGCCGGTTATTGGAACAACCCCGACGCCACCGCCAAGGAATTTGTCGACGGTTACTGGAAGTCGGGCGACATGGGCAGCATCGATGCGCAAGGCTATGTGCGGATTTTGGACCGCAAAAAAGACATGCTCAATCGCGGCGGTTACAAGGTTTATTGCATTGAAGTGGAAAACACGTTGTACCAGCACCCTGCGGTTGCGGAATGCGCGATCGTGGCCAAGCCTTGCCCCGTGTTGGGTGAACGCGTGCATGCGTTTGTGTCTGTGCGTGAGCCAGTGGACGCTGAGGTGTTGACCGCGTTTTGTGCGCCTCGCTTATCGCGAGAGAAAGTGCCTGAAAGCTACACCATCACCATGGACGCTTTGCCTCGCAACGCCAACGGGAAATTAATGAAACGGTTGATGCGCGAGCAACTGCTGGCGTCGCTGGACAAGGCCTGACGTCTGTCAGCGACTGAGTTGTTGTGCCAGTGCCAAATATTGCGCGACCGGCACTTCCTCGGCGCGACGCTGAACATCGAACGCGCCATCAAACCCTTTGTCTTCCAACCATTTGCCCAAGGTGTGACGCAACAATTTGCGGCGTTGACTGAAAGCGACCTGAACCAATTCACTCAGCAATGCTTGGTTGACGCTCGCTGCCTCTGAAAAAGGCAACATGCGCACAATGGCACTGTCCACACGCGGCGGTGGCTCAAACGCCTCGGGACCGACCAACATCAACATCTCCATGTCATAACGCCATTGCAGCATCACACTCAAGCGGCCATAGTGCGACGTGCTGGGTTTGGCCACCATGCGCTCGACCACTTCCTTTTGCAGCATGAAATGTTGGTCTGCCACCACCGACACATGGTCGAGCAAATGGAACAAGATGGGCGTGGAAATGTTGTAAGGCAAGTTACCGACCACCCTCAGGCGAGGCACTTGCATGTCCGCAGCCAAGGCGGTGAAATCCACTTTGAGCACATCGGATTCCATCACTTGCAAGCCGGGATGCTGTCGCAAACGCTTGGCCAAATCGCGGTCAAGTTCGATGACATGGAGTTGGCCCAGTCGCTCAACCAATGGCTGTGTCATTGCCGCCAAACCGGGGCCAATTTCCACCATTGGGTCGCCTGCCTGCGGCGCTATCGATTGAACAATCTGGTCAATGACCGCCTTGTCTGTCAAAAAATGCTGGCCAAAGCGTTTGCGAGCCAAGTGCGGCGTCATGGCCGGATCAACCCGTCACTGCGGCGGGTCACGGTATTCCACATAGGCACGGCCGCGCATTTCTCGCTCCCAGTTTTTCAAGGTGTCGTCAAATTTGCGCTCACGCAAAATATTGCGGGCCATGTCTTGTTTGTCGCGGATGGTGAGTGGCTCTTCGCGACGCTCCAACACCTGAACCAAGTGCACCCCAAAACGCGACACCAACGGATCGCTGATTTCACCGGGCTGCAACAAGTCCATCACTTTTTCAAACTCTGGCACCATGGTGCCAGGATTAGACCAACCCAAGTCGCCGCCTTGGGTGGCACTGGCGTCTTGCGAATGCTGCCGCGCCAACTCATCAAACTTGGCTGAACCCGATTCGATTTGTTTTCTGAAACCCGCGAGTTGTGCACGCGCTGCATCCTGGCTGAGTTGGTTACCTGGCCGCAACAAAATGTGTCTGGCACGTGTTTGGGTGATGGTGGAAGGCAATGCGTTGGCTGATTTGCGCTCGAGCAACTTGAGCACGTGAAATCCTGCGCCGGATCGGATCGGGCCAGCGAGCCCACCCACGGGCAAGGACACCACCGCCTCGACAAACAACGAGGGATAGCGATCGGGGCTGCGCAACCCGAGCTGTCCGCCATTGACTTTGTCGGGCGCTTGCGAATATTTGGCGGCCAACTTGCCAAAATCTTCACCAGATTTGGCCAATCGCAACGCTTCCTCGGCCTTGCTCAAGGCTTGGGTCAACTCGTCGGGTGTGGCTTTGTCAGACACAGAAATCAAGATGTGGGCGATGTGGATGTCGGCTTTGCTGCTGTCTGTCTCTTTGCTGTTGTCTTGTAAAAAGGCCTCTACCTCATGGTCTTGAATTTTGATGCGCCCAGAGACTTCCCTTTCGCGCACGCGTTGCAGCAACATTTGGCGTTTGATTTGGGCGCGATACCTCTCCCATGAAATGCCTTGCGACTTCAACCGCTGCTGCATTTCTTCCACGGTGATTTGGTTGCGCTTCGCTGTGCTTTCAATCGCCTGCTGCAACTCTCCAGGTGAAATTTGCATGTTGCTTTGTCTGGCCACTTGCAATTGCGCGGATTCATTGATCAGGTTTTCCAGCGCTTCACGCAATAAATTTTCTCGGCCCAACCTGTTGGCTGCGGGGTCTACCATCGAGGCCAGGTTGTTGACCTCGAGGTTGGTGATCGGCTCGTTGTCAACCACCGCCACGATGAAATCCAAGGGTCGCAAGCCATCGTCCACAGGCTCAGAGACAGAAGGTGTTGTCGGCAATTTCAAATTCAAGCGCTCTGCGCCCGGCTTGGGTAAGGTGGGCTTGAGTGTCTGTGTGAACGCCGCGCCAGGGGCAAGCAAGACAAGCAAACACCACACCGCCGTCATGGCAGGTTGAATGAAAAAGCGCATGGGATCAGTCATATTGGGCAAAGGGGCTGGGAGTAAATTTAAAGGATTCACGAAGATTTTGATAGCGGGAAATATTGTCTCGGGCCGCATTCGGATTGCCAAATCCCAACCTTGAAAAGTCATTGAATTCCAATTGAATCATCAAGCTGGTGGTCGATGTGGTCAAGGTCAATTGGGTGCGTTGCAAAGCAACCCGGCTGACCCAGCAACCGCCATCGTATTCCAGTCCCACCATCGACTCCACCAACCGCTTTTCGAGCAAGCTGTAATTGAACCGGCCAATGCTGTAGAGACGACCACCGCCCAATCCCTGACCCTGCTGGCGGTCGATGCCAAAATCTCGCCACAGGTCATTGAGTGGCCACTGCCAACTCATGTCAACCACTTCAGATGAGTCTCTTTGGTAACGGTACGCTGTGTTGATTACCCGATAACCGCTGGGGTTGTACCTTGCACCGATGGATTTTCTCTCCATGCGGTTGTATTGGTCGCTGTAATCCACCAAAGTGTCCACCGCGAGTCGCGGTGTCAAGTACAAACTGGCGCCGGCCAATATGTCGCTGTTGCCACTTTCCAAGGCCTTGGTCGTGGGCGTGAGTTGCACATTTTGGTCACTCAAACGGTAACGTTGCGCCAAACCAAAACGCGCCCCTTCTGCCCCGGTGTTGGGATTGATGAAGCGCGAGGTCGCACCCAAGGTCAACGTGTGCGAGTCAGATATGCGGTCTTGCCCAGAAAACGTGTTTTCTGTGAACACTGAGGCAAAGTTGTAGTCGTTCGTGCCTGAATCAAAATTGGGTAAATCACTTTGATAGCGATAAGCCGTCTTCACATAAAACACCCTTGGCTCTAAGGTTTGACTCCAGTTCAAACCAAACACTGAAACCGGACGCTCAAATACCGCCCCTGTGTCCAAACTGTAAGACGGCACCACCACCGACGCCGAATCACTGCCCACTGCGTTTTGTTTGTAAGTAATTGGTTATTGACCACCAAGCGTGATCCATTCGGCTGGTAACAATACGCACTGGAAGGGTAAAAAGAACAATAAAAGTCACGGTCAACCGTGAAGCGTGTCAATTCGCTGTTGACGGTCCAATCGAATCCACCAAGGTCTTGTCGCACATAGTTGGCATTGATTTGAGGCAGGCGGTCATATGACGGGGCGATGGCCGTGCTCGAGTCTGTGCCCTGGAGGGTTTGCAACTTAGACACCGACACAGCCGTGTTGAATCCGCCACTGGCCCACCCCAAACTGGCGGTGTTGTTCAAGGAGCGCTGTACCAACGGGTCGGCGGGGTTGGTGGTGAAGTCCTTCCAGTAATTGTTGTCACTGACGCGGTTGATGTTGAAATTGAAAGAGAGCGGGGTTTTTGCGTCAGGCAAACCCATGTGTTGATAGCTCACACCCCATCGGCTGGTTGAACGCAGTTCATCCACAGGCATCAAATCAAATCTGGCCATGCCTTTGAACGGTATTTGAGGCTCCTTGCGCTCCAAATACCTGAACTCGTTGCTGAACAACACCCCACGTTGGGTCATGGGGGTGGTGGTGATGGTCATGTCGCGGTTAGGGGCAATGTTCCAGTAATAAGGCAAACTCATTTCCACACCACCCAAATTGTTCAAAGCGAACGTGGGTGGCAAAAAACCGGATTGGCGTTCGTTGTTGAGTGGAAAACTGAAGCTTGACGCGTACAAAATGGGAACGCCCTTGAACACCAAGCTGCCATTCGATGCCACGCCTTGGTTGCTGTCTTGGTCAAAACTGATTTGATCGGCTTTCATGAACCAGTCCGGCAACCAATCTGGTCCGGGTTTGCGTTTGCAGGTGGTGAAGCGCGCCTGAATCCGGTCGGCACGAATCAACAAGCTGCCTCGGCGAATTTCAACCTCTCCTTGCATCTGGATATCTATGTCGGTGCGCCCATCGAGGCTCTGGGCGCGGATATATGAGGGCGCCTTGCGCTGCGCTGAACTCGAGGGCTTGCTGTTGAGCACATTGCTGGGTTTGAGGCTCAAGCCAGGCGAATACACGCTCTCGGGCTCAATGGGTATGCTGGTGGATTCAACCGCATCCGGTCCCTCCCATTCTGGCGTTGACTGCAATATCGGCGATGGTGTTTGTGCCTGGCTCAAGCTGATCGAGAGCCAACACACTGACAAGCACAACACAAACCTCGATATCGGGGAGCACAGACACATAGGGGAGATGAACGCAAGAAAAAGCGCAGTTTGTAGAATTTGGATTATCCATGAGCACACACCTCCCTGATTCCTCCCTTCCATCCACTGTTTCAACGGCGATCCATGCGTTGGGATGGCCGGACCCCCAGCGTGAGTTGGCCTTTAGCGGGTGGCTCATGTCTTTGGCATCAACGCATGGGGTGATGCCAGACAGCGTGGTGCCGGCCAGTGCCGATGCGAGCTTTCGGCGCTATTTCAGAGCGCGTTTCAACAATGGCAGCTGCATTTTGATGGACGCGCCACCGGACAAAGAAAACAACCCCGCTTTCGTGAACATCGCCCGTTTGTTTGCACAAGCTGGCTTGCGCGTGCCCCAGGTATTGGATTGGGATGAAGCAAACGGCTTCATGCTGCTCGACGATTTGGGCAGACACACCATGATGCAAGTGCTGGACACCGCTGACAGCGGGTCCCGCCACCGGTTGTTTGACCAGGCGACCGATGCGCTCGTCCTACTGCAAATGGCATCACGCCCTGACGTGTTGCCAGTTTATGACGATGCTTTGTTGCGCCGTGAGTTGATGTTGTTTCCACAATGGTATGTGGGCGAACACAAACAGATCCGCTTGAGCGATGACCAATTGAACACACTGCATTCGGTGTTTGACCGCGTCATTTCACACAATCTTGCGGCACCTCAGGTGTTCGTTCACCGCGACTTCATGCCGCGCAATTTGATGGTGAGCGCTTCGTCAGACCCCTCCACTCCTTTGGGTGTGCTGGATTTTCAAGACGCGGTGTATGGTCCGATCACCTATGACATTGCCAGCTTGATGCGCGACGCCTTTGTCAGCTGGGAAGAAGACCTGTGCCTGGATGTGACGGTGCGTTATTGGGAAAAAGCGCGGCGCGCTGGCCTGTTGGATTTCGAAGACTGGCACCAAGACATGGGCGCGTTCTATCGCTCGGTGGAATGGATGGGATTGCAACGTCATCTCAAAGTCGCTGGCATTTTTGCGCGCCTGGGTATCCGTGACGGCAAACCTAAATACCTGGCGGACACGCCCAGGTTCATCACCTATTTGAGAGCGACCGCATCGCGTTACCGCGAGCTGTTCCCGCTGTTGAAACTGATCGACCAGATTGAAAACACAGCATCTGCGGTCGGCATCTCGTTTGGTCGGTTATGACGGGCATGCCCCGTGTATTTGTGCGCGGCCCCCTGCAGACAGGCCACACGTTGGCATTGGATGGAGAGTCAGCCAGGCATGTCCAAGTGTTGCGGCTGCAGCCCGGCATGCAACTGGTGTTGTTCAATGGAGAAGGCGGCAGCTACCTGACACAAATCCTTCACATGGGGCGCCAACAGGTCGATGTGACGGTGCTGTCCTTTACGCCTGACGTGTTGACGCCCGCATGTCGAACGCAATTGGTGGTTGGCATGCCCGCCAATGAGCGCATGGATTGGTTGGTTGAAAAAGCCACCGAGCTCGGCGTCTCTCGCATCACGCCCTTGATGACGCAACGCACGGTGTTGAAACTGCAAGGCGATCGCGCCCTCAAGCGCCAACAACACTGGTTGGGTATCGCGCAATCGGCCTGTGCACAATCGGGCCGAAACCGGTTGCCTCAGATCGATGTGCCTGCACCATGGGCCCAATGGTGGTCACAACATGACCGTGCTTCGCATGACCATCATATTTTGCTGTCGCTTCATTCGAACGCAAAGCATTGGCGTGACTGGTGGTCATCACCACCAACGTCGTTATGTGTCTTGAGCGGCCCAGAGGGCGGTCTCAGTGAGGAAGAAGAAGGGTTGGCGATGCGCCAAGGCTTCATGCCTGTGTCGCTGGGGTCAAACACCTTGCGCGCTGAAACCGCGCCATTGGTGGTGTTGTCTCAGTTGCTCTGAGTGCCCGCATAACGGGCATCTAACCATTGGATCAACTTTTGTAAAACGACCTGTTTTTCTGGGTCGTTGAATATCTCGTGGTACATCACGTTGAAACAATGGGATTGCAGCACGGTGGCGGGCGCGAGTTTCGCAAATGCAGCGCTGCCTTGCGGGTTCACCAGTTTGTCTTGCCCTGCATACAAAAGCAAGGATGGCACTTGCCAATCACTGGCTTGTTGCACGGCATGGGTGCCTTCTTGCACGATCCAAGACGCCAGTAACGCAGAGATATGCCGATGAACCAAAGGGTCATGCTTGTAGTCACGCACCACTTGTGCGTCCCGCGCCAAGGCATCTGTCTTCAACCCATTGTCGACACGCACATGCGGTAACCATTTGGGCAGTGTTGCCAACAACAGTTTTTCAATGGCGTTGGTGAATGCAGCCAAGGCCGGGGAACTCATCACCACCGCGTCCACCAACGTCGCGTCTGCACAAGCCAATC
>RFYK01000047.1 GCA_009925585.1 Betaproteobacteria bacterium | reverse complement strand
TTGCGGCGACTGCAGCGCACAAAGCAATTGCTTGAGCGTGGAACCACTTGAAACCGAACTCGGCCGCAAACGCAGCATCAACCAAAGCACTTGCAACAAAGACCAAAGTTGTGTCAAAGGCTTCTGCCCCAGTTTTGTCACGGTCGAGGGCGGCCAGTTGCGCAAGAAAAGCAAGGGCGGCGAACGGCCGGACCCGATGGCATTGGGCGAATTGCCAGACCCGGTTTTGCCCACGCTCAACAGCCACACCTACCCTGGCGGCTATGGCATCGTGGTGGCGGGGGTTGGCGGCACTGGCGTGATCACCATTGGTCAGTTGCTCGGCATGGCAGCGCACATCGAGGGCAAAGGCATCGTCACGCAAGATTCAGCCGGATTGGCCCAAAAAGGTGGCGCGACCTGGAGCCATGTATTGATTGCCAACCAGCAACACGACATCCGCACCACCCGCGTGTCCACCGCGGCGGCCGATCTGATTTTGGGCTGCGACCCGATCGTCACCGCGGGCAAAGAAACCATGGTCCGCATGCGCCCTGGGCGCACCCGCGTGGCCATCAACGGCTTGGCCACACCGACCGCAGCCTTCGTGAAAAACGGCGCCTGGGCCAACCCCAGTGAAAGTTGTTTGGAAGACATCTTGCAGGCGGTCGGTAACGAACCGAGCAACATGGGTGCGTTCGACGCCAATGCCGTGGCCACCCAATTGTTGGGCGACAGCATTTTCATCAACCCGATGGTCATGGGTTTCGCATGGCAACGCGGCTGGATTCCACTGACAGAGCAAGCCATCATGCGCGCCATTGAACTCAACGGCGTTCAAGTCCATGCCAACCAACAAGCGTTTGCTTGGGGCCGTTGGTGTGCCCATGATTTACCCAAAGTGCAAGCTTTGACCCGTCCTGTGCAAGTGGTGAATTTCCAAACACGCGAACCGTTGCAAGCCCTGATACAAAAACGCATGGGGTGGTTGGAGGCTTACCAAAACAAAGCGTATGCCAAACAGTACATGGCGTTTGTGCAAGACGTGCAACACAAAACCTCGGCACCCGTGGCCGAGGCCGTGGCGCGCAATTTGTACAAATTGATGGCCTACAAAGACGAATACGAAGTGGCGCGTTTGCATGCCGACCCGGTGTTTTTGCAGCGCATCGCTGACCAGTTTGAAGGGGACTTCACGCTGAACTATCACCTCGCGCCACCGTTGTTATCGAAAAAGAACGACAAGGGAGAGTTGGTCAAACGCAAATACGGCCCCTCTGTGCTGTGGGGTTTCAAGCTCTTGTCACGTATGCGCTTCTTGCGCGGCAGCATGTTCGACGTGTTTGGCTACACCGACGAGCGCCGCACCGAGCGGGCATTGGTAAAGCAATACCAAGACAGCATCAGTGAAGTGATGGCGACATTTGCGCCGGGCAAACATTCGCTGGCGTTGGAGATTGCACGCATCCCTGAAAAAATCAAAGGCTATGGCCACGTGAAAGAACGTCACTTGAAAGCAGCGCGCGAACAATGGGACGGCTTGATGCAGGCTTGGCGCGCCAACTGACACCGCGAGACAGCGGCCAGTCCCCAGATGGCGCAGGGCATGTCAGTCAACGTCAAGCAACGGTTGTTGGTCTGGACACCGGCTGACCACCGACGCATTGGCGCTGCCCATGAGGCCATGCCCTATGCGATGCTGGCCGAAACCTATGCGGCGGCTTTGCGTGACTGTGCAAACGCACAAGCATTGGTACTTCCTTTGGCGGACCCCCAAGACATACCGCATTGGTTAGGTTTGGTTGATGGCGTCATGCTCACGGGCTCCCCATCCAATGTCCATCCCAGTCACTTCGGTGAAAGCGTTGCCGATGAAAGCTTGCCACTCGACACCACGCGCGACGCCTTGACGCTAGAGTTGGTGCGTGCCTGTGTGAAGCAAGCGATACCGTTGCTCGGCATTTGCCGTGGCTTTCAAGAAATGAATGTGGCGTTGGGAGGCAGTTTGTTGCAACAAGTCCATTTGACCCCGGGCAAACACGACCACCGAGACCCGGACCATTTGCCCTTGGCGCAACAGTACGCGCCCAGCCACGACGTGCTGCTGCAACCCGGTTCGTCGTTGGCGCAATGGGCGGGCAGTTTGCGCGTCAAGGTCAATTCGTTGCATGGCCAAGGCGTGGCCAGATTGGCCCAAGGGCTGACACCACTGGCGCACGCAGAAGACGGCTTGATTGAAGCGTTTGAAGTGAGCGGCGCCCAAGGGTTTGCCTTGGGTGTGCAATGGCATCCCGAGTGGGACTGCCAAAGCACGCCGTTTTACCAAGCCATTTTTCAAGCGTTTGCACAGGCCATGCAACTGCGTCAACGCGACCGCTTGCGTTGACCCTCCGCCGCTTACCTCGTTTACTTTTCATGAGACCGTTGTCATGCATGCCGCAAACCCTAGCCCCAGCATCAAAACCTTTGCCGATTTAGAGCAATGGCTTAACCAGCACCGTGTGACCGAAGTCGAATGCCTGGTGCCTGACTTGACTGGCGTGGCGCGCGGGAAGATATTGCCGCGCGAAAAATTCACCGAGGACCGCGGCATGCGCTTGCCCGAGGCTGTGGTGGCCATGGGTGTGACCGGCAATTTCCCCGACACAGAGGCGTATTACCGAGTGATCCAATCGCATGACCGCGACATGCATTTGATGCCCGACCCGTCCACCGTGCGCATCGTGCCGTGGGCCACGGACCCGACCGCACAAGTCATCCACGATTGTTATGACCGCCACGGCAAGCTCGTGCCGTTTGCACCGCGCAGTGTGTTGCGCCATGTGTGCGATTTGTACGAGGCGCAAGGCTGGGGGCCAGTGGTGGCGCCCGAGTTGGAGTTTTATCTGTTGGCCCGCAACACCGATCCCAACACGTTGCTGCGCCCGCCGATCGGTCGCAGTGGCCGCGCCGAAACATCCAGACAGGCCTACAGCATTGACGCAGTGAACGAATTTGACCCCTTGTTTGAAGAGCTCTACGAATACTGCGGACAAATGGGCTTGAATGTCGACACCTTGATCCATGAAATTGGCGCGGGGCAAATGGAAATCAATTTTTTCCATGACCACCCGATGGGCTTGGCAGATGAGGTGTTTTTCTTCAAACGCACCGTTCGTGAAACCGCGTTGCGTCACGACATGTACGCCACTTTCATGGCCAAACCCATTGCGGGCGAACCCGGCAGTGCCATGCACATTCACCAAAGCATCCTGGATTTGGCCTCGGGCAAAAACCTGTTCAGTTTGGACAACGGCGAACCATCCGAAGCGTTTTTCCATTTCATCGGAGGCTTACAGCGCTACATTCCCTCGGCGATGGCGTTGGCCGCGCCTTATGTCAACAGCTACCGGCGACTGGCGCGACACACCTCGGCGCCGATCAACATCGAATGGGGGCACGACAACCGCACCGTGGGCATTCGCTCTCCCATCTCGCCGCCCAATGCACGGCGCGTGGAAAACCGAGTGATTGGTGCCGATGCCAACCCGTATGTCGCCATGTCGATGACATTGGCATGCGGCTATCTGGGGCTCAAACACCGCATCCCACCCAAAGCGGAAATGAAAGGCGATGCCTACACCGCGCCGTATGCATTGCCCCGCAGTTTGGGGGAGGCGCTGGATTTATTGCGCCGTGAAACCGATTTGCACGAGGTGCTGGGTGAATCGTTCATCAATGTCTACACAGAAATCAAAGAATGTGAGTTCGAAGAATTCATGGAAGTGATTTCACCGTGGGAGCGTGAGCATTTGTTGTTGCATGTGTGAACCCGATGGTGGATAGGCCGTTGCGCACGCAGTTTGAGTGACTTGCAATTGCAATAAATGTCATCAAGGGTCAAGTTAATAGCCTCAATTCTTCATACGATTAATTTGGAATCTGTTTGATGGTTGTCCTGCAACGAAAGAGCAGAAATCAAATCCACTCTGTATATACAATGAGGAATCAATGAAGTGTCTCCTGGTGTCACCAGCGATCAAAAACAAGCTACAGACCAAGCACCAGGTGTCTGTCCAAGAAGTTGAACAATGTTTCCAAAACAGAGCAGGAAAATTACTTTTTGACACCAGAGCCAGTACCCAAACAAACCCGCCTACGTTATGGTTCATTGCCTCAACCCATTTGAACCGACAGCTTAAAATTGTGTATATACAAAAAGGATTGAAGGTGATACTCAAAACGGCATATGAGCCAAATGAAGTGGAATTGACCATTTATCAGCGCCATGGCAAAGCAAATTGAGCCCTGTGGGTCAGGAGAAACACATGACAAGAAAACAGATCAAAAGCACAGCCAAAAATTGGGATGAGCGCAAGTTAGGCGCTGACCCTGCGTTTGTCGGCGTGGCTGATGCATCGCATGAAGATGCGTTGCAAGAAGCATTGGAATTGCAAGCGATTTCTATTCGATTGCCCAAAGAATTGATTCGGCAGTACAAATTGGTCGCAGAGTTTCATGGTCTGGGATACCAGCCTTTGATGCGAGAGGTGTTGCAGCGTTTTGTGGCGTCAGAGCTAAAACAGATGTTGGTGACGCAACAAAAGATGGCCAAAAGCATGACCAAGCCTGCACTGATGCTCAAGCGCAAAGCGGCTTGATCAAGGGAGATGATGAATTTCTATCGTTGAATGCACAATGTCTTCATGCACAGCCAATCGCTCGCGCACCATGGTGGCGGTCAACTCAGGCTCTTGCGTGACGACCGTCAGGGCACATGAAAACACTTGTTTGCCAACGCGCCACACATGCAAATCGGTGACGCGCGTCAGTGCCGATGTTTCAACCGCTTCACGAATCTCTTGCACGACTGGGTGGTCCATTTCACGGTCTAACAACACCTTGGCGGTGTCAGCAAGCAAACCCCGCGCCCAGACCGCGACCAACACCGCACCCACCAAACCCATCACCGGGTCTAACCATGACCAGCCATACCACCAACCCCCCAGCAAGGCCGCGATGGCCAACACCGAAGTGAACGCATCGGCCACCACATGCAAATAGGCAGATTTCAAATTCAAGTCATGGTGATGACCGTGACCGTGTGCATGGCCGTGGCCAGCAGCGGTGATTTTAGAAATGGGGACGTGAGATGAAGTGTTCTTGGTGTGCGATGGTGTGTGAACCCGTCCCAAAATCACCGCGCAAACCAGGTTCACGACCAAACCCAGCACAGCCACCACCATGGCTTCAGCGTATTGGATAGGCTCGGGTGAGAGCAATCGTTGCACCGAGCCAAACACCATCAAGAGCGCAACCCCGATCAACACCATGGCACTGGCAAAGCCCGCCAAGATTTCAATCTTCCAACTGCCAAATGCAAAACGCGGGTCGCGCGCATAGGTACGCGCCGTGGCGTACGCCATGGCCGACAGCCCAATGGCCAGTGCGTGCGAACTCATGTGCCAGCCATCGGCCAACAAGGCCATGGAATTGAACCACCAACCGGCGAAGATTTCGATGCACATCGTGGCCAATGTGATCCACATCACCAAGCGCGTGCCACGCTCGGCGGCATGGCTGCTCTCATCGAACACGTGCTCGTGCAACCAGTCGGACAGGGTGTCGTTGTTCATCCGTGGTCAGTGGCCATGGCCGCATGCGCCTGCTGATCTGCGTGATAACTTGATCGCACCATGGGCCCCACCGCCGCATGTGAAAAACCCATGGCATAGGCACGTTCTTCAAACATCTTGAACGTGTCAGGGTGCACATAACGTTTGACCTGCAAATGGTGGCTGCTCGGCGCGAGGTACTGGCCGATGGTCAGCATGTCGATGCCGTGCTCGCGCATGTCTTGCATGGTTTGCAAAATTTCTTCGTCGGTTTCGCCCAAGCCCACCATCAGCCCGCTTTTGGTAGGTATCTGTGGAAACAGCGCTTTGAATTTTTTCAACAAGTTCAAGCTGAAGGCATAGTCGCTGCCGGGGCGTGCTTCTTTGTACAAGCGCGGCACGGTTTCCAGGTTGTGGTTCATCACGTCTGGCGGCGCGTCTTTCAAGATGTTCAAGGCACGGTCATCGCGGCCACGAAAATCGGGCACCAACACTTCAATCTGTGTCAGCGGCGACAGCGTGCGGGTTTGACGAATGCATTCCACAAAATGCGCGGCACCACCGTCACGCAAGTCGTCGCGGTCCACGCTGGTGATGACCACATAACGCAATTTGAGCGAGGCAATGGTCTTGGCCAAGTTCAAAGGTTCGTTGGCGTCAAGCGGGTCAGGCCTGCCATGGCCGACATCGCAAAAAGGGCAACGCCGTGTGCATTTGTCGCCCATGATCATGAAGGTGGCGGTGCCGTTACCAAAGCATTCACCGATGTTGGGGCACGAGGCTTCTTCGCATACTGTCACCAGTTTGTTGGCGCGCAAGATGTCTTTGATTTCACCAAACCGAGAGTTGGGTGAACTGGCTTTGACGCGAATCCAATCCGGTTTTTTCAGCGCTTCACCGCTGTGCACCACCTTGACAGGAATGCGCGACACTTTGTCAGACGATTTTTGTTTGGCGTTGGGGTCATAAGCCGCGCTGGCGGCGAGGTCGGGTGCATCGGATGCGGACATGGGGGCCTTGGGTGTTAGGGCGATAAGGTGGCGGCAAGCTTGCTGCCCAGCACATCGGCAGCTTGTGACCAACCAACATGAACCCCGATTGTAAAAAGATCGGTGGTGGCCAGTCCTGCATAACCACAAGGGTTGATATGCGAGAAGGGTGACAGGTCCATGTGCACGTTCAAGGCCACGCCGTGGTAAGCGCAATGTCGGCTGACTTTCACCCCAAGGGCCGCGATTTTGGCCAGCCCTGTGAAATCTGGCGCGAGCGGTGGTGTGCCGTGCGAAGGCCGAGATGGCAACATCGCATGGTCGAATGGCGCAAGAGGGCGCACATACACGCCAGGGGCGCCAGCCACACGGTGGCCCGTGACGCCCCAATGGGCCAGTGTTTTGAGCACGGCGTCTTCGATGCGGTACACATATTCTTTGACGAAGTAGCCTGCTCGCTTCAGGTCGATCAATGCGTACGCCACGACTTGGCCGGGTCCGTGGTAAGTGATTTGGCCGCCACGGTTGCTGGCCACCAACGGAATGTCTGTTGAATGAAGCAAATGCGCTGGTTTGCCGGCCAGACCTTGGGTAAACACCGGCGGGTGTTCGCATAACCAGATTTCATCGGGTGTATTCGCATGGCGTTCTTCGGTGAAGGTTTGCATGGCTGAAAGGCAGGCGGCATAGTCCACCAGACCCCGGGTCACCAGCATCGGCTTGACAAAAGTTGACACTAAAGCACCACTTTCACCATGGGGTGGCTGCTCAACGTGCGGTAGACCTCGTCGAGCTGTTCACGGTCGGTGACATGCAAGGTCAGGGTGAGCCCAAGGTAAGTGCCGGCTTTGCTTTCACGCCGCTCCATGGTGTCAGCCTTCCAATGGGGATCAAATTGCCCGGCCAAGAAGCACATGGCATCGACAAACGCCTTTGAGTTGGGCCCCATGACCTTGATCGGAAAATCACAGGGGTACTCAATCAGACTGTCTTTGTCAGCGGCCATGGCAAGGGTATTTTTGTGGGAGATTCGGGAAAGCCCTATAAGATACCCTACAATCAGAGGCTTTGCTGCATGAAGGGGCCGTCGCGGATGACCAAGACAGAATCATCTTCAGGCAGCAAGCTGCAACCGAATTCACACGATGAAGAGACGCTGCAAGAGGCTGAATTACAGCCTTGGAGTGCAGAGCAGGTACGGGTTTGGCGACAAAGCCAGCCGCAACTGTCCGTCTGGCGGGTGCTGATCACGCAATTGATGGTGGCTGTGTCATTCGCCTCAGTGGTTGCGGTCTGGTTTGAAAGCCGGTCGCTGGGGCTGTCTTGGCTGTACGGTGCGTTGACGGTGGTCATCCCCTCCGCGCTGTTTGCCAGGGGATTGACCTCTCGCACAGCGTCGGTCAATGCCATGGCTGCGGCGCTGGGCTTCATGGTCTGGCAAAGCGTGAAATGGGTGTTGTCAGTGTTGTTGTTGGTGCTTGCGCCAAGCGCGGTACCCGAATTGAGTTGGCCTGCCTTGTTGGCGGGCTTGATTGTGACGATGAAGGTGTATTGGTTGGCGTTGGTGTGGGGCAGACCTGCACGCACCGCCGCCCCATCCACCACTTTGTAAAGAGTTGAACATGGCGGATACGAGCACGCTGACTGCTGGTGATTACATCAGTCACCACCTGACCCATCTTCAAAGCAAGCCCATGGGCGGCGTCATTGACTTTTCAGTGGTCAATTTGGATTCCATCTTTTGGTCGGTGCTGTTGGGCGTGGTCGGGTCATTGTTTTTGTGGCGTGCAGCGCGTGCGGCCACCTCTGGCGTCCCAGGGCGTTTTCAGGCGGCGGTCGAAATCTTGTTTGAAATGGTCGACACCCAAGCGCGCGGCATTGTTCACAACGCCGAAAGCCGCAAATTGGTGTCACCCTTGGCACTCACCGTGTTTGTCTGGATTTTCCTGCTCAACAGCATGGACTTTTTGCCTGTCGACCTGTTCCACAAAGTGTTCGAGTGGACCGGTTTGGACCACAGCATTCATTACTTCCGCGTCGTTCCCACGGCAGACTTGTCCACCACATTGGGCATGTCGGTGTCAGTGCTGTTGATTTGTATTTTTTATAACGTCAAGATCAAAGGATTGGGCGGTTGGTTCCACGAACTGACCACCGCGCCGTTTGGTGCACATCCAGTTTTGTGGCCCATCAATTTCGGTTTTCAAATGATCGAGTTTGTCGCCAAAACCGTGTCGCATGGCATGCGACTGTTTGGCAACATGTATGCGGGCGAACTCATTTTCATGCTGATCGCGCTCATGGGCAGCGCTGCAGCGCTGAGCCTGACGGGCATATTGCTGCCCATTGGGCACATCATCGCCGGCTCGATTTGGGCCATCTTCCACATTTTGATTGTTGCGTTGCAAGCCTTCATTTTCATGATGTTGACCTTGGTCTACATCGGGCAAGCACACGACGCTCACTGATCTCCGTTTCTTTTTCTCAACCTTCCATCATCTTGCTTAGGAGCTTCTCATGGAACACGTACTTGGTTTAGTTGCACTTGCCTCAGGTCTGATCATTGGCCTGGGCGCCATCGGTGCTTGTATTGGTATTGGCATCATGGGCAGCAAATACCTCGAAGCTGCTGCGCGTCAGCCTGAATTGATGAACGAACTGCAAACCAAGATGTTCTTGTTGGCAGGTTTGATTGACGCGGCCTTCTTGATTGGCGTGGGTATCGCCATGATGTTTGCGTTTGCCAATCCTTTCGTCCTCAAGTAATCCAACCCACCGCCCATAGAGAGGTGTTGACGTGAGTATCAACGCAACCCTGTTTGTTCAAGCGATAGTGTTTGCCATCTTGGTGTGGTTCACGATGAAATTCGTGTGGCCTCCCATTGCAAATGCGCTGGATGAACGTGCTGAAAAAATCGCCCATGGCCTCAAAGCCGCGGAACACGCACACATCGAACTGACCAATGCCCACAAGCATGTCGAGGTCGAGTTGGCAAAAAACCGTTCCGATGCAGCGGCCCGCATCGCCGAAGCTGAGCGTCGCGCGGCGGCCATTTTGGACGAAGCCAAGTTCAAGGCCACGGAAGAAGCCAACAAAATCATCGCGGCCGCGCATGCTGAAGCCGAGCAAGCCATGCTCAAAAGCAAAGAATTGCTGCGTGACCATGTGGCCGTGTTGGCGGTCAAAGGTGCCGAGCAAATCTTGCGCAAGGAAGTCAATCCCAGTGTGCATGCCGATTTGCTCAACCGGCTCAAGGCTGAACTCTGAGGACCAGACCCCATGGCTGAAATCGCAACCATTGCCCGTCCTTACGCCGAAGCCTTGTTCAAGGTGGTCAAGTCCCAAGCCGCGCAAGCGGCCGAGTGGCTGGATGCGCTGGCGCTGGTCGCCGCTGATGAGGGGTTGCAGCAATTTGCACATGACCCCAAAGTCAGTCACCACCAAGTGTTGGATTTGATCACCCAGGTGGGTCCCAAGAACTTGCCTGCGGCTGCCGTCAACTTTCTGACCCTCTTGTTGGAAAACGGTCGCTTGTCTGCTTTGCCTGAAATTGCGGTGCAATTTCATGCCTTGGTCGACGCCCAGACCGGTGTGCGCAAGGCGGTGATTCACAGTGCATTTCCGATCGAGGGCTCGGCCCTGGATGAATTGACCAAGGTGTGTGAAAAGCGCTTTGGCCACAAACTCAATGTGCAGGTGGCCTTAGAGCCTGAGCTCATTGGGGGTGTGCGAGTGGTGGTCGGCGACGAGGTGCTCGATACCTCTGTCAAAGCCCGTTTGGAACAAATGAAAGTCGCGCTGACCGCCTGAGCAATCCCGCTCTTGCACATCAGCTTTACATAGGAAGAAGGAAAGAGTCATGCAACTCAATCCCGCAGAAATTTCAGAACTGATCAAAACCCGTATCGAGGGCTCGACAGGCAACACCAATGTGCGCAACCAGGGCACGGTCATTTCCGTCACAGACGGTATTTGCCGCATTCACGGTTTGTCCGACGTGATGCAAGGCGAGATGCTGGAGTTCCCCAACAACACCTTTGGTTTGGCGTTGAACTTAGAGCGTGACTCCGTCGGCTCGGTGATTTTGGGTGAATACGAACACATCTCCGAAGGCGACACTGTCAAATGCACGGGCCGTATTTTGGAAGTGCCCGTCGGCCCCGAGCTGATAGGTCGCGTGGTCAACGCGTTGGGACATCCGATTGATGGCAAAGGCCCGATCGACGCCAAGATGACCGACGTGATTGAAAAAGTGGCGCCTGGTGTGATTGCCCGTCAATCTGTCGACCAGCCTATGCAAACCGGTTTGAAGTCGATTGACTCCATGGTGCCTGTGGGCCGTGGTCAGCGCGAATTGATCATTGGTGACCGTCAGACCGGCAAGACCGCGGTTGCGATCGACGCCATCATCAACCAAAAAGGTCAGAACATGACCTGCATTTACGTGGCGATTGGACAAAAAGCATCGTCCATCAAAAACGTGGTGCGCGCACTGGAACAAGCTGGCGCCATGGCCTACACCATTGTGGTGGCTGCGTCTGCGTCTGAATCCGCGGCCATGCAATATGTGGCTGCCTATTCCGGTTGCACCATGGGTGAATATTTCCGCGACCGTGGCGAAGACGCCTTGATCGTTTATGACGACTTGTCTAAACAAGCGGTGGCTTATCGTCAAGTGTCGCTGCTGTTGCGTCGTCCGCCAGGCCGCGAAGCCTACCCAGGCGATGTGTTCTATTTGCACAGCCGTTTGCTCGAGCGTGCCGCACGTGTGAACGCAGACTACGTCGAGCATTTCACCAAAGGCGCAGTCAAAGGCAAAACCGGTTCACTCACCGCGCTGCCCATCATTGAAACCCAAGCCGGTGACGTGTCGGCGTTCGTGCCTACCAATGTGATCTCCATCACCGATGGCCAGATCTTCTTGGAAACTTCTTTGTTCAACGCAGGTATCCGTCCCGCCATTAACGCGGGTATTTCGGTCTCTCGCGTCGGTGGCGCCGCACAAACCAAGTTGGTGAAAAGCCTCTCCGGCGGTATCCGTACTGATTTGGCGCAGTACCGTGAATTGGCGGCTTTCGCGCAGTTCGCATCAGACTTGGACGAAGCCACCCGCAAACAGCTCGACCGTGGTGCCCGTGTGACCGAGTTGTTGAAGCAAGCCCAGTACAGCCCATTGCCCATCAGTTTGATGGCGGCCACTTTGTACGCAGCCAACAAAGGTTTCTTGGATGACATCGAGGTCAAACAAGTGTTGCATTTCGAAGCCGGTTTGCACCATCACTTGAAAGACAAGTGCGCTGCCTTGTTGGCCAAGCTGGAAAAAGACAAGGAGTCGGCAAGGAAATACGCGGCAAGATCAAATCGGTGGAAAACACCAAGAAGATCACCAAAGCCATGGAAATGGTCGCCGCTTCCAAAATGCGCAAGGCACAGGACCGCATGCGTGCGGCCCGCCCTTACAGCGAGAAGGTGCGCAACATTGCGGCCCATTTGGGTCAAGCCAATCCGGAATATGTGCACCCGTTCATGAAAATTCACCCGGTCAAGTCCAGCGGCTTTATCGTGGTCACCACCGACAAAGGTTTGTGCGGTGGCATGAACACCAACATCTTGCGGGCGTTGACGCAAAAATTCAAAGACATGCAAGCTGTCGGTTCAACACCGCAAACCATTGCCATTGGCAACAAAGGTTTGGGCTTTCTCAATCGCATCGGCGCACCTGTCTTGGCGCATTTGACGCAGTTGGGCGACACACCGCATTTGGAAACTTTGATTGGCCCGGTGAAAGTCATGTTGGACGCTTACACCGAAGGCAAGTTGGACGCGGTCTACATTTGCTACACCCGCTTCATCAACACCATGAAGCAAGAGCCGGTGATTGAACAGTTGTTGCCTTTGTCTAACGAGCAAATGCACCAAGAAGCCAAAGCAGCTGGCAGCCACAGTTGGGATTATTTGTACGAGCCCGATGCGCCTGCCGTCATCGACGATTTGCTCGAGCTTTACATCGAATCGTTGGTGTACCAAGCCGTCGCAGAAAACATGGCGTCAGAGCAATCTGCACGCATGGTGGCCATGAAGGCCGCCACCGACAACGCGGGCAGCGTGATCGGCGAACTCAAACTCATCTACAACAAAACCCGTCAAGCAGCGATCACGAAGGAATTGTCCGAAATCGTGGCTGGTGCGGCGGCGGTGTAACCCTATTTATTTTTGGAGCAAATCATCATGGCTCAGGCAATGACCCACGCAGGTATTCAAGGAAAAATCGTCCAATGTATTGGCGCTGTGGTGGACGTTGAGTTCCCACGCGATCGCATGCCCCGCATTTACGATGCGCTCAAGCTCGAAGGCTCCGCGCTCACGTTGGAAGTGCAACAGCAATTGGGTGACGGCATTGTGCGCACGATTGCACTGGGCAGCTCAGACGGTTTGCGTCGTGGCCTGATGGTGACCAACACCGGTGCAGCCATCACCGTGCCCGTGGGCAAAGCCACCTTGGGTCGCATCATGGACGTGTTGGGCTCGCCCATCGACGAACGCGGTCCGGTTGACCAAACCCAAACAGCCTCCATCCACCGCAAAGCCCCGGCTTACGACGAACTCAGCCCTTCACAAGAATTGCTCGAGACCGGCATCAAGGTGATTGACTTGGTTTGCCCGTTTGCCAAAGGCGGCAAGGTGGGCTTGTTCGGCGGTGCCGGTGTGGGCAAGACCGTGAACATGATGGAACTGATCAACAACATTGCCAAGGCGCACAGCGGCTTGTCTGTGTTTGCTGGCGTGGGTGAGCGTACCCGTGAGGGCAACGACTTCTACCACGAGATGGCCGATTCCGGCGTGGTGAACTTAGAGAACCTGCCCGAGTCCAAAGTGGCCATGGTCTACGGTCAGATGAACGAACCACCCGGCAACCGTTTGCGCGTGGCCCTCACCGGTTTGACCATCGCGGAATCGTTCCGTGACGAAGGCAAAGACGTGTTGTTCTTCGTTGACAACATTTACCGTTACACCTTGGCCGGTACCGAAGTGTCTGCGCTGTTGGGTCGCATGCCTTCTGCGGTGGGTTACCAGCCCACACTCGCTGAAGAAATGGGCCGTTTGCAAGAACGTATCACTTCAACCAAAGTCGGCTCCATCACGTCGATCCAAGCCGTTTACGTGCCTGCCGATGACTTGACTGACCCGTCGCCTGCCACCACGTTTGCCCACTTGGACTCCACCGTGGTGTTGAGCCGTGACATTGCGTCGTTGGGCATTTATCCTGCGGTGGACCCGCTGGACTCCACCAGCCGTCAGTTGGACCCATTGGTCGTGGGCAATGAGCACTACGAAACCGCACGTGCTGTTCAAGGCACTTTGCAGCGTTACAAAGAATTGCGCGACATCATTGCCATTTTGGGCATGGACGAGTTGGCGCCCGAAGACAAATTGGCCGTGGCCCGCGCCCGCAAAATCCAGCGTTTCCTGAGCCAACCCTTCCACGTCGCTGAAGTGTTCACGGGTTCACCCGGCAAGTACGTCACTCTGGCTGAAACGATTCGCGGCTTCAAGATGATCGTGGCCGGTGAATGTGACCACATGCCTGAGCAAGCGTTCTACATGGTCGGCACGATTGACGAGGCCATTGAAAAGGCCAAGAAAATTTAATTCGGGCTGCAACCGCACCTGACAAGGAAGCCCCATGAAAACCATGCAAGTTGATGTGGTCAGTGCTGAAGAACTGATTTATTCCGGCCTCGCCACTTTCGTGGCATTGCCCGGCGAAGTCGGTGAACTCGGCATTTACCCGCGCCACACACCGCTGATCTCGCGCATTCGCGCAGGCTCTGTGCGCATCCACAAGCCCGATGGCGAAGAAGAATTTGTGTTTGTCGCCGGTGGCATTTTGGAAGTGCAACCCGATTCTGTGACCGTCTTGTCTGACACTGCCGTGCGCGGCAAGGACCTTGACGAAGAGCGCGCGAACGCTGCCAAAAAGGCTGCTGAAGAGCATTTGAAGAACGCCAAGTCCAGCGTGGACATGGCTGCCGCCCAATCTGAACTTGCCATTTTTGCGGCACAGTTATCCGCGCTACGCAAGTTCCGTAAACAAAAATAACCCCTTGACCAAGGCCAAGCTTCGGGCAGCCACCGTTGGCGGTTCCGCTGATGAGATTGAGGCTGCCTTTTACGAAGCATTGCAAACCGGCGACATTGAGCGCCTGATGGCTTGCTGGTCAGACGATGAAGAAGTGGTTTGCGTGCACCCCGGCGGACCCAGGCTCGTGGGCCTCGAGAACATTCGGCAATCGTTTGAAACCATGTTCAGCAACGGCACCATCGCCGCACACCCAGAACATGTGCGCAAAGTGGAAACCGTCACCAGCGCCATGCACAATTTGGTCGAACGCATCGAACTCACCATGCCTGACGGGCCACAACTGGCTTTTGTGTTGACCACCAATGTGTATGTGAGAACCGCCCAAGGTTGGCGCATGGTGGCGCACCATGCCAGCCCTGGCACCACGCAAGAAATCCATGCGCGCGCTGATGCGATGCCGCCTGTCTTGCATTAAGTCACAACACCATCACACAGAACCGCTGACATGGACGACTTGGTCAAACAAGCCATGCAGAAATGGCCCACAAGCCAAGGGCAGCAAACTTCAGCACGCCAAATTGATCGAGTTCATCCAGCGCAACTATGTGGCCGATGACCAAGGTCAGTGGTATTTTCAAAATGGACCGCAACGCGTGTTCGTCGAGTTGGCGGCGGCCCCGTTTGTCTGGCGCATTCACGACGACTGGAGCGTGTGGTCCGCCGACGCAAAGCGCCAGCAGATTCATCATTGCGCGGTCGATGAACTAGGACAGGTGTATTTGCTCAGCAGTCAGGGGTTGGGCTTGGTGCATACACAAGATGTGGGTTTGGCGGCCGATGCCTTGTCTGCCCGCCACTGGGACGAAAAAAAAGTGCACACCAGCGAGCTGGAGCGCACTTACGGGTTTGTGAAAAGCCCGCAGCAGCGAGCGGGTCACATCACTTAGCCGCAGGGGCAGGATCGGCGAACTTGGCGCCAGCCGCGTTGGCCATGTAAACCACAGCGCGACCAATTTCCACATCATCATGCTCACCACCACCTTGGGCGGCCATGGCATTTTTTCCCTTGAGCGCAGAATTCAGCAAAGCGGGATAGCCGGTTTTGATACGCGGGCCCCAAGCGGCTGAATCGCCAAACTTTGGCGCACCCGCAGCACCACTGGCGTGGCAAGCAGCGCACTGGCCTTTGAACACATCTTCGCCAGATTTGAGCGGACGGTTGGCGTCTTTGACTTGGATGACACCCACTTTTTGGATCCGGGCGGCGGTGGCTTCTTCAGCGTTGGATGCGCCCATGGCGGGTTTGTGGTGAGAGGTAACGTAGTACACCAAACCAATGATGATGAAAACCGGAAGAATGAAAGAGAAAACCACCATCAGCAAAAATTGTCTGGGGGTTTTGATCGGGCCGGTGTGCGCTTCGTCGTGCTGCTCGCTCATGTGGACTTTCTGCTGTGTAAAACAATCCCAAATTATAGCCAGCGCCCCCCTTCCTTCAGGCTGACAAACAAAGGCGGTTCATGCAGCTCAAGCGGACACCTACAATGCAAGCCATGCGGCTGTAGCTCAGTGGATAGAGTATTGGCCTCCGAAGCCAAGGGTCGTGGGTTCGATCCCCGCCAGCCGCACCAGGTTCATTTTGAACCTGTGCCGGCCACTTGATGGATCACCGCTGTCAACGCATTCAGCCCAACGGGTTTAGACACGTAGCCGTCGGCGCCAGCGGACCGCATTTTTTCTTCATCACCCAGCATGGCATGCGCGGTCACCATCACGATCGGCGTGTGACCGCCGTGTTGTCGCTCGTGTGAACGCCATTGCGCTAGCACTTGCAAACCGTCCATGGACGGCATCGTCACATCCAGCATCACCACATCAAATCGCTCTTGTTGCAGACGAGCTAAGGCTTGTAAGCCGTTGTCAACCAGCA
>RFYK01000046.1 GCA_009925585.1 Betaproteobacteria bacterium | reverse complement strand
AGCGCTTGCAAACCGCCGAACCGTTTGGAGATGCCTTGCACATTCAACACCGGTGTGCTCATGCAGACCCCTTGTCAGACGCCATGACTCGGCCGTGCTCGGGGGCGGGCCACAAGCCGCGCGGGCGCCACAACATGATGAGGATCATCGCCAAGGCAATCAGCAATTGACGCAAGATGGCGGCGTCCAATCTGCCGTCGGTCATCTGCTGCAAAGGCCCGGCCACATAGCGCAACACCTCGGGCAACGCAGACAACAACACCGCACCCAAAATCACGCCTGGCAAATGGCCAAGTCCGCCCAACACCACCATCGCCACGATCATCACCGACTCCATCAGGCTGAACGATTCAGGCGACACAAAGCCTTGGAAGGAGGCAAACAACACGCCAGACACACCACCGAACGTGGCACCCATGCCAAACGCCATCAGCTTCAAATTGCGGGTGTTCAAGCCCATGGCTTTCGCTGCAATTTCATCCTCACGAATCGCCATCCATGCGCGTCCAATGCGCGACTGTTCCAACCGGAGACACAGCAAGGCACTGACCAACACCACCACCAAAAACAAGTAGTAATACAAGGTGACGCTGGGCAATTCCATGAAGCCCACATCGATTTTGCGTGACAGTGGATGACCCATCACGGTCATCGGATCGATTTGCCCCAAGCCCTTGGGCCCATTGGTGAGGTTGACTGGGTTGTCCAAATTGTTCAAAAACACGCGGATGATTTCACCAAAGCCCAATGTCACGATGGCCAAATAATCACCCCGCAATTTCAGGGTAGGCGCGCCCAACAAAATGCCAAACAAGCCTGCCAAACCAGCGCCCAATGGAATCACCGCCCACCAAGGCGTGTGGATGCCATTCGGAAACATCGCGGCAATCGCTGGAAAATTTTCAATCAAGTGTGGCGAAGCCAGCAACCCAAACATGTAGGCACCGACCGCAAAAAACGCGACGAACCCCAGGTCTAACAACCCGGCGTAACCCACCACGATATTGAGACCCAACGCGAGCATCACGTACAACAATGCCATGTCAGCGATGCGCACCCAACCATTGCCAAATTGCTGTAAGCCCAGCGGTAAGGCCAGCAACACCACCGCCCACATGACCCAACTGACGTAAGAGACCGGTGTGCGCGTGTTCATGTGTTCACGCCCTGTCTGCCACCCGCTCACCCAACAAACCCGAAGGCCGCAACGTGAGCACCGCGATCAACACCACGAACGCAAAAATATCGGCGTAATGGCTGCCCAAGACGCCGCCTGTCAGCTCACCGATGTAGCCCGAAGCAATGGCTTCAATCAATCCCAGCAAAATGCCGCCGACCACCGCACCGGCCAAATTGCCAATGCCGCCAAACACCGCAGCCGTGAACGCTTTGAGACCGGGCAAAAAACCCATCGCATGTTGCACCGTGCCGTAGTTCGATGCCCACATCACCCCTGCGATCGCCGCCAACACCGCGCCGATGACAAACGTGGCCGAGATCACCACGTCGGGCTTGACCCCCATCAGCGTGGCCACACGCGGGTTTTCTGCCGTGGCGCGCATGGCACGCCCCAGCTTGGTGCCATTGACCAACCATGTCAGCAAGGCCAGCGAGACCGCTGTCACCACCAGAATGAGAATTTGCGTCGGCGTGATGACGGCACCCCCCAGCGGCAAGGGGTCGCTGGGCAACAACGTGGGAAACGATTTGTAGTTCGGCTTCCAAATCACCATCGCCAACGTCTGCAACAAAATTGACATGCCAATGGCCGTGATCAGCGGCGCGAGTTTGGGCGCACCGCGCAAGGGCCGGTAAGCGATTTTTTCAATCAAGAAATTCAAACTGGCCGCCACGACACAGGCACAGACCAGTGAAATCAACAGCATCAACCAGCCCGGCATGTCCGGGGTGTACTGCTGCAACACACCCACCACCGTCCAGCTGGTCAGTGCACCCACCATCAGCACTTCACCGTGCGCAAAGTTGATCAGGTTGATGATGCCGTACACCATGGTGTAGCCGAGGGCCACCAAGGCGTACATGCTGCCGAGCACCAATCCATTGATGATTTGTTGCAACAGGATGTCGATGACCGGTCTCCCTCAAAGGTGCGCGATTGTAGGTAAAAAAAAGCCCTCCAAGAGAGGAGGGCTTCGGTACTCAGCTTGTCAACGGATCAGTCATCCGCGTAAATGTCGACATCTTTGGTTTCCGTGATGAACAAGGTACCAATGATGAAGGTGGCGCCCGCAATGATGATGGGGTACCACAGGCCGTTGTACATGTTGCCTGTCTGCGCCACGATGGCGAACGCGGTGGTGGGCAGCAATCCACCAAACCAACCGTTACCGATGTGATAAGGCAGCGACATGGAGGTGTAACGGATGCGGGTGGGGAACATTTCGACCAACATTGCTGCGATCGGGCCGTACACCATGGTCACCAAGATCACCAAGTAAGTCAGGATCAAAATGACCACAGGTTTGTTGACCTTCATCGGGTCTGCTTTGGCGGGATAACCAGCGGCCTTGAGTGTCGCGCTCAGGTTGGCCGTGATGACCGCGTCGCGGCTTTTCTTTTCATCCGACAAATTCTTCAATGCATCTTCGGCTTTTTTGATGGCCTTGGGGTCTGCGGGGTCGGCCGCTTTCAGCTCTTCGAGTTTTTTCTCTGCAGCCTCTTTGGCTGTGGCCACATCTTCAGGTGTCACCACGGTGGAGATCACCGTTTCACCCACCTTGATGATGGCTGGTGTGCCTGCAGGCGCCACTTCGTTCGAATAACTGACCGAGTTGCTGGCCAATTTTTGTTTGGCAATGTCACAAGAAGACGTGAACTTGGCGGTACCCGTTGGGTTGAATTGGAAAGAACATTCGGCAGGGTCAGCCACCACCACCACTTTGTTGGCTTGCTGTGCGGCATGCAAATCTGGGTTGGCAGCTTTGGTCAATTGCTCAAACACAAAGAAGTAAGTGAGCACGGCCAACAAACAACCCAACATGATGATCGGCTTGCGACCCACCTTGTCTGACAAGGCGCCAAAAAAGATGAAGAACGGCGTGCCAATGACCAAGGAAGCCGCCACAAACAAATTGGCTGTGGCGCCGTCCACTTTCAACGCTTGGGTCAAGAAGAACAACGCATAGAACTGACCGGTATACCAAACCACGGCTTGACCAGCGGTCAAACCGATCAAGGCCAAGATCACGATCTTTAAATTTTTCCATTCGCCGAAAGACTCGGACAAAGGTGCTTTAGAGGTTTTGCCCTCGGCTTTCATTTTGGTGAAAGCGGGGGATTCATTCATTGACAAACGGATGTAAACCGACACGGCCAACAAGGCGATGGACACCAGAAAAGGAATGCGCCAGCCCCAAGCTTCAAATGCTTCTTCGCCCAAGGCTGTGCGGGTACCCAAAATCACCAGCAACGATAAAAACAAACCCAGCGTGGCAGTGGTTTGGATCCAAGAGGTGTAGGCGCCGCGCTTGCCGTGCGGTGCGTGTTCCGCCACGTAAGTGGCAGCGCCGCCATATTCACCACCCAAAGCCAAACCTTGGAGCAATCGAAGCGCAATCAAGATCACCGGTGCTGCCACACCGATGCTGGCGTAACCAGGCAAGATACCCACGATGAACGTGGACAAACCCATGATCAAAATGGTCACCAAGAAGGTGTATTTGCGACCAATCATGTCGCCCAAACGGCCAAAGAAAATCGCACCAAACGGACGCACGATGAAGCCTGCTGCAAACGCCAACAACGCGAAGATGAACGCAGAGCCTTGGTCCAGTCCGCTGAAAAACTGCTTGGCAATGATGGCGGCCAATGAGCCGTACAAATAAAAGTCATACCACTCGAACACGGTGCCGAGTGACGAGGCAAAAATGACTTTCTTTTCTTCCGACGACATTGGTCGGTCTTCATGCACGATGGCCATGGTGTCTCCTTGTGATTGCCCGCTGAATGGGGTCTGCGACTATTGTGTTGGCGGGTACTTGCCAGCGACTGACGCAAAACTGAACAAGGGCTGACAACCCTAGGGCAAACCCTTGCAAGTCATTTCACCATGCGAATTATTCAGCGCTTGCGCTGTATGCCTGCAGGCAAATCCACCGCAGATGTCCAGGCCGGACTGCGGTACCAGTCATTGCCATCCAAGTATTCACGCAACATCGGCAAGGCATCCAAGCCCCAAAACATTTCTGTGTTGACCTGAATGCTGGGCACGCCAAACACGCCATGGGCAATCGCTTGTTCGGTGCCATGACGCAAGGACGCTTTCACATCCTCTGCCTCGGGAGAACGCGCCGGCTCCAAACGCTGAGTCAACTCGGCCAATCGATCAGGGTCGGTCGGGTCCAAACCCCCACACCACACGTGTTTGAACACGGCTTCACACACCTGTCGGCTGGGGTGTCCGTTGGGGTCACAGGCCGCAGCCAAACGCAACAACGGCAAGGGGTTGAACGGGTGCGCCGCAGGCAATTGCAGTTCCAAGCCTTGTTGACGCGCCAGCCACAGCGATTGGCGATAAGTCCATTCCCGCTTGCCTGCGACTTCTACCGGCCCGAGTTGACCGTGGTGTTTCAACAAACCGCCAAACAGCACCGGTTGGTATCGGACTTGGTAACTCAAGCCTTGCAAGCTGCGCGGTAACTGATCGAAAGCCAAATAGGCATACGGACTGATGACATCGAAATAAAAAGTCAGCTGGTGCATGTCAGTCCTTGTGGAAGTGTTGTTGAATCCGTTCGCCCAAGCGTTGCCAGACCAAGCGTTGCTCTGCGGGTGTGCTCATGCCCCAGTGTGCGATTTCGTCGATGCTGCGCAAACACCCTTGGCATTCGTCCACCTCGGCATGCATGGTGCACACCGACACACATGGCGACACCAGCGGCTCTCCGTCTGGCGTGCGTGACACCGCTTCCCAGCGTTGACGCAAGGCTTGCCAAGGGGGTTGTGCTGGCGTCATGGTGTTTGCCTCAATCGGTTGACAGGCGCAACAGGGGTGCACCTTCGGCCACTTGGTCGCCAGGCGCATAAAGCAATTCAGCCACCGTGCCGGCAGTCGGGGCGGCAACGGTGTGTTCCATCTTCATGGCTTCCATGACCGCCAAGGCTTGCCCCGCCGCCACCGTCTCCCCGACCTTCACTGCGAACGACAGCAACTTCCCTGGCATCGGTGCGGCCAAGTTGCCACCCGCCACGGCATCTTGCGAGGTATGCGCCAACGGGTCCACCCGCGTCAACACCGCCTCACCTGCGTGGGCAAACACATGGCATTGTTGACCGTGCATATACGCATGGCAACGCCATGACTGCCCGGCCCAATGCACACGCAAACAACCTGCATCGTCTGACCAAACGAATTCGCTCTCTTGTTCGGCCATGCGCAAGCGCATGCCGCCTCGCACCTCACGGGTCAACACGGCTTTGCAAGGTTCGCCTTGGGCGTGAAACTCGAAGCTTCGTTGGGATTGACCCTGCATCAACCAGCCCTTGCGCACAGACCAAGGGTCGCACCAACCTTCAGCAGGTGTTTGTTCGCTGCGCAACTGCGCCGCCACGGCCGATGCCATGGCATGTGTGAGCGGCAAGCCTGCTTGACCAAACAACGCTTTGGCTTCTCGCTCAATCAAAGCCGTGTCTAAATGGGCCTGCGCAAACGAATCGGTGCGAAGCACGCGGCGCAAAAAGGCGACGTTGTTTTGCACACCGGCAATGTGCAGTTGCGCCAATGCGTGATCGAGCCGTGCCAATGCTTGTTCACGGTTGTCGCCATGCACGATCAGCTTGGCAATCATCGAGTCGTAATACGGACTGATGCTGTCACCTTCACGCACACCGCTGTCCCAACGCACTGGCGCCACCCCAAACCGGCTGGCTGGGGGCACACGCAACACATGCAAATCCCCAATGGCAGGCAAAAAATCATGGTCCGGGTTTTCCGCACAAATGCGCGCTTCAATGGCATGGCCCTGCACATGAACTTGCGCTTGGGTCAAAGGCAATGGCTCGCCACATGCAATGCGCAATTGCCATTCCACCAAATCCAAACCCGTCACCGCTTCAGTGACCGGGTGCTCGACCTGCAAGCGGGTGTTCATTTCCATGAAGAAAAAGTCCATGCCGCGGTCGGTTTGTTCCACGATGAACTCCACCGTTCCTGCGCCGACATAGTTGACTGCTTTGGCTGCGGCGATGGCTGCCGCGCCCATGCGTTGGCGCATGTCATCTGACAAACCGGGCGCGGGCGATTCTTCCAACACCTTTTGGTGTCTGCGTTGCACCGAGCAATCGCGTTCATGCAAATGAATGACTTGGCCGTGGCTGTCGCCAAACACCTGTATTTCAATGTGGCGCGGGCGTTGCACATATTTTTCAATCAGCACCGCGTCATCGCCAAAACTGTGTTGGGCTTCGCGTTGACAAGACGCCAATGCAGAGGCGAAATCTTCAGCGCGTTGCACGATGCGCATGCCCTTGCCGCCACCACCTGCACTGGCTTTGATCAACACGGGAAAGCCGATGCGCACGGCCTCGCTGGCCAGCCACTGTGGTGATTGGTCAGCACCGTGATAACCCGGCACCAAGGGAACACCGGCTTTCTCCATCAGTTGCTTGGACGCGGCTTTCAATCCCATGGCTTGAATCGCTGCGACACCCGGTCCGATGAACACCAAGCCAGCTTGTGCGCAAGCGTTGGCAAAGTCAGCGTTTTCGCTCAAGAAGCCGTAGCCTGGGTGGATCGCTTGTGCGCCGGTGGCTTGCGCCGCTTGCAATATGCGCTGCCATTGCAAATAACTGTCTTGCACCGCTGCGCCACCGATGTGCACGGCTTCGTCGCAAGCCTGCACATGCGCCGCATGCGCATCTGCGTCGGAGTACACCGCCACGGTTTTCACGCCGAGCCGCGCCGCCGTCGCGGCCACCCTGCAAGCGATTTCACCCCGATTGGCAATCAGTATTTTTTGAAACATGGCATCAATAGCGCTTGGCCACTTCTTCCAGCATCACTTCGGTGGCGCCGCCACCAATGGCCAAAACACGGGCATCGCGCCACAGCCGTTCGATCGGCGCTTCACGCATGTAACCCATGCCACCCCAAAATTGCAAACACCCGCCGACCACTTCGTTGACCAGGTCACCGGTCAAGGCTTTGAGCATGGAGACTTCTTGAACAATGTCATGGTCTTGCGTGGCAGACCATGCGCAGTGGTACATCAATTGACGCGCCGCACGTGTTTTGGCGTCGAGCATGGCGATGCGTTGGCGAATGTGCTGCATCTCCCACAGGCTTTTGCCAAATGCTTGGCGTTGGCGCACGTAGTCCAGTGTCAATTCGATGGCGCGTTGGCAATGGCCCACCGCCATGGCCGCCAAGGCGATGCGCTCGGTCTGCAAATTTTTCATCAAGGCATAAAAGCCTTTGTCTTGTTCACCGAGCAATGCATCCGGGCCGAGTCGCACGTTGTCAAGCACCAACTCGGCCGTGTCTGAACACAGCCAACCGGTTTTGTCCAACGACCGCCCGACGCTGAACCCGGGCGTGCCTTTTTCCAAAATGAACATCGACATCTGGTGCTTGCCCGTGCCGGTCTTGGCGGCGACAAAGTACACATCGGCATGCACGCCATTGGTGATGAACATTTTGGTGCCATTGAGCACCCAACCATCGCCCTCGCGACGCGCCGTGCTGCGCATGCCTGACAAATCGGAACCCGCCCCGGGCTCGGTCATGGCCACGGCACTGATGATTTCGCCTGAGATGAGGCGTGGCATGTACTTGGCTTTTTGCGCGGCCGTACCGGCATGGTGCAAATGCGGACTGGCCATGTCGGTGTGCACCAGCACGCTCACGATGAAGCCTGCGAATGTCGATTGGGACAAGGCCTCGGCAAACACCAAATTGGTCAAGGCATCGGCCTCGGCGCCGCCGTATTCACTCTCGTACATCAGCCCGAAAAAACCGGCCTCGCCCATTTTGCGCAACACCTCGCGCGGCACCTTGCCTTCTTTTTCCCACGCCATGCCGAAGGGCTCGACTTCGCGCTCTAAAAAACGCGCCATCTGATCGCGCAAGGTTTGGTGTTCAGGCAAATGGTAGATATGGTTCATGTTGTTCGTCTCAAAAAATCACATGCGGAAAACACCGAATCGGGTGTCGGGAATCGGAGAACTCAGCGCGGCAGACAACGCCAGCGCCAGCACTTGTCGGGTGTCAGCGGGATCAATCACGCCGTCATCCCACAAACGTGCGCTGGCATAGTAAGGATGCGACTGGTGCGCAAATTGGTCTAGCAGCGGTTGTTTGAATTTGGCTTCTTCGTCGGCGCTCCAGCTGCCGCCCTTGGCTTCAATGCCGTCGCGACGTACCGTGGCCAACACACTGGCAGCTTGCTCGCCGCCCATGACACAGATGCGCGCATTCGGCCACATCCACAAAAAACGGGGGTTGAACGCACGGCCGCACATGCCGTAATTGCCCGCCCCATAACTGCCGCCGATGATGATGGTGAATTTCGGGACTTGCGCTGTCGCCACCGCGGTCACCATCTTGGCGCCGTGGCGTGCGATGCCTTCGTTCTCGTATTTGCGTCCCACCATGAAGCCCGTGATGTTTTGCAAAAACACCAATGGGATTTTTCGCTGGCAACACAACTCAATGAAATGGGCACCCTTTTGGGCAGATTCAGAAAATAGCACGCCGTTGTTGGCGACGATGCCCACAGGCATGCCTTCGATGTGCGCAAAACCGCAAACCAAGGTGCTGCCAAAACGTGGTTTGAATTCGTGCAACTCAGAACCATCGACCATGCGGGCGATGATGTCGCGCACATCGTATGGTTTGCGGGTGTCGACAGGAATCACCCCATAGATTTCTTTCGGGTCGTACAAAGGCGCTTTTGCCGGCACGACCGCGGCATGCAGGGTTTTGCGGTGGTTCAAACGCGCCACGGCTTGACGAGCCAGCGCCAACGCATGCGCATCGTTGTCAGCCAAATGGTCAGCCACGCCAGACAAGCGGGTGTGCACATCGCCACCACCCAAATCTTCGGCGCTGACAATCTCTCCAATCGCCGCTTTCACCAACGGCGGGCCACCCAGAAAAATGGTGCCTTGGTTTTTGACAATGATGGTTTCATCACTCATCGCAGGCACGTAGGCGCCGCCCGCCGTGCAACTGCCCATGACCACCGCAATTTGCGCGATGCCTTGCGCACTCATGTTGGCTTGGTTGTAAAAAATCCGGCCAAAGTGATCACGGTCTGGAAACACATCGTCTTGGTTCGGCAAATTGGCGCCGCCCGAATCCACCAGGTAAATGCATGGCAAACGGTTTTGCTGCGCGATCTCTTGCGCACGCAAATGCTTCTTCACTGTCATGGGGTAATAGGTGCCCCCTTTGACCGTCGCGTCGTTGCACACGATCACACAATCGACGCCACTCACTCTTCCAATGCCCGCAATCACTCCGGCACCGGGGGCGTCGCCGTTGTACATGCCGTGCGCTGCCAGTGGGCTGAATTCCAAAAAAGGCGTGCCCGGGTCGAGCAACAGCGCCACGCGTTCGCGGGGGGGCAATTTGCCACGCGCCACATGTTTGGCGCGGGCCGCTTCTCCACCACCTTGCGCACTGAGCGACATCTGCACCCGCAAATCATCAACCGCGGCTTGCATGGCTTGCGCATTGGCGACGAATGCCGCCGAACGTGTTGACAAAGACGATGTGAGTGCGCTCATGGCAAACCTCAGACCAATTCAAGCGCCATGGCGGTGCCTTCGCCACCACCGATGCACAGCGTGGCCAAGCCTTTTTTCAAGCCACGCGCTTTCAAGGCATGCAACAGAGTGACGATGATGCGAGCACCTGACGCACCGATGGGGTGTCCCAATGCACACGCACCGCCGTTGACGTTCACGATCTCATGCGGTACTTTGAGTTCGTGCATCAAGGCCATGGGCACGACCGCAAACGCCTCATTGACTTCCCACAACTGCACATCGCTGACTTTCCAACCGGCTTTGGCCAAAGCCTGCTGTGTGGCACCCACGGGTGCGGTGGTGAACCATTCAGGCGCTTGTGCAAACGTGGCGTGACTCACCACGCGTGCCAATGGTTTGCAACCCAGTTTGGCGGCGGTGCTCTCGCGCATCATCACCAATGCTGCCGCACCGTCGTTGATGGAAGAACTGGACGCCGCGGTGATGGTGCCGTCTTTTTTGAATGCGGGTTTCAAGCTGGTGACTTTGTCGAGCTTGACTTTGCCAGGGCCTTCGTCGAGTGACACCACGCGTTCACCGCTGCGGTCTTTCACTGTCACAGGCGCAATTTCTGTTTGGAATGCGCCTGATGACGACGCCTCTTTGGCGCGCTGCACGCTGGTCATGGCGAAATGGTCTTGCGCTTCGCGGGTGAATTGGTATTTGGCTGCGCAGTCTTCGCCAAACGTGCCCATGGAGCGCCCGGCTTCGTAAGCGTCTTCCAATCCATCGAGCATCATGTGGTCATAGATTTTGTCGTGGCCCATGCGGTAACCGCCACGGCCCTTGAGCATCAAATACGGCGCGTTGGTCATGCTCTCCATGCCACCGGCCACCATCACCTCTTGAGAACCTGCGTGCAAGATGTCGTGCGCGAACATGGCAGCACGCATGCCAGAGCCACACATCTTGGACAAGGTGACTGCGCCAGCGCTTTGGGGCAACCCGCCTTTGAACGCGGCTTGTCGCGCCGGGGCTTGGCCTTGTCCCGCCATCAAACAATTGCCAAACAACACCTCGGTCACCGCATCGGGCGATATGCCGGCGCGGGCCACTGCCGCTGCAATCGCCACACCGCCCAAATCATGGGCGCTGAGCGAGGCGAAATCGCCCTGAAAACTGCCCATCGGGGTACGGGCAGCGCCCACAATCACTATCGCATCAGACATCTGTCACTCCTTCAAAAAAATCGTCAAGCATTCAAAGCCAAGGCCGCACGCTGCACTTCAAAACGTTTGTCTGCTTCGTACGGAAACACATCGTGGACATGGCCTTGGGAAATTTTTTCTTTGTGTCCTTGCCAAAAATCTGCTTCCAGCAAATCAGCATGGTGCTTCATGAACACCTCTCGCACAGCCGGGTTTCCCAACAAAAATGGACCAAAGGTTTCAGGGAACACATCGCGTGGACCCACGTGGTACCAGACTTCGCCAGACATTTCATCTTCTTCATGACGCGGCGGCGGCACACGACGGAAATTGCAATCGGTGATGTATTCGATTTCATCGTAGTCATAAAACACCACTTTGCCGTGGCGGGTGATGCCAAAGTTTTTCCACAGCATGTCACCAGGGAAAATATTGGCCGCCACCAAATCTTTGATCGCGTTGCCATATTCGATGACCGCCCGCTCCATTTGCGCTTTCGCGCGCGGCTCTTGCAAGCCGACATCGAACGACTCTTGCAAATAAATGTTCAGGGGAATCATTCGACGTTCGATGTAAGCGTGTTTGATCACCACCTCTTGCTTACCGTTGTCCGGGCGAACATTGATTTCGATTTGGCTGGGCGCAAATTTCTGGATTTCTTCGATCAATTCATCTTCAAACCGTTCGCGAGGGAAAGCCACATTGCTGTATTCCAACGTGTCGGCCATGCGCCCCACCCGGTCGTGTTGCTTCACCAACAAATACTTGCTTTGGATTTGTTCGCGCGTGGTGTCTTTTTGGGGTGGGTAAAAATCTTTGATGACCTTGAAGACAAACGGAAACGACGGCTGGTCAAACACCAACATGACCATGCCTTTGATGCCGGGGGCGATGCGGAACTTGTCGGTGCTGTGGCGTTGGTGATAGAGCAAGTCTCTGTAAAACAAGGTTTTTCCTTGCTTGGCCAAACCCAACGCGTTGTAGATTTCTGCGCGCGGTTTGCGCGGCATCAGGCTGCGCAGGAATTGCACATAAGCCGACGGAATGTCCATGTCGACCATGAAATAGGCGCGCGCAAAACTGAACAGCATCAAAAAATCGTCTTCGCCAAACAAGGCTGCATCAATCACCAACTCGCCTTGGTGGTTGTGCAATATGGGCAGCGCAAACGGAATTTCAACAAAGCCATTGATCACCTTGCCAACGATGTACGCCGCCTTGTTCCGATAAAACAAGCTGTTCAAGACTTGAATTTGAAAATTGGCACGCAAACGGGTTTGGTCTAGGCGCATTTGCACGTTGCGCAATATGTCGTTGGCGTCTCTGGACAAATCAGCAAAGGGACATTTCAAATGGAAATGCGTGACGATTTGCACGATGGTGTCGTGCAAGTTGTCTGGGCTCGGGTACCACGCTTGGTAAGTGGGCAGCGCATTCGGGTCATCGCTTTCGATGTACTCGGTGCTGACCGCCGGGCGCACAAAAATGAATTCGTTTTGAAAATAACTGCGGTCCAAAATTTTGGTGGTGACCGAATTGAAAAAGGTTTCCGCCAACTCGGGCTGGAAATGGTCAACCAACAAACCGATGTAATGCAATTTCACTTGCTGCCAAATGTCTGGCGATTGTTTCGAGGCTTGGTAGTCGGTTTCTAAACGGGCCGAACATTCTTTGACGCGCAAGTCGTAAAACTCAATGCGCTCACGTTGCGCACGCTGTTGCCCATGCCAGTCTTGTTGTTCAAACCGCTCTTTGGCTTTGGCCGACTCTTGCCGAAACAATTGGTAATGTCGGTTGAAACCATCCATCATGGCTTGCGCAATGCCATATGCCACAGTGGAGTCGAGTCGTTGCGGAAACATCGCGGCGCTGCTTCAGGAGGTGGCGCGCGGGTAGCGCTTGAAACCATTGCGAAACACTTCGACGACTTCCTCTGAGTGACTCATCGTCACTTGCAAGTCTTTCACCAAGCCATCTTTGAGCCCATAGACCCAGCCGTGAACACTGATTTTTTGACCGCGAGCCCATGCGTCTTGCATGACATTGGACAAGGCCACGTTACCGACTTGCTCGATCACATTCATTTCACACAACACGTTTTCCATGTCAGGCTGAGGCAAATGGTTCAGCCGTTGGCGATGGCGCAAATGCACATCTTGCACATGGCGCAACCAGTTGTCCGCCAAACCGATGCGCATGCCGCGTGCGGCCGCCATGACGCCGCCGCACCCGTAATGGCCCACCACCATGATGTGCTCGACCTTCAAATGCTCCACAGCGAATTGAATGACCGAGAGTGCATTCAAGTCTGAATGCACCACCAAGTTGGCCACGTTGCGGTGCACGAACACCTCGCCCGGGTCTAAACCGATGATTTCGTTCGCGGGCACGCGACTGTCTGAGCAACCGATCCATAAAAATTTGGGCGATTGTTGGCGCGCGAGTTTTTCAAAAAAACCGGGTCGCTCACGGCTCATGCGATCGGCCCAAGCGCGGTTGTTGTCAAACAATGAATGAAGAGGGGTGGACATGGTCAGTCGGTCTCACTGCGGCGGTATTTGGTCATCAATTGTCTGGCTTCTTTTTCATGCTGTTTGACTTCATCGAGATTCGCTTGGATTTCTCGCATCTGGTTTTCCAATTGTTTGCGGTGTTCGGCCAACACGGTGATGAATTTCTCCAACTGCGGCACGGTGTCACGCGGGCTGTCGTACATGTCGATGATGTCTTTGGCTTCCATCAACGACAAGCCCAGACGCTTGGCTCGCAGGGTCAACCGCAATCTGGCGCGCTCTCGGGCGCTGTAAATGCGGTTCCTGCCTCCCGGCCCGTGCCTTTCCGGCCGCAACAAACCCATGTCCTCGTAAAAACGGATGGCACGGGTGGTCAGGTCAAATTCTCTGGCCAGATCGCGGATGGTGAATTGGGTCGCCATGAAGACAGGGATTGGGTGTTAACGTTTACGTAAACGTCAATTATCAAGCAAAATACCCTCGTATGAATCTGCTTGAAAAAGAATTGCATTACCCACTCGGGGATGCATTGCCAGCCCCCGGTTTTCACATGACGGTTGCCCCGGGCGTTCACTGGCTGAGGATGGCGCTGCCATTTGCCTTGGACCACATCAATCTTTGGCTGATTCGTGATCAACTCGACGGTGTCGATGGCTGGTGCATCGTCGACTGTTGCTTGGACAACCCGCAGGCCCGTGCGCAGTGGCAACAGGTGTTTGACAATGTGTTGATGGGCTTGCCTGTGCTGCGGGTGTTGGCCACCCACTTGCACCCAGACCATTTGGGTCTGGCCCACTGGCTGTGCGACCACTGGCAAGTACCGCTTTACATCAGCGCCACTGACTACCACACCGCCCGCACTTTGATTGCCAACCCGCCGCCCGCGCAAGCCGGTCAATCGCCCACTTTTTTTCGCTCGCATGGTTTGCAAGACCCGCAGGTGCTGGCCGCACTCACCGACCGCAGTTTGCAATTCGTCCACATGGTGCCCGCTTTGCCGTCGCAGTTTGTGCGGTTGACCGATGGCATGCCGCTGCAAATAGGCGCGCATGTGTGGCAGTGCATCAGTGGGTATGGCCATGCGCCTGAACACATCGCGCTGCATTGCCCCGATTTGAATGTCTTGATCAGCGGCGACATGGTACTGCCGCGCATTTCCAGCAACATCAGTGTGTATGACACAGAGCCACACAGCGACCCGTTGCGCTTGTTCATGCAGTCATTGGCCAAGTATTCGCATTTGCCAAGTGATTGCCTGGTGTTGCCCTCGCATGGCAAGCCGTTCACAGGCCTGCACCAAAGAATTGCCCAGTTGCTGCAACACCACCAAGACCGCTTGAATGATTTGCGTGAAGCATTCAACGACACAGGCATGACCGCCATGGACGCGATGGCGGTGCTGTTCAAACGCGCGCTTGATCCACACCAAACCACGTTTGCGCTCGGCGAATCGCTGGCCCATTTGCACTGTTTGTGGATGGGTGGTGAATTGCAGCGACGTTTGTCGCCTGATGGCATCTACCGCTTCACGCCCACTGCGGCAATGCTTCGTCCCTGAGTTGCGCGCGCCGATGCGCGTAGTCCGGCACCACGGTGCGCACGGTTTCCCAAAACAAGGGGCTGTGGTCCATGACACGCAAATGGCTGAGCTCGTGCGCGACCACGTAATCGATGATGTCAGGCTTGAAATGCACCAGTCGCCAATTCAAGCGGATGCTGCCATCTGAGCCTGCGCTGCCCCAGCGGGTGCCTGCGTTGCTGAGCGACAACTTGCGCCATTGCACGCCCAAAATAGGCGCGAAATGGTTGAGCCTTTGCGTGAACAGCGCTTTGGCTTGTTCCATCAACCAAGCTTGTACCGCGTCTCGGATTTGCGCAGGCGTCGCGTTTTGCGCCACCGATACCTTCAACACCGCGCTGACCGCTGGCAACGCTGGGTCTGCCTGGGTTTCAAGGCGTGCGCCTGCATCTTGAAAACCGTGCGAGGCATCCAACTGCAGCCTCACGGTCTCACCCAAATAAGGCAAGCATGTCCCGTCACGCCATTCAATGATGGTCGACTGCATGTGCTTGTGTCGCTCTTGCATCTCTTGCAATTTGCGCAATATCCAAGCCGCTTTTTCAGTCAACGCGCTTTCAATGGCACCCACGCTGACCCAGCGTGGTGCTCGCACATCCAAACCCTCAGGGCCGACCGACATGCCGATGGTTTTACGTCGGCTGCGGGTGAGACGGTAGTCGACACTGCCCACCCCCAAACGAATGAAACGATTGGCGCGTGGGTGTTGAAAATGCGCGACCTCGGTGGGCAGGTTCAGTTGGGTACGTTCGGTGAATGGGTGTGTGTCAACTGGTTCGGTGATCGCATCAGCGGGTCTGGCCGGATCCCACCAATCAAGCGCCAGTTGGACAAACGATTTCATGCGTCCGTGGATGGGCTGGCGTATGCCGTTGGGTCCAATTGCCGCATTTCTGCTTCTATCCATTGCGACACGTCGGCCATCAAGGCATCGGCATGGCGACCATCGCTCGCGATGGCGGGGCCAATCGACACGGTCACCACGCCAGGGTGCTTGACAAAGGCTTTGCGTGGCCAGCACACCGCCGAGTTGACCGCGATGGGAATCACGGGCACACCGGCTTCAATGGCAAGCCGCGCCCCCCCAGACTTGTAGTGACCGGCTTGGCCACGCGCAATCCGTGTGCCCTCGGGAAACATGATCACCCAAATGCCTTTGCGCAGCAACGCTTTGCCTTGTTGCACCACTTTTTGAAACGACTGGGATTTTTGCTGACGGTCAATGTGGACCATGTCGAGTTGACCGATCGCCCACCCGAAAAAAGGCACATACAGCAACTCACGCTTGAACACGTATGCCAAATCTTTGGGCATGATGACTGGCATCAAAAATGTTTCGTACGTGGATTGGTGTTTGACCAACAAGATGCATGGTTGGTCGAGCGGTGGCAGGTTTGCTTGGCCTTTGATTTGGTAGCTGATGCCCAATATGTAGCGGGCGCCATGAACGGCAAGGCCCAACCAAAAAACGGCGATTCGGTAGAGACGGTGACCGTTCAACCGCAGTGCAGCCGCCAACAGCAACACCAATGCCACTGGCACCACAGTGACCAGCATCCACCCCATGTGCAGCACTGATCGCAAAAAAGCCATTAACGTGACGCGCCGGTGGCAGATGGTGGTTTGGCCGTCTCACCCGAGGCCAATACCCAGTCTGCAAAGGCCAACAGGTTCTCGTGGACCAAGGTGCCAGAAGGGAAGTTCTCGGGCGCTTGTGTGCTGCTGTAGCCTTCGCTTTTGCCAGTGCAAACCAAGTGCGTTTGACAACCTGCCATTGAAGCGGCTTGCGCGTCACGCAGCGTGTCTCCCACCGCATGCACTTGGTTCAAATCGATACCGAAACGCTCGCCAATTTGCTCGAACAACCCAGGCAAGGGTTTTCTGCATTGGCAGTTGTCTTGAGGCAAGTGTGGGCAGAAAAAGATGGCATCTACCCGGCCACCAGCTGCGGCCAGCATTTTGTTCATCTTGTCGTGCATTTGGTTGAGTGTTGCCAAGTCAAACAAGCCCCGACCCAAGCCAGATTGGTTGCTGGCAATGGCAATGTGCCAACCGGCTTGGCACAAGCGGGCGATGGCTTCGATGGCACCGGGCAAGGGCAACCATTCG
>RFYK01000045.1 GCA_009925585.1 Betaproteobacteria bacterium | reverse complement strand
ATCGGCCTCAAGCGCGGCATAGTCTGCTTTGGGGCTAACGTACCAAGATCAAGCTGGGATTCAATGTTGCGCGACCACTTGATTGCGTCGGCTTTGGTGTTGAAGGATTTAGCTATTGAACTTTGACCAGAGCGCTGCACTCGGGCTTGCCATTTGTCATTGCGTTTACGAAAAGTTGCCATATATTCACCTTGAAGGACAGGTGAAGGACAAGACCTATTTCAGACAATTTGCATCTGCGCCCCCTTGGGGCTATCTTCTTGATTCTGTTGGGTTTTTGTTGGAGGCGCGAGCCGGAGTCGGATGCTTCCCTTTGAATGTGGAGCGGGAGACGAGTCTCGAACTCGCGACCTCAACCTTGGCAAGGTTGCGCTCTACCAACTGAGCTACTCCCGCATGAGGGGCAAAGTATAGCTTAAAAATGCCCCGCTTCAGCCCTGTGCGTGTTCAATGTTTGACGGCCACGGCAGGCACATCCTCCACCTTGGCAGCGGGCGGCACTTCCACTTCTTCTTCCGGTAGCGGTGTGGGCATGTGCTCCAGTGCGATTTCCAGCACTTTGTCTAACCAGCGCACCGGCACGATCTCTAGGTTGGCCTTCACGTTGTCAGGAATTTCTTGCAAATCTTTGATGTTCTCTTCGGGGATCAACACGGTTTTGATGCCGCCACGCAAAGCTGCCAGCAATTTTTCCTTCAAACCGCCAATCGCGGTGACTTCACCACGCAAAGTGATTTCACCCGTCATCGCAACGTCGCTGCGCACCGCAATACCAGTCAACGCCGACACGATGGCCAAGGTCATGGCGGCGCCTGCGCTTGGACCATCTTTGGGGGTTGCGCCATCGGGCACGTGTATGTGGATGTCGGTCTTTTCAAAGACAGAGGGTTTGATGCCCAATGTCAACGCACGACTGCGCACGACCGTGCGCGCAGCTTCCACCGACTCTTTCATCACATCGCCCAGCGAACCAGTGCGGGTGATGGTGCCCTTGCCAGGCATGGTGGCCGCTTCGATGGTGAGCAAATCGCCACCCACTTCTGTCCACGCCAAACCCACCACTTGCCCCACTTGGTTTTGCTGTTCAGCGCGGCCATAGGTGTATTTGCGAACGCTTAAAAAGTCGTTCAAATTGTCGGCGTTTACTTTGACCAACGGCGTGAGCGATTTGAGCAACAAGGCCTTGACCACTTTGCGACAAATCTTGGAGATTTCACGCTCTAACGAACGCACACCCGCCTCGCGTGTGTAGTAACGCACGATGTCGCGTACCGCAGATTCTTCAATCAAGAGTTCGTCTTCCTTGATGCCATTGTTTTTCAACTGCTTAGGTATCAGGTAGCGCAACGCTATGTTGATTTTTTCGTCTTCGGTGTAACCCGACAAACGAATGACTTCCATGCGATCGAGCAAAGCAGGTGGAATGTTCATGGAATTGGAGGTCGCCACAAACATCACATCGCTCAAATCGAAATCAACTTCGACATAATGGTCGTTGAATGTGTTGTTTTGCTCGGGGTCCAGCACCTCCAGCAAAGCGCTTGAGGGGTCACCCCGAAAATCCGAACCCAACTTGTCAATTTCATCCAACAAAAACAACGGGTTGCGTGTGTTGACTTTGGTCAGGTTTTGCATGACCTTGCCAGGCAACGCGCCGATGTAGGTTCTGCGGTGACCACGAATTTCTGCCTCGTCGCGCATGCCACCCAACGCCATGCGCACGTACTTGCGGCCAGTGGCTTTGGCGATGGATTGCCCCAAAGAAGTTTTACCCACGCCGGGCGGGCCCACCAAACACAGGATGGGCGCTTTGACTTTGTCCACGCGTTGTTGAACCGCCAAATATTCCAAGATGCGGTCTTTGACTTTTTCCAAACCGAAATGGTCTTCGTTCAACACCGTTTCGGCGTTCATCAAGTCGTGTTTGATTTTGGTTTTTTTGCTCCAAGGCAAATTGACCATGACATCGATGTAGTTGCGCACCACCGTGGCCTCAGCCGACATGGGCGACATCAACTTGAGTTTTTTCAATTCGGCTTCTGCTTTTTTGCGCGCCTCTGGCGGCATGCGGGCGGCTTTGATCTTCTTTTCGATCTCTTCAATGTCTGCGCCCTCTTCGCCTTCACCGAGTTCTTTTTGAATCGCCTTGACCTGCTCGTTCAAATAAAAATCGCGTTGGTTTTTCTCCATCTGGCGCTTGACCCGGCCACGGATGCGCTTGTCGACATTGAGGATGTCAACTTCACGTTCTAGTTGAGTGAACAGGTTTTCCAAACGCGCTTTGACTTCAGGCAAGTCCAATACGGCCTGTTTGTTTTCCAATTTCAATGGCAAATGGGCAGCGATGGTGTCTGCCAGACGACCGGGGTCGTCGATGCTGGCAATGGACGTCAAAATTTCGGGCGGAATTTTTTTGTTCAGTTTGACGTACTGGTCGAACTGCTGCATGACCGCACGGCGAAGTGCTTCAACTTCGGTGTCTGTGTCGGTCGACGCAGGCAAATTCACCGGGGTCAAGTTGCACACAAAGTGCAATGGCCCGTCTTCTATGCGGTTCACGCGGGCGCGTTGTTGCCCTTCAACCAACACCTTGACCGTGCCATCGGGCAATTTCAACATTTGCAAGATGGTGGACACACAACCAACTTCAAACATGTCGCCCACCGCGGGTTCGTCTTTGGCAGCGGTTTTTTGCGCGACCAACATGATGCTGCGGTCGGCGCTCATGGCGGTCTCTAGCGCCTTGATGCTTTTGGGCCTGCCCACAAACAGCGGGATGACCATGTGCGGAAACACCACCACATCACGCAAAGGCAACATGGGCAGGTCGATCGGCTCGGAGGGCAAATGGGTTTGTCCGGACATGGTCAAACTTCCAATCAAAAAAAGGGCTGGCAAATGACCAGCCCGTTGGGGAGGGAATCAGGCCTTTTTGGCGGCCTCTCGGTACACCAGCAAGGGAGGTTTGTTTTCTTCAACGGTGGATTCTTCAACCACCACTTTTTCCACATTGCTGCTGTTGGGCAGTTCAAACATGGTGTCGATCAGCGATTGTTCAATGATTGAACGCAATCCGCGTGCGCCTGTTTTGCGGTCCAGCGCCTTTTTGGCGATGGCTTTGAGCGCCGAGGGGCGAATTTCCAACTCGACCCCTTCCATGGCAAACAGCTTGCCATACTGCTTGACCAAGGCGTTTTTGGGTTCGGTCAGGATTTGTACCAGTGCGTCTTCGGTCAATTCGCTGAGCGTGGTGACCACCGGCAAGCGGCCGACCAACTCGGGAATCAGGCCAAATTTGATCAAATCTTCGGGCTCGACTTGGCCAAACATTTCGGTCAAGCTGCGTTCTTTTTTGGTTTTAACCACTGCGCTGAAGCCGATGCCAGAGCGCTCAGTGCGGTTTTCAATGACTTTTTCCAGCCCGGCAAATGCGCCACCGCAAATGAACAAGATGTTGGTGGTGTCGACTTGCAAAAAGTCTTGGTTCGGGTGCTTGCGTCCGCCTTGCGGGGGCACGCTGGCCATGGTGCCTTCAATCAACTTGAGCAAGGCTTGTTGGACGCCTTCGCCTGACACATCGCGGGTGATGGATGGGTTGTCAGATTTGCGGGAAATTTTGTCGATCTCATCGATGTAAACGATGCCGCGCTGGGCACGCTCTACGTCGTAATTGCAGTTTTGCAGCAATTTTTGAATGATGTTCTCAACGTCTTCACCCACATAACCGGCCTCGGTCAACGTGGTGGCGTCCGCCATGACAAACGGCACATTGAGCATGCGCGCCAAGGTTTGCGCCAACAAGGTTTTGCCAGAGCCGGTAGGGCCGATCAGCAAAATATTGCTTTTCGACAATTCAACCTCGTCTTTTTTGGCCTCGAGTTTGTGGGCCAAGCGTTTGTAGTGGTTGTAAACCGCCACGGAAAGGGCGCGCTTGGCTGGTTCTTGGCCAATGACGTAGTGGTCGAGGTTGGATTTGATTTCGATCGGGGTGGGCAAGTCACCCTTGCCCTCGCGCACTGTGCTGGCCGGCAATTCGTCACGAATGATGTCATTGCACAAATCAATGCATTCGTCGCAAATGAAGACCGAGGGACCCGCGATCAGTTTTTTGACTTCATGCTGGCTTTTGCCGCAAAAAGAGCAATACAACGTCTTTTCGCCAGAGGATGCTTTTTTATCGGCCATTCAGTGGTTACCGGTTGAGGATGGTCGAATGATACTCAAATCCGACAGGGCATCCCCAGGGCAGTGAGAGGCAGGGCTGAGAGCGAAAAACGTGATCAAGGGCGCTTGGCAATCACGTCATCAACCAGGCCATAGGCCTTGGCTTCTTCGGCGGTGAGGTAGTAGTCGCGTTCCGTGTCTTGTTCGATACGCGACAAAGGCTGCCCAGTGGCTTCTGCCAACATCTGGTTCAGGCGTTCACGCGTTTTCAGGATTTCGCGTGCGGCAATCTCGATTTCCGTGGCCTGACCCTGTGTACCGCCCAATGGCTGGTGGATCATGACCTTGGAGTTGGGCAAGCTGAAACGCTTGCCTTTTGCGCCAGCCGCGAGCAAAAAAGCGCCCATGCTGGCGGCCATGCCGGTGCACAGCGTGGAGACTTGTGGCTTGATGAAGTTCATCGTGTCGAAAATGGCCATGCCAGCGCTGACCGAGCCGCCAGGTGAGTTGATGTAGAGCGAAATGTCTTTGTCGGGGTTTTCACTCTCGAGAAACAACAACTGCGCCACCACCAAGTTGGCCGTGTGGTCGTTCACAGGGCCGACCAGAAAAATGACACGCTCGCGCAGCAAGCGGGAGTAAATGTCATAGGCGCGCTCTCCCCGGCCGCTTTGCTCGATCACCACAGGGACCATGCCCAGGGACTGGATATCTAATGCGCTCATGAAATTCTCCGGTTCAGGCCTCAGGCCTGGCTCATCAATTCGTCAAAACTGACTTCCTTGACCTTGGGTTTGACCAAGGACAAGACATAGTTGGTGACATTGTTCTCAATCACAATGGCCTCGACCTCTGCCATGCGACGGTTATCGCTGTAATACCAACGAATTACCTCTGCAGGTTTTTCGTAGCTGGCCGCGAGTTCTTCGACATGCGCCTTGATTTGGTCGGGTGTGGCTTGCAGGTTGTGCATGCGCACCACTTCGGAGACAACCAAGCCCATGCGCACGCGACGCTCGGCCTGAGGGCGAAACACTTCCTCAGGAATGGGGGCTTTGTCGGCGTCTTTGATGCCACGTTGCTTGAGCTCTTCGCGAGCGCCTTGCGCCATGCGGTCTAACTCGGACTGAACGATGGAGTTGGGCAGATCAAGTTCGGCATGGGCCACCAGGGCGTCCAAGGCTGCTTGTTTGTTGCGGCCGAGCAAGCGGTATTTGACTTCGCGTTCCAAGTTTTTGCGAATGTCTGCGCGCAGGGCTTCCACGGTGGCATCGGCCACGCCAAGGGATTTAGCCAAATCGTTGGTGACCTCAGGCAAGTGGGTGGCTTCCAGTTTTTTCAAGGTCACCATGAAATCGGCTGTTTTGCCAGCGACTTCGCGACCTTGGTAGTCCTCGGGGAAGTTCAAAGGAAAGGTTTTGCTTTCGCCGACTTTCATGCCGACCACAGCTTCTTCAAACTCCTTGAGCATTTGTCCTTCGCCCACGACAAATTGGAAATCTTCAGCGCGTCCACCATCGAAGGGTTCGCCATCAATTTTGCCAATGAAGTCCACGGTCACACGATCGTCTTTGGCAACAGCCGCGTCCATGGCGCGTTGCGCAAACGTGCGTTTTTGCTTGCGCAAAATTTCAACGGTTTTGTCGATGGCTTCTTCAGTCACTTGGGCTTGCAAAGTTTCTACTTCGACTTGGCTCAAATCTTGGATCACCACTTCGGGATAGACCTCGAAGATGGCGTCAAATGCCATTTCGGTCTCGGAGGTTTGTTCTTTTTCGCTGATGCGCGGTTGGCCAGCGACGCGCAGTTTGGCTTCGATGGCAGCCACGTTGAACGCCTCGCCTACTTTGTCGTTCATCACTTCGTAATGGACGGAATAGCCGTAGCGTTGTGCCACGATGTTCATCGGCACTTTGCCCGGACGGAATCCGTCGACTTTGACTTGGCGCGCCAAGCGTTTGAGGCGGGTATTGACTTCGTTTTGAATGACGGAAGTCGGCAAAGTCAACGTGATCTTGCGCTCTAATTTTTCGAGGGTTTCAACAGTAACGGCCATCTGGCTTCTCCAAAATGAATCGACACGCGCCTGAAAGTGAACGCTATGGTGCGCGGGGGGGGACTCGAACCCCCACACCATTGCTGGCGTCAGGACCTAAACCTGGTGCGTCTACCAATTTCGCCACCCGCGCGGGACACCATAAAAGCAAAAGGCGGTCTGCGTGAACAGACCGCCCGTTCAAAATCGGTCAAAACGAAATTCTAACCCGCTTCACTGACTGAATCAGCCCTCAGCGCTTAACCCTGAACCATGCCGCGTACATGGCGGGCAGGGCCAACAAAGTCAACACGGTCGCCACGATCAAGCCGCCCATGATGGCCACAGCCATGGGGCCCCAAAACACGCTGCGCGACAAGGGAATCATGGCCAGCACAGCGGCCGCGGCGGTCAGCACAATCGGGCGCAAACGCCTGACCGCTGATTCAACGATCGCGTCCCACGCCGCAATGCCCTTGGCACGGTCTTGCTCAATCTGGTCAATCAATATGACTGAATTGCGTTGGATCATGCCCATCAGCGCAATCACGCCCAGCAAAGCGACAAATCCAAACGGACGGTTGAGCAGCAGCAATGACATGGCCACACCGGCGATGCCCATGGGACCGGTCAAAAACACCAGCATGGCGCGGCTGAAACTTTGCAGTTGAATCATGAGCAGCGTGAACGTCACGAACAACATCAAAGGCAGACCCGCTGCGATGGAGGACGAACCCTTGGCACTTTCTTCCACCGCACCCGCCACACTGATGGTGTAAGCCGACATGCCTTTTTCTGCCCAATGCGCTTCCAAGGCTTTGAGCGCAGGCAACAATTGCTTGGTGACTGTGGCGCCTTGCAAGCCTTCCACGATGTCAGATTGGGCGGTGATGGCGTAATCACGGTTTTCGCGCCACATGACACCTGGTTCCCAATCAAACACCGGCTTGGCGATTTGCAACAAGGGAATGGCCTTGCCCGAACTGGTGGGCACATACGCATTGCCCAAATCAGACATGGTTTGCCGCTCGTTGGCGGGCTGGCGCAGCACCATGTCAATCAATTTATCGCCCTCGCGGAACTGGCCCACGGTATTGCCACTGAGCAACACACGCAAGGCTTGTGCAATTGACTGGCTGGTGACGCCCAAGGCACGCGCCTTGTCTTGGTCAACCTCAAAACGCATGACCTTGACCGATTCGTTCCAGTTGTCATTGACACCGCGGGTGTTGCTGTTTTCACGCATCACTGCTTTGACTTCATCGGCGCGTTGCCTGAGCACCAATGGGTCAGGACCAGACACCCGAAACTGCACCGGGAATGGCACAGGCGGGCCATTGGGCAGCAATTTCACCCTGGCGCGAACCTCCGGGAATTCACTCGCCATCAAAGCGGGCAAAGCCACTCGCAGCGTTTCACGGGTCGCCAAATCCACCGGCAGCACAATGAACTGCGACACATTGGTTTGCGGAAAAATTTGGTCCAACGGCAAGTAAAAACGCGGAACGCCAGAACCCACCCACAGGCTGACTGAATCCACGCCTTGGATCGACATCATTCGCTTTTCAATTTGCTTGGCCAAGGCTTCATTGGCTTGCAGCGAGGTGCCTTCGGGAAACCACACGTCCATCATGATTTCAGGGCGGCTTGAATCTGGGAAAAACTGTTGCTGCACTTTTCCCATGCCTGCAATGCCCAACGCAAAGGTCAGCAACGTGGCGCCAATCGTGATCCAGCGGTGCTTGACACACCAGTTCACTGTCGCGCGAAAGCCGTTGTAAAAAGCAGAGTCAAACAATTCTTGCGGTTGATCGCCAGCATGGTGGGGCTTGACTTTGAGCAACCACATGCCAAGCAAAGGCACAAAAAACACCGATACCCACCAACTGAGCAGCAACGCAATCACGGTGACCGCAAAAATCGCAAACGTGTATTCACCGGTGGCGGACTTGGCCAACCCGATTGGCAGAAAACCAGCCGCGGTGATCAAGGTGCCGGTCAACATGGGCATGGCAGTGACCTCATACGCAAAGGTGGCCGCCCTGACTTTGTCAAAGCCCTCCTCCATTTTGCGCACCATCATCTCGACGGCGATGATGGCGTCGTCCACCAGCAAACCCAAAGAAATGATGAGCGAGCCCAAAGAAATTTTGTGCAAGCCAATGCCCCAGTAGTACATGGCCAAGAAAGTCATCGCCAAGACCAGCGGAATGGTGATGCCCACCACCAAACCGGGACGCATGTCGACATACCAACCAAAGCGCCCGCCTTTGTGCCAGCCCAGCGAGACGAAGCTGACCAACAACACGATGACCACCGCTTCGATCAACACGCCAATGAATTCACCGACCGATCGCGACACGGCTTTGGGTTGGTTTTGCAAATTGCTCAACTTCACACCGGCGGGCAAACTGGCTTGCAAACTGTCAATCGCCACGCCCAGCGATTTACCCAATCGAATGATGTCACCGCCCTTGGTCATGGACACGCCCAAGGCAATGACTTGCTGTCCTTGAAAACGCACTTTCACGTTCGGTGGATCGGCATACCCGCGCGAAATATGGGCGATGTCACCCAAACGCAATTGCTGGCCTGAGGCACCACGGATGGGCATGGCGCTCAATTGCGCAACCGCTTCAAATTGACCCGCCACACGGATTTGAACCACATCTTGCGGTGTTTGCAAATTACCGGCGCTTTCCACGGCATTTTGCTGACCGAGTTGCGCCAGCACGGCATTCAAATCCAAACCGAGTTGTGCCAATCTTTTTTGCGGTATCTCGATGAATATTTTTTCGTCCTGAACACCAAACAATTCGACTTTGGAAACATCTTTCACACGCAACAGTTGCTGGCGCACATCGTCCGCAATGTCTTTCAACTCCGCTGGCGAAAACCCCTCGGCTTGCAGCGCGTAAATCACCCCGTACACATCGCCGAAATCGTCATTGAAAAAAGGCCCTTGCACGCCCTGCGGCAAGGTGTAGCGCATGTCACCGATTTTTTTCCGCACCGTGTACCAAACATCAGCCACTTCGTTGGGCTTGGAGTAGTCTTTCAATTGAAAAATAACTTGCGATTCGCCGGGTTTGGAGTAGCTGCGAATTTTGTCCGCGTAAGGTGCTTCTTGCAGCACGCGTTCGATCTTGTCGGTGACTTGCTCGGCCACTTGTTGCGCGGTTGCGCCTGGCCAATACGTGCGTACCACCATGGCGCGAAAGGTGAATGGCGGGTCCTCATCCTGGCCCAATTGGAAATAAGCCGCCACACCCAACAGCAGCAACACCACCATCAAATAACGGGTCAAAGCCCGGTGGTTCAAGGCCCATTCGGACAAATTGAACCCGCTGCCCTTGGCTGTTTTACCGGTCATGGCTGACCACCGGCGGGTTTGAAGTAAGAGACTTTTTGGCCTTCTGACAGCACATGCACACCGGCTGTCACCACTTGCTGGCCGGGTTGCAAACCGCTGCTGACCACCACCATGTTGTCTTGGATGCCACTGACTTCAATGGCTTGGGATTTCACGGTCATGCTGTTCGGGTCCACCACCCAAACAGCTGTTTTACCGCCCTCTTGTCGCACCGCTGACGTGGGCAATGCCATGTTTTTGGCGGTGGATTTTTCGCCGCTGAGCATCACGGTGGCCGTGCTGCCAAGGGGTACTTTCATGTCATCGAGCGTGGCCTTGACCACAAAGGTGCGGGTAACAGGGTCGGCACTCGCGGCCAGCTCTTGCACTTTGGCCGACAAGGTTTGTTGCCCTCCCCACAACTTGACCTTGAGCTGTTGTGCCGGTTTGACCAGCGACAACTTGTCTTCAGGGACAGCAAACACGACGTCTCTGGCCCCGTCTTGTGCCAACCGCAACACCGGCATGCCCGCACTCAACACTTGACCGACTTCTGCCTCTAGGCCAGTCACCACGCCAGATTTGTCTGCGTACAACTTGCTGTAGGTGAGTTGATTGCGCTGGGTTGAGAGCAACGCCTGCGCTTGTTCGAACTGGGATTGCGCGGCTTTCAAACTGCTTTCGCGACGCTCCAACTCTGCGCCACTGATGAATTCTTTGTCGCGCAATTCTTTGTAACGCTTGTAATCAGCAGCGGCCAAATCACGGTTGGTTTGCGCTGCATTGACCTGCGCACGTGCGCTGTCGACTGACAGTCGGTAATCCTGTGCATCCATCTCAGCGAGCAATTGGCCTGCTTTGACACGCTGCCCCAGCTCGACATAACGGGCCGTCAATTTGCCAGGCACCCGAAAACCGACCCGAGCTTCAACGCGGGCGCGCACTTCGCCTGCAAATTCAAGTTGTGACGAGAGGACGGATTCGCTGACTTGCAAGACTTTGACCGCCCTGATGGGCACTTGGACATTGGGCGCTGGCGAGCAGGCAAGCAATAACGACACGCCTGTGATGCACAGGACAGTTAGGAGACGACGCATGGGAAGGCCTTGAAAAAATTTAATGACTGACCGGTTAGTAATCTAATTCTGAATACCCGTGATGTCAAGTGACAATACAAAGACCATGTCATCTGTCGACCACTACGAGAACTTTCCTGTTGCTTCGGTGCTTTGCCCGCCACGTTTGCGGCCGCCCATCGTGGCGATATACCACTTTGCACGTACCGCTGACGACATCGCCGATGAGGGCCAAGCCAGCGCAGAAGAACGTTTACATCAGTTGGCCACGCTGAAATCTGACTTGCTCAATGGTCTGCAGCACAGCGGGCCGGTCAGCCCTCACTGGCCGAAGATGCTGACGGCGTTGTGGCGACAGATCAATGCTTTCGACATTCCCGTGACATGGTTGCTGGCGCTGTTGTCTGCCTTTGAGCAAGACGTGATTTACACCCGTGATCAGCGCAGATACGCCGATCGGCAAGAACTGCTGGACTACTGTGAGCGGTCTGCCAACCCGATTGGCCGCTTGCTTTTGCACCTGTATGGCATTGAAGAACCCAAGGCTTTGGCGCAAAGCGACGCGGTATGCACCGCATTGCAGTTGATCAATTTTTGGCAAGACCTGAGCGTGGACACCCCCCGCAATCGGTGGTATTTGCCTGTGGATGCCAACTTGAAAGATGAACTGCGTTTCGCACGCGAGTTGATGAACCAAGGTGCTGGCTTGGTGCATCAGGTGCCCGGGCGCGCAGGCTGGGAATTGCGTCTGGTGGTTCAAGGCGGGTTGCGGGTGTTGGACAAAATTGCGCAAACAGACACGTTTTTACACCGGCCACGACTGAATGTCGCAGATGTCGCTTTGATGTTGTGGCGCAGCGCTTGGATGCGTCCGATGCCCCCAACGCACGGATAGGCGGCATGCCGATGCCACAATCTCAGCCATGACACCCCAGCAATATGTGCAAGCCAAAGCCGCTGGCTCTGGCAGCAGCTTTTATTACGCATTTTTGTTTTTACCGCCTCGCAAGCGTGCCGCCATCACCGCGTTTTATGCGTTTTGCCGTGAAATAGATGATGTGGTGGACGAGGTGCATGACGCGGGTGTGGCTGCCCACAAATTGCAATGGTGGCGCACCGAAGTGGCCAGAAGTTATGCGGGTGACGCGCAGCACCCGGTGATGCAAGCCCTGATGCCATTGACTGAAGAACACGGTATCACCCAACACCATTTGCAACAAGTGATTCAAGGTTGCGACATGGACCTGCACCAAACGCGTTACCTTGACTTCAAAGGCCTGCAAACCTATTGCCACTTGGTGGCGGGTGTGGTGGGTGAAGTGGCGGCGCACATTTTTGGTCAAACACAACCTCAAACCACCGACTACGCGCACACCTTGGGCTTGGCGTTTCAAATGACCAACATCATTCGCGATGTCGGCGAAGACGCACTGCGCGGTCGCATTTACTTGCCGGTCGACGAGTTGCAGCAATTTCAAGTCACTGCCGCTGACCTGCTTCAACGGCGCGACTCACCTGCGTTTCAAGCGCTGATGCAATTTCAAACCGAACGTGCGTTGGGCTTGTACGACCAAGCGTTGGCGATGCTGCCGCCTGCCGATTGGCGCGCCCAAAAACCCGGGCTGATGATGGCGAGCATTTACCGCACGCTCTTGCATGAAATTGCCGAGGCCCGGTTTCCGGTGCTGACACAACGGGTGTCATTGACACCCGTTCGCAAGCTGTGGCTCGCTTGGAAAATGCAGGCATTGGGCAAATTTTGAAACGACTGACCGTCGTCGGCGCTGGCTGGGCGGGGCTCGCCGCTTCGGTACATGCCACCATGAACGGTTGGCAAGTTCGCTTGCTTGAAGCCGCACCGCAAGTGGGTGGGCGCGCCCGTCGGGTGCTGCACCAAGGGTTGCCTTTGGACAACGGCCAACACATATTGATCGGTGCTTACCGCGAAACCCTTCGGTTGATGCAAGCCGTGGGTATCGACACCGAACAACAACTGTGCCGCCTGCCGCTGAGTTTGCGCAGACCGGACGGCAGCGGATTGCAATTACCCGCATGGCCCGCGCCGTGGAACATGCTCGCCGCGATCCTCACTGCCCATGGTTGGCGTTGGCAAGACAAGTTGTCCCTCATCCAACACGCCATGCGTTGGCGACTCAATCAATTTCAATGTGATGACGCGATGACCGTGGCCATGTTGTGTCGCGACTTGTCACCTGCAGTCATGTCCTTGCTGATCGAACCCCTGTGTGTGTCAGCCTTGAATTTGCCTTCGCAAGAAGCCAGCGCCAAGGTATTTTTGCGGGTCATGCAAGACGCATTGATGGGTGGCGCAGGCAGCAGCGACATGCTGATTCCCCGCAGCGATTTGAGCCAGCTCTGGCCAGACGCCGCTGTGAAATGGTTGAAACAACAAGGCGCTGACATCATCACGGGCTGCCATGTGCATTCACTCGATGAATGGGCCGCCGAACCCGTGGTATTGGCCTGCCCCGCATGGGAAGCCGCCAAGCTCACAGCCAACGCACACCCCGCATGGTCTGCGCTGGCCAGTCAACTCCCACACACCGCCATCACCACGGTCTACCTCCAAGCTGAGCAAGCCTTGCATTGGCCAAGCCCGGTCATGGCATTGCGCTGCGACGCGCAAGCACCGGCTCAATTCGCGTTTGACAAAGGCCGGCTCAGCCAACAGTCGCCAATGCAAGGCGTGTTGGCTTTGGTGGTCAGCGCCAGCCAAGGCGACCGGCAAGCCACCACCGAGGCCGTCTTGCGTCAAGCCCGAGACCAATTGGGGTTGCACCAAACCCAAGCCTTGATGACCGTGGTGGAGAAGCGCGCGGCTTTTGCCTGCGTCCCCGGGCTTCGCAGACCACCAGCGCAGTTGGGCAACACCTTGGTCGCCTGTGGCGATTACATCGATGGTCCTTACCCCGCCACCTTGGAAGGCGCTGTTCAATCAGGGGTTCATGCCGTTGATTTATTGACGTCTTGGCGCATAAGGGAAAATAAGCCATGAATTCCACCCCCAGATTTGCGGCCGAACCGGCTTACCGCCACGGCCAACCCGCCAAAACCGCCATTGTTTACTGCAACTTAGGCACGCCACAAGCACCCACCGCACCGGCACTTCGTCGCTATTTGGCCGAATTTTTAAGTGACCCCCGGGTGGTTGAAATCCCGCGATTTCTTTGGTTGATGATTCTTCACGGCATCATTTTGCGGGTGCGTCCTGCCAAATCTGCCCACAAATACGCCAGCATTTGGACGGCAGAAGGCTCGCCACTGAAAGTGTGGACTGAAAAGCAAAGCCAAGCCCTTCAACAATGTTTCGATCCCCACACCGTCACCGTTCGTTATGCCATGCGCTATGGCTCACCTGCCGTGCCGCAAGTGCTGGATGAATTGAAAGCACAAGGTGTGACACGGGTCTTGGTCTTGCCGGCTTACCCGCAATACTCGGGCACCACCACTGCCAGTGTGTTTGACGCGGTCTACGCTTGGGGCATGCGCACGCGCAACCTGCCCGAGTTGCGCTTCATCAATCACTACCATGACCACCCCGGCTACATCCAAGCACTGGCCGACAAGATCCGTGCGCATTGGGCGCAACACGGACGCGCAGAACAACTGGTGATGAGTTTTCACGGCGTGCCTGAACGCACTTTGCAATTGGGCGACCCCTACCACTGCGAATGCCACAAAACGGCGCGTCTGCTGGCGCAAGCCTTGAATCTGTCCAAGGACGAATACAAAGTGTGCTTCCAATCTCGTTTCGGCAAGGCCAAATGGCTGGAGCCTTACACCGAACCCACGGTGCGAGAATTGGCCCGCCAAGGCTGTCGGTCGATGCAAATCGTTTGCCCCGGTTTTGTCAGCGATTGTTTGGAAACACTCGAGGAAATTGCATTGGAGGTGAAAGCGGCCTTTTTGGAAGAAGGCGGCGAGCAATTTCACTACATCGAATGCATCAATGACAGCCCAGTGTGGATACAAGCCTTACATAGCTTGTCTATGACGCACATGTCGGGTTGGCCACTTGAGCCCGCCAACGAAACCGATAACGCGGCCTCGAGACAAGCAGCCTTGGCGATGGGCGCCAAGAACTGAAGTGGTTATTTACTTTCTGAAGCCGTTGGTGATTCAGTACTGACCGACGAGGGCTTGGCCGCTTGCACAGGCGCGGCAGTGTTGATCGGTTTGTCTTGGGCGGGTGCAGCACTGGCTGCTGCTCCCTCTGAGGAGGGCGAGGACGTTTGCGATGCGTTGCCAGTGGTCTCTTGCGCAGATGATGCCGCAGCAGGAGGAGGCGCCTCGGGTGCGGGCACTGCCGCCGACGGGGGCTCGTTACCGGACATCTGCGCTTTTTCATCGCCTGCTTGCTGCCTGAGCAAGGCCGCCGCTGCCAAAGCCACCAAAAACAAAGCGAGTATCTTGATCAAGTAATTGGCGTTGCTGCCTTCAGTGGCAGGCTCTGGCGATGTGGTTGGCGACAAGTCTTGCGCTTCTTGTGTCGATACGTTGTCAGCGGACTCGGGTTCGGCCAACGCCACTTGGGCTGGGGCGTCTTCCTTCTCGCTGGATTCGTCTGATTGATCCAAATTTTCTGGCGGCTGGGCCAACACATGCCAAGATTCACTGCGGGTGAAAGCCACTGCTTCAGGGGTTGGGGGCGCCGCATGAGCCAAATCGCCACGAAAAGCCACAGACGATTCAATCGCCTCTTCGCCTACGTCGTGAAGTACAGGCTGCTCAATGACCGGGGGCACCACTTGACCGAACAACTGTGCCTCGGTCATGTCCAACAAGCCAGCCACTTTGCGCGCTGCTGTGAGTTTGACGCTCTCGCTGTAGAAAGCAGCCATGCCGCCTTCTTCAATTTGCTTGATTTGTTTGGTGGATAAACAGGCCATGGTGGCCAAATCCGAAATTGCCCAGCCCAGGGATTCGCGCTTTCGTCGAACGGATTGACCGTCAATCTGGGAAATGTCCGACATTCATGACCTTTGAATCGTAAAAAGCTTACTTGACCAGTAGCAATTCACCTTTGATGGATGCACCTTTTTGTACCGACAGGGTTTGGTATACCACATGGCCATCGACCGAAGCGGAGGAGGTCACGATCAGCTCGCTGCACGTGGCGGTGCCCGAAAATTTGCCCTTGATGTGCAAACTAGAGCAAGTCACCACACCTTCGACTTGACCGCGCGAACCGATGGTCAATTCGTCCACTTGGACTTGCCCGTTCAAAGAGCCTTCCACATGAATGGCCCCTTTGGCAACGATTTCGCCACGAAACGAAAAGCCCTCACTCAGTATGGAGGGCTTGGCAGCGTTGGAGGAGATCATGTCCATCATGTTGTTTCTCTGTGGTTGGGCAACTGTCTGATTGTCTTGGCTGTTTTCGACGGGTACAGTGGAATTAGCAGTGTCTGCATCGGTCGGGGTAACGGTGTTACTGGTTGCTGTTTTGGATTTGTTGAACATATTGCGCGGTCCGAATCACTTTTTGCGGATTGACCGGATACCCCCCCACCAGAATCTCAAAATGCAGATGCTTGCCGGTAGAAGACTCTCCTGTGTTTCCGATGTAGCCCAACAGGCTTTCTGTGGTGACTTTGTCACCTACTTTGACCAACAATTGAGCCATATGGGCATACAAAGATTCGACACCATTGAGGTGCCGAACCATGACTGTATTGCCATACTGAGGGTGGTATTCTGCCATGACCACGATGCCAGGCTTGACTGCGAACACCTTGTCGTCGCCGGTTTGGCTCATCAAATCCAAGCCAGTATGGAAATGTGACCGGCCACTGAGTGGGTGTTTTCGGATGCCGAAGTCGGAAGAAACGCTGTAATTGGCAACCGGCAGGTGGCTGGGTAAGGCATACAACACCTCACGCAAAGCACGGTTGGTGGCCAGTTCGTCGGCGACTTTGCCACGCAGCAAAGGATTGGCTTGAATGTCCGCTTCGGGCGAATAGCCACCGTTGGCGGAATTTTGCTGAATGATGCGGACAATTTTTTCAGTCAGCCCAGAGGATTCGAGTTGAGTTTTGAGCGTCTCGTTTTCTTCTGACACCGCCACCATGGAGGTTTCCACAAAGCGGCGAATGCTCATGTCACGATCGCGGATGGTTTGCGCCAAGGTGACCATTTGCTCTTCGCTGAGGCTTCCCATTTCAGGAGAGTTGGCATCCACCGAACTGGTCAAGAGCGCTTTGTAAACCTCTTCATGCGATTTCTCAAGCCGGGCTCTGCTGACCCCTAAAACCAAACTGGTGGTGGCGAGGAAAACAATCAGGCCCAACAAACAAGCCGTGGTGATCAGAAAGCTTCTGGCAGCAAAACGCTGAAAACCAGCAGGAATATTGAAGTATTTGAGATCGCCGCTTTGCTCAAGTATCAACCTGACGTCTTGGTACTCGCGCGTCCACATGCGCTTGACCAATAAAGGAAAACGGCGGGTAGATGCTAATGCGGGATAAGACAAAAAACGCATGAACTCACCATGGGTAAGGCATCAGGTGCCTGATGGCTTGGCCTGCTGATGAGGCGCACCAGATGGTGTCAATGACGCGGGAGGCTCGGCACCTTGGTGCAATGCGCCTTCGATTTCCCCGCCCTTTTCGATCTCGATTTCTGCGTAGTGAATTTTTCCAACGATCTTGCCAGTGGCTCGAACGATCAAACTTTTTTCACTGACGATGGTGTGGTGCAGTTGGCCTCTCACGTCGATCATCTTGGCTGAAACCCTGCCGGTGATACGCCCGGTGGTGCCGATCAACACTTCCTCAGCAGTCAAATCACCTTCAATCACACCGTTGATGACGGCTTTAGAAGGAACCGTGAAGGCGCCTTTGACGACCACACCGTCACCGATCACGACGCTTTCTAATGAATCTGCTGGATTTGCCATACTTACTCCCTTGTTTTGATCTTATCAAAGATCAAATATAAATTAACTTTTTTATTGAAGCTCTTGATTTAATTGAAAAAAAAAGCAAAGTCTCGCCCATGAAAACGCTGAAAAA
>RFYK01000044.1 GCA_009925585.1 Betaproteobacteria bacterium | reverse complement strand
TTTTAATCCGTTGGTCACAAGTTCGAATCTTGTACGTCCTACCACCCTCATTCAAAAAAACCAGTTCATCCGAACTGGTTTTTTTTATTTGGCGACGACGCTGTGATCCAGCTGCTCGGTCAATGCCAACCATTGGGTCTCAAGCGCAGGCAATTCTTCTTCAATTTGCTTGAGGGCTTTGCCGTTGGTAGCCAGGTCTGACACAGACAAATTTGCACTGGCCAGCAAGGCGTGCAATGCATCTCGCTGCGCTTCAAGCGACTGCATCTTGCTTTCGACTTGCGCCAATTCTTTTTGCAAGTGTTTCAAAGAGGGCAAAGAAGGCTTGGCGCTTGCCATTTTTTCAATGGGTTTGACCACGGCCTGTGTGGTGGAGGCGGGAGTGGCGGCCATGGCTTTGAGACGCTTGGCTTCATCAAGCAAAAATCGTTGGTAATCGTCCAAATCGCCATCAAAAGGTGAGATGCCGCCCCGACTGACCATCCAGAACTCATCGCACACGGCACGCAATAGCGCCCTGTCATGGCTGACCAGCATGACGGTGCCCTCAAACTCATTGAGTGCAACTGACAAGGCCTCGCGGGTGGCCAAGTCCAAGTGGTTGGTGGGTTCATCAAGCAGCAGCAAATTCGGGCGCTGCCAAACCAACATGCACAAGACCAGCCGCGCCTTTTCACCACCACTCATGCTGCCAACGGTTTGCTTCACCATGTCCCCGCTGAAATTGAATTGGCCCAGAAAACTGCGCAAGTCTTGTTCGCGTGTGGCTTGGCCAGTCAGTAAACCGTTTTGGGTCAATCGTTTTGACAATGCAATCATGTGATCCAGTGGGTTGTCAGCAGGTTGCAGCACATCCAATTCTTGTTGCGCGAAATAACCGATGTTCAATCCTTTGCCTTCGGTGATTTCACCCGCTACCGCCTGCAAACTTCTTGCAATGGTTTTCACCACGGTCGATTTGCCTTGTCCGTTGGCGCCCAAAATACCGATCCGCTGTCCAGCCAACACCGAGCGGCTGATGTTTTGAACAATGACCGTCGGCGGCAATGAAGAAGATTCGCTGGACGGATACCCAAAACTCACGTTTTGCATGGACAGCATGGGGTTGGGCAAATGGGCAGGCGGTTTGAACTCAAACTGAAAATCGGCTTCACTGAGCAAGGGTGCGATTTTCTCCATTCGCTCCAGCGCCTTGACCCGACTTTGGGCCTGTTTGGCTTTGCTCGCCTTGGCCTTGAAGCGCGCAATGAATTTTTGCAAATGCGCGATTTTGTCTTGTTGCTTGGCAAACGCATTTTGTTGAAGGTTCATTTGCTCGGCACGCATGTCTTCAAATTTGCTGTAGTTGCCACCGTAGCGCATGAGTTTTGCGGCATCGATATGCAAGGTGACTTGGGTCACGGCATCTAAAAATTCGCGGTCGTGGCTGATGACCAACAATGTACCTTCGTAGCGCTTGAGCCAACTCTCTAACCAAACCAAAGCATCCAAATCCAAGTGGTTGGTGGGTTCGTCCAACAACAGCAAATCAGAAGGGCTCATCAACGCGCGCGCCAGTTGCAAACGCATGCGCCACCCTCCCGAAAAACTGTTCACGGGATTGTCTAATTCGCTGGTTTTGAAGCCCAGCCCCAAAATCAAAGATTGGGCTCTGGCCGGCGCATCGTGTTCACCTGCATCTGACAAGGCCATGTAAGCATTCGCCATGCGCTCGCCGTCATTGCTTTCTTCGGCAGCGGTCACTTCACTTCGTGCCAATTGCAATGCAGTGTCACCATCGATCACAAATTCGGTGGCACTTTGCGAGGTTTCTGGCATCTCTTGTGCCACTTGCCCCATTCGCCATTGCGTGGGTATGTGAAATTCACCGGAGTCTTCTTGCAAGCTGCGGTTGAGCAACGCAAACAAACTCGATTTACCCGCGCCATTGCGGCCCACCAAACCCACTTTTTCACCCGGATTGAGGGTGACCGAGGCTTGGTCCAGCAACAACTTGGTGCCGCGTCTGAGAGAAATTTGTTTTAAGGTAATCATGTCAATAAAGCCTGCTTGGTGAACAACAACACCTGTTCTTCACCGGCACTGGTTGATAAATACACAGGCTCCAGTTGCGCGAATGCCTGCTGAAAGTGTTGAATTTCATGGCCGATTTCGAGCACCAACACACCGTGGTCAGTCAGGTGGTTCGACACGGTTTGCAAAAGACGACGAACGAAATCCATGCCATCGTGACCGCCGGCCAAAGCCAATACCGGTTCGGCTTGAAATTCCGCAGGCAACGCCGCCATGCTTTGTGCATTGACATAGGGCGGATTGCAAACGATCAGGTCGTAAATGCCTTGCACATGTGAAAGCCCGTCACTGAGCAACAGCTTGATGCGCTCTGGCAGTCCATGTCTGTCGATGTTGATTTGCGCCACCTCCAACGCTTGTGCCGAGATGTCCGACGCATCCACGTGCATGGTCGGGTAGGCCAACGCCAGCAGCACAGCCAAACTGCCGCCACCAGTGCACATGTCCAAAGCCTTGGTGCTGTCCGGTGACAGCCAAGGATCCATGCTTCCCGCCGCAATCGCTTCTGCGATCAGACTGCGAGGAATCAGGCATCGTTCATCCACATAAAACGAAACGCCTTGAAGCCATGCTTCTTTGGTCAAATATGCCAAGGGCTGGCGGGTTTGAATGCGCTGCGCCAGCAAGTTCAGCACAGACTGCACAGCCTGCTCATCGACATCAGTCGTCAGCTGGCTGGTGTCTGTGTCAAGCGGCAACCCCAAAGCCCACAACACCAACCAAGCGGCTTCGTCTTCGGGATACAAAGTGCCTTGGCCAAAGGACACGCCCGCTTGGGTCATTTGCTGGGCGCAATGAACGATCAATTGAACAGGCGTCATGCCACTGAAGCGCTGAGAGATTGCTGCTGCAGTTGGACCAATACTTGCAAGTAAATATTTTTCAAAGTGTCGATGTCGTTGAGACGCACAAATTCGTTGATTTGATGAATGCTGTCGTTGGGTGGGCCAAATTCAATCACTTGAGGACAAATTTGTGCGATGAACCGTGCGTCGCTGGTTCCACCGGTGGTGGACAACTCGGTCTGCAGTCCGGTGCAATGGGTGATGGCTTGTTGAACCACAGCGAGCAAATCGCCCGGGGTGGTGATGAATGGCTGCCCACCCAAAGTCCACTGGATGCTGTATTCCAGTTGATGGCGATTTAACACCTCTTCTAAGCGGTGTTTCAAACTGTCAGCCGTGGATTCGGTGCTGAATCGAAAATTGAAATGCACCACCACTTCACCTGGGATGACGTTGTTGGCGCCGGTTCCCGCATGGATGTTGCTGACCTGCCAACTGGTGGGCTGGAAATAGGCATTGCCTGCATCCCATGCCATGCTGGTCAATTCAGCCAATGCAGGCGCCAGTTGGTGCACGGGGTTACGCGCCAGTTGCGGATAGGCAATGTGACCTTGAATACCCTTGACGGTCAATTTGCCGCTCAAGGTGCCGCGCCTGCCGTTTTTGACCATGTCACCTAGGTGATGTACCGATGTGGGCTCGCCCACGATGCACCAATGAAGCGGTTCGCCACGTTCTTTCAGGGCCTCGACCACCTTGACTGTGCCGTCAACAGACGGACCTTCCTCGTCGCTGGTCAACAAAAACGCCAAAGAAAAATCTGCAGACTGGTGTGATTGAAAAAATTCTTCAGCGGCAACCACCATCGCGGCCAAGGACGTTTTCATGTCGCTGGCTCCGCGGCCAAACAATTTGCCGTCACGGTGAGTTGGCGTGAAGGGGTCGCTGTGCCATTGGTTCAACGGACCGGTGGGCACGACATCGGTGTGACCTGCAAACACCAAAGTTTTGGCATGGGGCGAGGCACTGCGTTTGATCGCCCACAGGTTGCTGACGATGCCATCGGCTGGCCCGTGGTCCATGCGCTCGCACAGAAAACCCAATGGCGTCAACCGCTGTTCAATCAAAGACAAGCACTGCGCATCCTGCGGTGTGACCGAAGGACAAGCGATCAGTTGTTCGACCAGATCAAGCGTCGGCGACATGCTCAGTCGCGCAACAAATCGTTCAAGCTGGTTTTGGCGCGGGTTTGTGCATCCACGCGTTTGACAATGACCGCGCAGTACAAACTGTATTTACCGTCGGCACTGGGCAAATTGCCAGACACCACCACTGAACCTGCAGGCACGCGTCCATAAGTCACTTCACCAGTGGCGCGGTCATAAATTTTGGTGCTCTGGCCAATGTACACGCCCATTGATATGACAGAGTTCTCTTCAACAATCACTCCTTCCACCACTTCAGAGCGTGCGCCAATGAAACAGTTGTCTTCAATGATGGTTGGGTTGGCTTGCACGGGTTCGAGCACGCCGCCAATGCCGACACCCCCAGACAGGTGCACGTTCTTGCCAATTTGTGCGCATGAACCCACAGTGGCCCAGGTGTCAACCATGGTGTTTTCATCGACGTATGCGCCAATGTTCACGTAACTGGGCATCAAGATGGCGCCTTTGGCGATATAGCTGCCGCGGCGAGCCACGGCAGGTGGCACCACGCGCACCCCACTGGCTTTCATGTGGGCTTCGTCCATGTTGGAAAACTTGGTTTGCACTTTGTCGTAAAAGCCCAAATCGCCGGCTTTGACCACATGGTTGTCTTTCAGACGAAAGGAAAGCAGAACGGCTTTTTTCAACCATTGGTGTGTGGTCCATTGACCCACGGACTGGCGGGTTGCCACACGAAGGCGTCCCGCATTGAGTTCAGCGATCACATGTTCAACTGCTTCGGTCAATTCTTTGGGTGCGGATGAAGGGCTGTATTGGGTGCGGTTTTCCCAAGCGGTGTCAATGATGGATTGCAGTTGTTGGCTCATGATGGTGATGGATAGTGGGTTTGAACAAATTGAACAATACGGCGTGCCGCTTCGAGGCACTCTTCGGGTTGTGCGACCAATGCCATGCGAATACGGCCTTGGCCGGGGTTGATGCCATGGACCTCGCGGGCCAAATAACGACCTGGCAACACCGTGACATTGTATTGAGTGAACAAGTCTCGCGCGAAAGCTTCGTCGTCACCGCCTGGAACCGCCGCCCACAAGTAAAACCCCGCGTCAGGCAATGCCACATCCAACACCTTTGACAGCAACGGAGTGACCTGTGCAAACTTGGCTTTGTACAAGGCTCGGTTCTCGGCCACATGCGTTTCATCGTTCCATGCAGCGATGCTGGCTTGCTGAACCAAGCCGCCCATGGCAGAACCATGGTAGGTGCGGTAACGCAGAAATGGTGCGATCAATGTGGCGTCACCGGCGACAAACCCACTGCGCAAGCCTGGCACATTGCTTCGTTTAGACAAACTGGTGAAGCAGACCAACCGTTTGAAATCAGAACGACCGCAGAGCTTGGCCGCCTGCAGCCCGCCCAGTGGCGGTGTGTCACCAAAATAAATTTCGCTGTAGCACTCGTCCGAGGCAATGACAAACCCGTGTTGGTCGCTCAATGCAAACAATTTTTGCCATTCACTCAACGGCATCACTGCGCCCGTGGGGTTTCCGGGCGAACAGACAAACAACAATTTCGTGCGTTGCCAAACCTCATCGGGCACGCTGTCCCAGTCAACCGCAAAATTCTTTTCAGCCAAGCTTGGCGCGTAGTGAACATGGGCGTGTCCCAAAATGGCAGCGCCTTCGTAAATTTGATAGAAGGGGTTGGGGGACACCACGAAGCTGCTCGGGTCGCCATCGAGCACGGTTTGCGCAAATGCAAACAAGGCTTCGCGAGAACCGTTGACGGGCAAAATTTCGGTCTGCGGGTTGACTTTCACGGCGTATCGGCGTTCTAGCCAAGCGCTGCAGGCTTGTCTGAATTCAAGAGAGCCGGCGGTTGCAGGGTAAGCCGCCAATTCGGCGGTGTGCGTTCTCAACGCATCCATGATCAATGCAGGGGTGGCGTGTCTGGGTTCGCCGATGCCCAAACTCACTGGGCTGTGGTTGGCGCTGGGTTTGACGTCTGTCAGCAGTTGGCGCAATCGTTCAAAAGGATAGGGGTGAAGACGGGTGAGTTGGGGATTCATGGCTGATATTATCGGTGTCATGTATATTTTCTTAGATACAGCCAGAGCTGACGATTTTGCGACCGGTCATGACCAGATGCTGAACCTGGCTGATACTTTTGTATCGAGTTTGCAAAACGATTTGCAGTCCTTGCAAACAGCACTGTCTGAATCTGACTCTGCAACGCTTCAAAAACTGTTACATACGCTCAAAGGTTATGTGACCTTTTTATGCAATGATGGTTTGGCCAAAGAATTGGTTGACATCGAAGCCTCGGCCAGACAATTAACGGTTGAGCAACTCAAACCCTTGGTCATGGGTTTGTTGCCCTCCCTGAGCAACATGCACCGTGAAGTGACCGAATGGCGCGAACACTTGTCACAACACACCTCGCGGCCAGCCTGAACGGCCGGCAGCTGATTTCATATTTCCTCTCGAACAAAAAGGTAAACAGTGCGTCTTAATTCCATCAAGTTGTCTGGCTTTAAATCTTTTGCCGACGCCACCAACTTTTTGTTACCTGGACAACTCGTGGGCGTCGTTGGCCCCAATGGATGCGGTAAATCCAACATCATTGACGCTGTGCGCTGGGTATTGGGCGAAAGCCGTGCCAGTGAACTTCGCGGCGAATCCATGCAAGACGTCATCTTCAATGGCACCAACACGCGCAAACCTGCCAGCCGTGCCAGCGTTGAACTGGTGTTTGACAACCAATCGCATCGCGCAGGCGGTCAATGGAATCAGTTTGAGGAAATCGCGGTCAAACGCGTATTGACCCGTGACGGCAACAGCAGCTATTACATCAACAACCAACCGGTTCGCCGCCGCGATGTGCAAGACGTGTTCTTGGGCACGGGTCTGGGGCCCCGTGCTTACGCCATCATCGGGCAGGGCACCATCAGCCGCATCATTGAGTCCAAGCCTGAAGAATTGCGTTTGTTTTTGGAAGAAGCCGCGGGCGTTTCCAAATACAAAGAGCGTCGTCGAGAAACCGAAAACCGACTCAGCGACACACGCGAAAACCTGACCCGCGTAGAAGACATTCTGCGCGAGCTCAATGCCAACTTAGAAAAGTTGGAGCGCCAAGCCGAAGTGGCACAAAAATTCAACGGCTTGCAAAAACTCGTCACCCTTCGACAGCAACAACAATGGTTTTTAAAGCGTGCAGATGCTGAATCTGAGCAAACCAGTCTGCACCAACAAGCTGAACAAGCCGCCAACTCTTTGGAAGCCAAAACCGCAGAACTCAGGCAGGTAGAGTCCAGCGTTGAAACGATACGACAAGCCCATTATGAAGCGGGTGAACAAGTCAACCAAGCTCAAGGCCAGCTCTACCAGGCCAGCGCTGAAGTCGGTCGTTTAGAGGCTGAAATTCGTTTTGTGGTTGAAGGGCGCGAAAGGGCGCAAGCTCGATTGGTTCAAATCCAAACACAAACACAACAGTGGACAGACCAAGCCACGCAAGCACTGACCGAGACGGAAAAACTTCAGGCTGACAAGACCGTCCTCGAAGCTCAGCTCAGTGATTTGCAAACGACGCAGGCCACCCAACAACACCAACTCCCTGAACTGGAGAGCCAGTCTCAGGCTGCACGTGAAGCGCTGCAAAACCAATCGCAACAGGTCAACCAAGTTCAGCAGCAAATGAAGGTGTTGGCCGCTGAACAATCCGGTTTGCAAGCGCAAACCCGTCAATTGCAACAACGGTTGGATCGATTGCAAGCCGATCAAAATGCCTTGAATGCCCCTGACGAGCAACACTTGGGGCAACTGCAACAACAGCTGACGCAAGCAGAGCAGTTGTCTGCCCAAACCCAAGCACAACTCGACACCCTAGAGGCTTCACTGGAAGGCATTGAATCGGCTCGCAAGACCGCGCAACAAACCAGCAACGATGAAGCAGCGAAATGGGTTGAATTGCAAGCGCGTCAACAGGCTTTGAAAGCGTTGCAAGAGAAGCTCAAGAGTGATGAACGGCTAAGCCCCTGGTTGAACAAGCATGGCTTGCAAAGTTTGCAACCGCTGTGGAGTCGGGTGCATGTCACGCCCGGCTGGGAGCAAGCATTGGAATCGGCATTGCGTGAACGACTGGCTGCACTTGAAGTGTCCAAAATGGACACCGTCAAAGCATTCGCCAAAGACGCACCCTCTGCCAAATTGAGCTTCTTCTCACCTGCTGTTTCTGCTGCAACCCCTGGCTCCTCGTCCCTGCCAAAGTTATTCGACCAACTCAAACTCAACGACGCCAGTCTGAATGCTTTATTTGGCGATTGGCTGACAGGATGTTTCACCGCCAATACCTTGGATGACGCATTGTCATTGCGAGCCAAGTTGCAACCTGGTCAACAAATTTTCACCCCAGAAGGTCACGCTGTGGGTTTGCACAGCGTCAGTTTCTACGCACAAGACAGCGAGCAAGCAGGTTTGCTGGCGCGTGCCCAGGAAATTGAAAACCTGGACAAACAAATCCGCGCGCAATCCCTGATGGCAGAGGAAGCAAGAACACAACTTGCACGCGCTGAATCGCATGCGGCACAGGCCTCTCAGCAGCGCACTCAGATTCGACAAGAAGCCACCCAAACCCAAGCCCGCGCGCACGCGTTGAAATTGGATGTGCTGCAAGCCCAGCAGTTGGCCGAGCAAATCAAAACGCGCCAAGGCCAATTGGCCAATGAGACCACCGAGATACAAGCGCAACTGCAAGCTTTGCACGAGCAGGCACAATCCCAACAGGCGCAGTTTGAAAGTTTGGACATGCAATTGGCGCAGACCCAGCAGCGCTATGAAGGTTTGAACGACACGGCACAAGCTGCTGAGCAAGCTTTGCAACTTGCGCGCGAACAACTGCGTGAAACCGAACGCCAAAGTCAAGAAGCCCAATTCGGATTACGCACCTTGAATGCCAAGTCAGAGGAGCTGCAACGCACCCGAGACACAGCCGCCCAGCAACTGGAACAACTGGGTCACGAATTGCAAAAACAACAGGCCGAACTGGCCACGTTGTCTGACACCGCGGCGCAAGCCGGTTTGCAAGACGCCTTGGCTCTGAAGCTAGAGCGAGAAAACATGCTTGCTGCCAAGCGTTCTTCCTATGACGATCTGACCGCCCGCTTGCGCACCAGCAACGAAGACAGACTGCGCATTGAACGTGAACTTGAACCCTTGCGCCAACGCATCGTCGACGCGCAACTCAAAGAGCAAGCCGCTCGCATCGGGTTCGAACAATACGACCGGTTTTTGCAAGAAGCCGAGGCAGACACTGCGGCCATCCAAGCGTCTATCGCTGAAGAAAGCGTCAAACTGCATGGCTTGCAAACAGAAATCGATAAATTGCAAAAAGAGATTCAATCACTCGGTGCGGTTAACCTCGCCGCGTTGGAAGAACTGGGAACTGCCAGCGAACGCAAGCAATTCTTGGATGCCCAATCTGCCGATTTGAACGAAGCCATCACCACGCTGGAAGATGCAATTCGCAAAATTGATGTCGAAACACGCGCTTTGTTGTCGGACACTTTCGCCACGGTGAACCACCACTTTGGCATCATGTTCCCCGAACTGTTTGGTGGCGGCACCGCCAAATTGGTGATGACCGGGGACGAAATCCTTGACTCAGGCGTGCAAGTCATGGCGCAACCGCCGGGCAAGAAAAACCAAACCATTTATTTGCTGTCTGGTGGCGAAAAAGCGTTGACCGCGATTGCCTTGGTGTTTGCCATCTTCCAACTCAACCCTGCGCCGTTTTGTTTGCTCGACGAGGTGGACGCGCCGCTGGACGATGCCAACACGGAACGCTACAGCAAACTCGTCTCGAGCATGTCCAAAGAAACCCAGTTCTTGTTCATTTCGCACAACAAGATTGCCATGGAAATGGCCGAGCAACTGATCGGGGTGACCATGCAAGAGCAAGGTGTTTCGCGCATCGTTGCGGTGGACATGGAAGCCGCGGTCAGCATGGCTGAAAGCGTATGAGAGTCAGTCAATGAGCAATTTTCAAATGTGGTTAGCCATCACGGGTGGCTTGGTGTTGGTGGTGGTCGTCGCCCACAGCACATGGACGTCTCGACAGAACCAGCCCAAACAAGCGGAGCCTTTTTTAACGCCTGACGAATTGATGGCGTTGGAAGTCACGCCTTTGAATGACCCAACGCCCGACACCGATACGGCGTTGGAAAGTCCGTTCCAAGCCAGTGTCGCAGAGCGCAATGTCAGCACCCAACTCGATGCACTGATCGATGTCATTGCCACCATGGAGTTGGATGCGCCAGTCTCCGGCGAAGCCGCCATTGCTGCTTTGCCATCGATTCGCCGTGTGGGCAACAAATTGTTTGTGGTGGAAGGTTTGAATGCTGACAATGGGAGTTGGGAAAGTTTGCAAGCCCAGCGTTACTACAGCGCTTTTCAAGCAGGCATCCAAGTGGCAAACCGCCAAGGCCCGCTCAACGAAATTGAATTTTCAGAATTCGTGGTGAAAGCCCAAGCCTTCGCTGATGTGTTCTCCAGCACCCCGGAGTTCCCAGACATGCACGAGGCATTGGCCCATGCGCGGGAGTTGGACCAATTTGCCAGTGCCCATGATGCCCAGTTGAGCTTCACCTTGCAGGCACGCAAGTCGGCTTGGAGCCCAGGGTATGTGCAGCAACAGGCTTCACGGCTTGGGTTTGTGCCCGGCGTCATTCCCGGGCGCATGGTGGTGGCGTCCTCTGTGGCGGGCTTGCCTCCTGTGCTGGTGCTGCAATTTGACGCCCGTGCGGCCATGGCTGAAGACCCGAACCAAGCCGCGTTGCGAAGCATCAGCTTGAATTTGGATGTGCCACAAGTGGCTCAGTCGGAGCAGGCATTTGCCCGGTTGTGTGAAACCGCCAAAGAACTCTCTGACGCCATGGACGGCATCGTCACCGACGACAACGGCCAACCCCTGTCAGAGCAGGCCATCCAAATCATCGACCGCGATCTGCGCCAACTCTATGACGAACTGGCCGCGCGCGACCTCGCCGCTGGTTCATTACAAGCGCGTCGATTGTTCAGTTGAACGGGGCCATGCAAGAACGCATAGCTCAGCTGCGCCGGCAATTGCAATTGGCGGGCCACCACTACCATGTGTTGGATGAGCCGCTGATACCGGATGCCGAATACGACCGACTCTTTCGCGAACTTCAATCGCTCGAATCAACTCACCCCGAACTCATCACCGCGGATTCGCCCACGCAACGTGTCGGGGCGCAACCCATGGCTGCGTTTTCCTCTGTGGCCCACAAAGTCCCGATGCTCAGCATCCATACCGAGACGGACATTTCGCCTGAAGGGGCGATTCAATTTGACACCCGTGTTCGCAAAGTCTTGCAACTTTCAACGGATGATCCTCCGCTGGAATATGTCGCTGAATTGAAATTTGACGGGCTCGCCATCAGCCTGATTTACAAAGACCATGTGCTGGTGCAAGCCTGTACCCGTGGCGACGGACAAACCGGCGAAGATGTCACGCACAACATCCGCACCATTGGTCAAATCCCTTTGCGATTACCAGATACTGCCCCCGCTGCATTGGAGGTCAGGGGCGAGGTCTACATGCGTCGCGATGATTTTGAAAGCTTGAATGAACGGCAACGTCAACGGATTGCACAAGGCGCCAAACATGAAAAGACATTCGTCAACCCGCGCAACGCCGCGGCGGGTGCGGTCAGGCAACTTGACCCCAAAATTGCCGCCCAACGGCCCCTGAGTTTTTTTGCGTATGCATTGCATTTCCATGCATCCCCCGAGGTGACGTTCTCTGCGGTAGAGGCCACTTTGAATGGTTTACAAGCCTACGAAACCCATTACCACGTGCTGATGTGTCTCAAAGCTTGGGGCTTTCCTGTGTCTGAACATTGTCAACGTGTCATGGGTTCGCAAGGTTTGATTGCTTACCACCAACAGATCGCACACGACCGTGACCAACTGCCTTTCGACATTGATGGCGTCGTGTACAAGGTGAACCACATTGCTTTGCAACAGCGCTTGGGCATGGTCAGCCGAGAACCCCGTTGGGCCGTCGCGCACAAATACCCTGCGCAAGAGGAATTCACCACGGTACAGGCGATTGAAGTGCAAGTGGGACGAACAGGAAAACTCACGCCGGTTGCCAAATTGGCACCTGTGTTTGTGGGGGGCGTGACGGTGACCAACGCGACATTGCACAACGAGGATGAAGCCCGACGAAAAGATGTGCGTGTAGGTGACACCGTGGTGGTCAGGCGCGCAGGCGACGTCATTCCTGAAGTGGTGTCCGTCGTGCTGGAAAAACGGACCCATGCAGGCCCTGTCTTCACCATGCCAAGGACATGTCCGGTGTGTGCCAGTCCGGCGGTGCGTGAGGACGGCGAGGCCGACTATCGTTGCACTGGCGGATTGTTTTGCAGTGCCCAACGCAAACAAGCGTTTTTGCATTTTGCCCAACGGCGTGCGGTTGAAATTGACGCTTTGGGTGAGAAATTGGTGGACCAATTGGTGGATGCGGGCTTGGTCCATACTTTGCCAGACCTGTACCGGTTAACCCGAGAGCAATTGATTGCGCTTGACCGCATGGCAGAGAAATCAGCCAACAATTTGCTCGACAGTTTGGAGAAGTCTAAACAAACCACGTTGCCGCGCTTCATATTTGGTTTGGGCATTCGGCATGTGGGCGAGGCCACCGCGAAAGACCTCGCCAAACACTTTGGCAGCCTTGACGCCTTGATGGATGCCAGCAAAGAGCAACTGCTGACTGTCAACGATGTGGGTCCCGTGGTGGCCAACAGTTTGCGCATGTTTTTCGACCAAGCCCATCACCGCGAAGTGGTGCAACAACTGAGGGAGTGCGGCGTGCATTGGGAAGAGTCTGCGCCGGGCGCGCGGTTGGATTTGCCGCTCAGTGGTCATACCTATGTCATCACCGGAACCTTGCCGACCTTGTCACGCGAACAAGCGCAAGCCTTGCTTGAACAAGCAGGTGCCAAAGTCGCAGGCAGCGTCAGCAAAAAAACCACCGCCTTGATCGCTGGCGAGGCCGCTGGCAGCAAACTCGACAAAGCCATGGCCTTGGGCATTCCGGTGTTGGATGAAGCAGGCTTGCTGGCACTGACCCAATCCCCATGACTGTGCAAATTGGCATCGACCTGGGCGGCACCAAGATTGAAATAGCGGTGTTGGATGAGCAAGGCCAATGCATTCACCGACAGCGACAGGCGTCCCCGTCGCACAGTTACACCGCCATCTTGGACACCATGAACGCATTGCTGTGGTCGGCCCGACAAAGCTTGAACCTGCCTGCACCCCAAGTCATTGGCATTGGCATGCCAGGGTGTTTGGATGTGCACACTCAGTTGGTCCGTGGTTCAAACACCCAAGCCATGAACCACCAACCCCTGAAGGCCGATTTGCAAACCTTGTGGGGTTGTGAGGTTCGGCTAGAGAACGACGCGAATTGCTTGGCCTTGAGTGAAGCCATGGACGGCGCTGGTGCCGACGGCAACGTGGTGTTTGCAGCCATTTTGGGGACCGGTTGTGGCGGTGGCGTGGTGGTCAATCGCCAACTGCTGGGCGGGCGCCATGCGATTGCAGGGGAGTGGGGGCACAATCCCTTGCCTTGGCCCACCCACGAAGAATTGGATGTTCCCCCTTGTTGGTGCGGATTAAAAGGTTGCTTGGAAACCTGGCTCAGCGGAACGGCTTTTGCAGTTGACCATGCGCGGGTCAATGGGGGGCAACGCGATGCCATTGAGATAATTCAAGCCATGCGCCAAGGCGATTCGGCAGCTGTGAAGAGCTTTGAGCGATACATCGATCGACTGGGGCGTGCATTGGCGCAAGTGGTCAACCTGTTGGACCCCGACTGCATCGTGCTGGGTGGGGGCATGAGCAATGTGCAGGAGATTTATCCGCGCGTGATTCGTCAGGTGTCAGGGGCGCTGCATGGTTGTGTCGCTGAAAGCAGGCTTCAACGACCTGCACCCAACACATCAAGCAATTGGGTTTCCAAATCAATTTGTGTGCGATTGTGTTGTAGCGCAGCACCGTTGATCAAAAAAGTGTCCTCGACGCGTTCACCCAATGTACTGACCTTGGCCAACAAGACGTTGATGTGGTGTTGTGCCAGCACTTGTGCCACACCGTAAAGCAGGCCAGAGCGGTCAGTGGCAGAAATGCTCAATAACCAACGTTGCGCTTTTTCATCGGGTTGCAACCTCACACGGGGCGCCACGGGAAAGCTTTTGACTCGGCGCGAGACCCGTCCGCCTTGTCTGGGTTTGTGTAATGGCCCGCCGTTTTCGATGGCTTCTTTCAAACCGTTTTCCACCATCGGGGTGAGTTCGCGGTAATGCACATTCAACATGGGCGTGACCACTTGAAAGGTGTCGAGCGCATAACCGTTTTTGGCGGTGTGGACTTTGGCGTCTTGGATGCTGAACTCGGCTTGGTCAAAGTAACCACATATGCGAGCGAACAAATCGGGTTGATCAGGGGTGTAGACCATCACTTGCAAGCCTTCACCCAAGGGCGACAACCGTGCCTTGACTGTGACACCGGCGGCTTGTCCAGCGGCTTTGGCGAGACAGTTGACGGGTATGCCAAGCGATGTCTGCCGCTTCATGACGCATGAAATAACCCACGTCCAAGGTGTCCCATAAATCTTTGTGCGACTCAAACGGCATGGCGTACAAGTTGAGGGTTTCCAGCGCTTCTCGCTTGCGCATTTCAACCAGCGCATGCGGGTCATGCGATTGCCCACCCAACACCGCCGCACTGGCGCGGTACAAGTCTTCCAATAACTTGCCTTTCCACGCGTTCCAGACCTTGGGGCTGGTGCCACGAATGTCAGCCACGGTCAACAAATACAAGGCACGCAAATACCGTTCGTTGCCAACCCGCTTGGCAAAAGCGCGAATCACATCAGGGTCACTCAAGTCTTCTTTTTGCGCCACTTGACTCATGGTCAGGTGGTGTTGCACAAGGAATTCAATCAGGTGTTGGTCTGCTTTGGCGACGCCATGTTGTTTGCAAAACAACCGCACCTCGCGCGCGCCCAAGTCTGAATGGTCCCCACCTCGGCCTTTGGCGATGTCGTGAAACAACGCAGCCACATACAAAATCCACGGTTGCTCCCAGCCAGCCGCGAGTTGAGAGCAAAACGGGTATTCATGCGCGTGCTCAACGATGAAAAAACGACGCACATTGCGCAGCACCATCAGGATGTGCTGGTCAACCGTGTAGACATGGAACAGGTCATGCTGCATTTGTCCCACGATGCGCCTGAACACCCACAAATACCGCCCCAGCACCGAGGTTTGGTTCATCAACCGCATGGCATGGGTGATGCCCTGCGGTGTTTGCAAAATACGCATGAACATGGCGCGGTTGGCGGGGTCTCGCCTGAAGGCGGCGTTCATCAAGCCTCTGGCGTTGTAAAGCGCTCGCAATGTCCGGGCCGACAAACCTTTGATGCCCACGGTTTCTTGGTAGACCAAAAAGGTTTCCAAAATCGCATGCGGTTCACGCTGGTACAAGCCATCGTCCACCACTTCAAGCATGCCGGATTTGTCCAAAAATCGTTCGTTCAAAGGACGCGGCGGGTGCGCTTGTGTTTGTTCGAATAACCAATCTTCAATGTTCAGATGAATGATTTGGTTCAGCTGCGTCACAGCTTTGGCAGCCCAGTAGTAATGCTTCATCAATGCTTCACTGGCTTTGCGAGCGAGTCTGGCGTCTTGCATGTCTGCGACCAGCCCCAACTCGGTCGCCAAGGTCGATTGCAAATCAAACACCAATCGGTCTTCGCGTCTGCGGGCAGACCAATGCAAACGCCAGCGAATCAGTGACAACAGGTTTTCATTGCGTTTGAGTTGGCGCATCTCCAGCGAGGTGACCATGCCCCGCGCATGCAAGTCTTTCCAAGTCGATCCAAGCCCACTGGCTTTGCTCAACCACAACAGCATTTGCAGGTCACGCAACCCACCGGGGGATTCTTTGCAATTGGGTTCAAGCGAGTAGGGCGTGTTGTCAAACTTGCTGTGACGCTGGTGCATTTCCAGGGTCTTGCCTGTGAAAAAAGCACGCGGTTCGAGCTGAGTTTTGAATGCCAAACTGAATGCTTTCATCAGTTTGTCGTCGCCGATCAACAGCCGTGATTCCAACATGGCGGTTTGCACCGTGATATCAGCCGCTGCTTCGGACAAGCATTCAGACATGTTGCGAACGCTGGAGCCGATTTCCAATCCAGCATCCCAGCAGCTGCCAATGAAAGCTTCAATGCGGTGCTTCAACGGCGTGTCCGTTTCCAGTTGAATATCGTCTGGCAACAAAACCAAGACATCCACATCAGAATAAGGAAACAACGCTTGCCTGCCATATCCACCGACGGCCAACAGCGAAAAATCGGGCGGGATACCGGCTTGTTGCCACAGCGATTTCAACGTCTCATCGCATAAATCGCTGAGCCATTTCAAGTGCTGATGAATTTGCGCCGCATTGGACAGGCTCTGGGCTGCGGCGCAACGGGACAACAAGGCCGTTTTGCGTTGCTTGAAATCAGAGACTGTGTGGTTCACCTGTCAGCACGCGGTGGTGGTCACAAAAGCAGGCAGCGCAGGGCTGCCGCTCGACAAGGTGAGCACTTCGTAGCCGGTGGGTGTGACCAACACGGTGTGCTCCCATTGCGCTGACAACGAATGGTCGCGCGTGATGATGGTCCATCCATCGCTCATTTCCTTGATGTCGCGTTTGCCAGCATTCACCATGGGTTCGATGGTGAATGTCATGCCAGGCTTGAGTTCTTCCAACGTGTCGGGCTTGCCGTAATGCAGCACTTGGGGGTCTTCGTGAAACACTTGGCCGATGCCGTGTCCACAAAATTCACGCACGATCGAGAAGCCTTGGCCTTCGGCAAAAGTTTGAATGGCGTGACCGATATCGCCCAAACGCACCCCAGGTTTGACCTTGACGATGCCATGCCACATGGCTTCGTATGTCAACTGACATAAACGCTTGGCTGCAATGGAGCCTTCGCCAACGATGAACATGCGGCTGGTGTCGCCATGCCACCCGTCCTTGATGACTGTGATGTCGATGTTGACAATGTCGCCTTTTTTCAGCGCTTTGTCACTGGGTATGCCATGGCACACTTGGTGGTTGATGGAGGTACAGATCGATTTGGGATAAGGGTTTCGCCCGCTGGGGTTGTAGTTGAGCGGGGCGGGAATGGCTTGCTGAACCTGGGTGATGTAATCGAAGGCCAATTTGTCCAGCGCATTGGTGGTGACACCCGGCTGAACATGGGGCGTGAGGTAGTCCAAAACCTCAGAGGCCAGTCTGCCAGCGACCCGCATGCCAGCAATGCCGCGTTCGTCTTTGAATGTGATCGTCATGGGGTGATTATCTCAGGCTCAAGCCCGCTGGGGCACACCGAGGCATGTCGTTAAAATTCGCCCACGCTCGGTGGATGATCCGTCTGCCACCAAACCTCACCTCACCCAAGACCTGCTCGTGACCCTACACATCAGTGCCTTCCAAGGCTCACATGCCCTCAGTACTTTAAAAACACAACGTTTATTGGCAGGCTTGCAATCGGTTTGCCCCGCCATCGCATCGGT
>RFYK01000043.1 GCA_009925585.1 Betaproteobacteria bacterium | reverse complement strand
GTTGGTCAACGATGCTGGCCGTGGTGCACGTTTCGATTTGCGCCAAGTTCCTCTCGAAGAAAGCGGTTTATCCCCGAAAGAAATCTGGAGCAACGAAAGTCAAGAACGGTATGTGTTGGCCATTGCCCCTGAATCGCTCAGCCAGTTTGCATTCTTTTGTGAACGTGAACGTTGCCCGTTTGCGGTGGTGGGTGTCACCACCGACGACCGCCATCTTTCGGTCCAACACACCGATGACTCCCGCGCCGTGGACATGCCCTTGAACGTGCTGTTGGGCAAGCCGCCCAAAATGTTGCGCGATGTTCAACGCATGACACAGCAAACCACGCCGCTCAACACAGATCAGATCACTTTGCAAGACGCGGTGCTCAAAGTGCTGTCTCATCCCACCGTGGCCAGCAAACGGTTTTTGATCACCATTGGCGACCGGACCGTGGGTGGCATGACGCACCGCGACCAAATGGTCGGGCCTTGGCAAGTGCCTGTGGCCGACTGCGCGATCACATTGGCCGATTACAAAGGCGTGGCTGGCGAAGCCATGTCAATTGGTGAACGCACACCGTTGGCCGCGATCCATGCACCCGCCTCGGGCCGCATGGCGGTAGCAGAAGCCATCACCAATTTACTGGCCGCACCGATTTCGCTGGACAAGGTCAAGTTGTCTGCCAACTGGATGGCCGCTTGCGGCGAACCCGGTGAGGACGCGGCTTTGTATGACACGGTCAAAGCCGTGGGCATGGAACTTTGCCCTGCATTGGGCATTTCCATTCCGGTGGGCAAAGACAGTTTGTCCATGCGCACCCGTTGGCAAGCCGATGGTCAAAGCGTGCAAGTGACCTCACCGGTCAGCTTGATCATCACTGCATTTGCTGCATTGAACGATGTCCGAGGCAACTTCACACCGCAGTTGAACGCCACAGAGCCAGATACCAGTTTGATTTTGATCGACTTAGGCCGAGGCCAGCAACGCATGGGTGGCAGCATCTTGGCGCAAGTGCTGGACCAAACTGGTGGCGATGTTCCCGATTTGGATACGCCAAAAGACTTGGTTCATTTGGTCAACGCCATCAACGAGTTGCGCGCCAAACAATGGGTGCTGGCCTACCATGACCGCAGCGACGGTGGCTTATTGGCGTGCATCGCAGAAATGGCGTTTGCCGGCCATGTGGGCGTGGCCATCAATGTCGATTTGTTGGTCACAGAGGGCGACGGCATCGCCGACAGCCGGGCAGACCATGGTGACAGCAAAAACTGGTCCCAACAAATCAGCGCCCGACGGGATGAAAAAACCCTGCATGCGTTGTTCAATGAAGAACTGGGTGCGGTCATTCAAGTGCGTACCGATGTGCGTGATCAAGTCATGCAACTCTTGCGTCAACACGGCTTGTCCGCTTGCAGCCATGTGGTGGGCAAAACCAGACCCACCTCGTCATCCATCGCGAAGGGGACGAATGAACTCAGCATTTGGCGGGATGCCAAAGAAATATTCACAGCCAGTCTGTATGACTTGCACCAAGTCTGGGACAGCGTGAGCTGGAAAATTTGCCGCGAGCGAGACAACCCTGACACCGCAGATGCCGAACATGCTGCTTGCTCAGACCCGCTTGACCCGGGCTTGCATGTGCATTTAACCCCGGGCTCGCTTGACAACGTGGCCGCGCCTTACATTCACCGCCAGCGACCCCGCGTGGCCGTCTTGCGCGAACAAGGCGTCAATTCCCATGTGGAAATGGCTTATGCATTCACTGAAGCTGGTTTTGAGGCATATGACGTTCACATGACCGATTTGCAGCAAGGTCGCGCTCACCTGAAAGATTTCCAAGGGCTCGTGGCTTGCGGCGGCTTCAGCTATGGCGACACCTTGGGGGCAGGCAAGGGCTGGGCTCGCAGCATCACGTTCAACACCCAACTGTCAGAGCAATTTCAAGGTTTTTTCCAGCGAAAAAACACATTCGCACTGGGCGTGTGCAACGGGTGTCAAATGTTTGCCGAGTTGGCCGTGCTGATTCCAGGTGCTGACGCTTGGCCTCGCTTCACCGACAACCAAAGCGGCCGCTTTGAAGCCCGGTTGTCCCAAGTGGAAGTGCTGGATTCACCCAGTTTGTTTTTTCAAGGCATGGCGGGTTGCCGATTGCCGATCGCGGTGGCGCACGGTGAAGGCTATGCAGATTTCAGTGCCAAGGGCGATCCTCAAACAGTCCGAGCTGCGATGCGTTTTGTCGATCACCATGGGCATGCTACCGAGACATACCCTTTCAACCCGAACGGCAGTCCGGGCGGTTTGACCGCCGTGACCACGGCAGATGGGCGCTTTACGGCGATGATGCCGCACCCTGAGCGGGTGTTTCGCCAATTGCAATTCAGCTGGACCGCCAGCAGCAGCTTTCAAAAATCGACCGATTTCAGCCCTTGGATGCGGATTTGGCGCAACGCACGCCGTTGGGTAGACTGATCTGTCCATCAAGAGTCACGTCTTGGTGTCGATTGCATAAACAAAGGACGTCACCATGAGCATCAACTTGAACATCACAAGAGACCGAGAGCTCACCGATTTGCTCTACCAAAGCTATTTGGAATTGGGTCAATTGCAAGCTGATCTGACCGAACTGACGCAGCTTCATTCCGAAAATGCGGTGGCTTTGGTTGACCAACCGCAGGAAAAGCATGTTGATCACTCTCAATCCGCCAAGGTTTTGCAAAAAGCCATGGCAAAGAACGTCAATTTGCAAAAGCATTTGGTTCGTGTGATCAAACTGCTGACCCAAAATCACACCGATGCCACCAGCTTATTGAACGAATTTGAAAAAATTCGGACTTCTGAAATATTGCAAAGCAAAACTTTTGCACTGGCGCATGTGATCGCGCCTGAAAAAGCAGACAAGTAACCAGAGCCGCTCAAAAAAAAAGCCCTCGTCATGCGGCGAGGGCTTTGATGCTGAGGGGTTCACCTTCATTCGATTTTGGCTTTGTCGCGAAGCGACTGTTGAAATTCAGCCAATTTGTTGGACTGCAACTGCTGCAAAATTTGTGGCTTGACTTCTTCCATTTTGGGCAATTGAGCATCCCTCACATCGTCGAGACGGATGACGTGAAAACCAAACTGGCTTTTGACCGGGTTTTGGGTGAATTCGCCTTTTTTCAAAGCGACCATGGCGTCTGAAAACTCTTTCACGAAGCTTGACGCATTGGCCCAATCCAAATCGCCACCTTTGGCACCAGAACCTGGATCCTTGGATTGTTTTTTGGCGATGTCTTCAAACTTACCGCCTTTTTTCAAGCTGGCGATGATGGCCTTGGCTTGGTCTTCTTTTTCCACCAAGATGTGGCGTGATTTGTATTCTTTGCCACCGTTCATGGACGCGAATTTGTCGTACTCGGCTTTGACTTCAGCGTCGGTCACAGGGTTGTTCTTTTGGAATTCAGAGAACAACTCGCGAATCAAAATGCTTTGACGGGCCAATTCCATTTGGGTTTTGAAATCATCGGTGGCATCCATTCCCTTGCTTTGGGCTTCTTGGATGAAGACTTCGCGGATGATGACTTCTTCACGCAACTGCTGCTCCATCTCGGGGGTGACAGCCCGGCCTGAACGCTCAAGTTGCGCGGCCAAAGCTTGCACACGCGATTTAGGCACTGCTTTGCCGTTGACGATGGCGATGTTTTGTGCGTTCGCTGTGACGAAGCCCAGTGCCAGTGTGGCTGAGAGTAAAACTGGCTTGATAAAAGAAAAGTTCATGAATAGCTTTCTAAGAGACAAATGGGGTCTGAATCAGAGTTGAAACCAGTCGATGGTTCAGTGAGGGGCTTCGACAATCTCAATGGCCAACGCGTGAAGGCCTTGGTCAACAAATTGTTGCAACGCATCATACACAAGCCTGTGACGCGCCACCCGGCTCAAACCATCAAATGCTTGTGCACCGATGCGCACGCGAAAGTGGGTGCCCTGCCCAGAGCCGTCGGCACCTGCGTGGCCTGCATGCGCAGCGCTTTCGTCTTCCACTTGCAAGAAAAAAGGCGCTAAGTCGGCTTGCAGTTTGTTGGTTAACTGGTCTGCACTGATGTTCATGGCTCCCCCGCGGGTTTGGCTTCGGCTTTATCAGCGTCCGGAGCATCGGGTTCAGGCTGAATGTGTTTGCTCAAATAAACGCCTTGGCCCAACACAAACAAAAGCATCAAACCCATGCTGCCAAACAATTTGTAATTAACCCACGTGTCGGTGTCGAAATGGTAGGCCACCCACAAATTCAGGCCGCCTTTGAACAAGAAAAACAATGCCCAGCTCCACAACAACTTTTGCCAAATCTCATCGGGCAATGACAGCTGCGCGGACATGAGCGATTTGATGAAATTTTTCTTCAACCACCACTGTCCCACGATCAAGATACTGCCCATCAGCCAAAACAAAATAGTGGGTTTCCATTTGATGAACGTGTCGTTGTGGGTCAGCAAAGTAGCGCCGCCAAACACCGTGATGATGCCCAGACTCATCCATTGCATGGGTTCAACTTTGCCGTGCTTAAAGTACAGCCAGGCAATTTGCACCAATGTCGCCACCATGGCCACGCCGGTTGCGACATAAATGCCAGCGAGTTTGAAAGCCACGAAAAACAAGGCGATCGGAAAAAAATCTATCAACAATTTCATGGCTTGCGATCCTCAGGCTCAAATGACAACGCGGCCGAGTTCATGCAGTAGCGCAATCCTGTGGGCGCAGGGCCATCAGGAAACACATGGCCCAAATGGGCTTTGCAAACAGCGCACACGGTTTCGGTTCGCAACATGCCGTGGGCCCTGTCAACCCGTTCTTCAATCGCTGATGCGTCCGCCGCTTGGTAAAAACTGGGCCAGCCGCAACCCGCGTCAAATTTGGTGCCTGAGTCAAACAAAAGCGTGTCGCAGCAAATGCAACGGTAAATGCCCTTGGCCCAATGTGACTCGTACTTGCCTGTGTAGGGGCGTTCGGTGGCGGCATGGCGGGTGACTTCATAGGCCACAGGCTCTGCGTTTTTGGCGGCCAAATGTGCTCGCCATTCGGCACTGTTTTGAGGGAGTTTCATGAGGAACAACTGATGGAAATGGAAGACGCCCAATCGGGCGCAAAACCGGCCAAATGTTCAAAGCGGGGGTGTTCGTCAAACGGGGACGACAACACTTGCAACAAATCATCGACCAATGCGAAGTTGCCTATTTTCGCCTGAGCAATGGCCTCTTCACCCAAATGGTTACGCAAAACATATTTGGGGTTGGTTGCCAGCATCAGTAAACCGGCTTGCTCAGTGTCTGTTCCCTCCAGCCTGTGCAGATAACGGGGCAACCAGGCCAACCAAGCCGTGCCATCGATGAACAAGTCCTTGACCGGTTCGAATGCCTTGGTTGGTCCCAGACTTTGCAAATGGGCGACCGCGTGACTGAGTCGTCGCCAGAAAATGGTGAAGTCTGTTTTTTCAGTCGCCAAGACCTTGAGCAAAGATTCAATCAACACATGGTCATCGGCGCCTGCAAGCGTCAAACCCAATTTCACGGCGAACTCGCGGTCTGCCAATGCGGGGTAGAGGGATTGATAGGTTTCCAAAGCTTGCAGCGCCTTGTCTTGGTCTTCAATCAGGGGCAAGAGCGCTTGGCCCAAGCAAAACAAATTCCAGTAGGCGATTTGCGGTTGACGGGCATAGGCATAACGCCCTTGGTGATCCGAGTGGTTGCAAATGTGCGCGGGGTCAAATCCGTCGAGAAATTGGAACGGACCGTAATCGATGGTCAAACCCAACAAGCTCATGTTGTCAGTGTTCATGACGCCATGACAAAACCCCACCGCTTGCCATTTGGCCAACATCACCGCGGTCAGTCGCGTGATGTCAGCCAGCAAAGCGGTGTACCTTGAAGGGCCGTCTTCCACTTGGTTCAAGTGGGGGAATTGCGTGTCAATCAAAAAATCGACCAGTGATTTCAGTGCCTTGATTTCGCCGTTGGCAGCGAAATGCTGCAAATGGCCAAACCGCAAAAAACTCGGCGCAACCCGTGTCACCACGGCCGCGGTTTCAATGTCTTCTCTCAGTACGCGGTCAGGCGAGCCCACCAAGGCCAACGCGCGGGTGGTGGGAATTCTCAAACCGTGCATGGCTTCGCTGCATAAAAACTCTCGGATACTGGAACGCAGCACCGCACGCCCGTCACCCATGCGAGAGTAGGGCGTTTTGCCTGCGCCTTTGAGTTGGATTTCTTGCGCGCCGAGTGGCGTGTCGATCACCCCCAAGGACAGTGCCCGACCATCACCTAGTTGCCCGGCCCACACACCAAATTGGTGACCACTGTAGACACTGGCACAAGGCTGACTGCCTTTGGCAACCGCATTGCCTGACAACACATTCAACAGGTGGTCATCAAAGGCATCATCAGGCCAACCCCATGCTCGGGCCAATGCGTGGTTCTTGGCCACCCAGTGCACATTGCTGAGCGCGGTGGGGTTCACAGACGAGTAAAACTCAGTCCCCAATGCGTCAAACGGGTGTCGCCAACCCAAGGTCATTGCGTGTTTAAGGGATTCCTGCATATGACAATTGTGCACAATACGCGAAACAACGCGCACAGCAGTGCCATTCAAAGGAGACTCCCATGCTGGGATTGATGCAGCAACAAACCTTGTTGATATCCGACATGATTGAATTCGCCGAGAAACACCACGGCGACACCGAAGTCATTTCAAGGCGCGTAGAGGGTGACATTCACCGCAGCAATTGGGCCACCATCGCGGCTCGCTCACGGCAAGTGGCCAACGCTTTAGACCAATGGAAGATCGCGCCGGGTGACCGCGTGGCCACTTTGGCGTGGAACGGTTATCGACACCTTGAGCTGTATTTCGGGGTCAGCGGCAGCGGCCGTGTGCTTCACACCTTGAACCCCAGGTTGCACCCTGAACAAATCACGTGGATCGTCAACCATGCGGAAGATGCTGTGCTGTGTTTTGACATGAGCTTTTTGCCCATCGTTCAAAAAATCCACCAAGACTGCAAAACCGTCAAACATTGGGTGGCCATGTGCGACGCCGACAAATTACCCAGCGACAGCGGCATCCCCCATTTGGTCAGTTACGAAAGTTGGATGGGTCAGCAGTCCCACCATTACGCATGGCCCGCATACCGCTCTACCTTGTTGCATGCATACGCCTGTGCATTGCCTGATGTGATGTGCCTTTCCGCCCGCGACAGCATTCTGCCGGTGGTACCCATGTTCCATGTCAACGCATGGGGACTGCCTTACAGCGCCGCCATGGTGGGCGCGAAACTGGTGTTTCCCGGCGCGGCGCTGGACGGCAAATCGGTTTATGAATTGCTTGAATCTGAAAAAGTCACGCTGGCAGCTGGGGTGCCCACGGTGTGGCAAATGTTGTTGGCGCATTTGAAATCGGGTGGTCTGCGTTTCAGTCACCTGACCCGCACGGTGATTGGCGGCTCGGCCTGCCCCCCGGCCATGATCCAAGCGTTCAACGACGAATATGGCGTGGAAGTGCTTCACGCTTGGGGCATGACCGAGCTCAGTCCCTTGGGCACACTTTGCACTTTGAAGAACAAGCATTTGGCATTGCCTGCGGCAGAGCAAATGAAGATTCGCCTCAAACAAGGGCGCGCCATTTTTGGCATCGATTTCAAAATCGTGGACGATCAGGGCAAGGAACAACCCAATGACGGCAAGGCCTATGGCGACCTGTTGGTGAAAGGGCCTTGGGTCATCAAAGAGTATTTCAAACAAGAAGGTGCCTCGCCGTTGCAAGACGGTTGGTTTCCCACCGGCGATGTCGCCACGGTCGACCCCGATGGTTTCTTGCAAATCACAGACCGCAGCAAAGACGTCATCAAGTCTGGTGGTGAATGGATCAGTTCCATCGATGTCGAGAACATCGCCATGGCCCATCCCGATGTGGCGATGGCCGCGTGCATTGGCATGCCGCATCCCAAATGGGACGAGCGCCCGATCGTGGTGGTGGTCAAAAAAGCCGATGCCAAAGTGGGGCGGGAAGAACTCTTGAAGTTCTATGAGGGAAAAATCGCCAAATGGCAAATACCGGACGATGTGGTGTTTGTCGATAGCATCCCGTTGGGTGCCACCGGCAAAATGCTGAAAACACGTTTGCGTGAACAGTTATCTGGTTATCAATTGCCCCAATGAAATCCGGCGGTCATGGGGCTTTCTAGGGGTAACCCTAGCAGGGTCAACCCGAAAATCCGTTAGGCTTGAGCGTCTATGAATGAGGAGAAAAGAATGCTTTTTCGCAAATTTGGTATCGCCTTGGTATTGGGCAGTTTTTGCCTGGCAGCAACCGCCCAAAAAGGTGAAACCGTCAAGATTGCTTGGATCGATCCACTGTCTGGCTTGATGGCGCCGGTCGGTTCAAACCAACTCAAAACCTTGCAATACCTCGCCGAGGAATACAACAAGGGCAATGCGGCAGGCGTCAAATTTGAAATCATCGGTTTAGACAACAAACTCAGCCCCGCTGAAAGTCTGAACCAACTCAAATCTGCCATGGACCAAGGGGTTCGTTACATCACCCAAGGCAATGGCTCTTCGGTGGCTGGTGCACTGGTGGATGCAGTCAACAAACACAACGAGCGCAACCCAGGCAAAGAAATCATCTTTCTCAACCATTCTGCGGTGGACCCCGACCTCACCAACAGCAAATGCAGCTACTGGCATTTCCGTTTTGACGCCGACACATCCATGAAAATGGAAGCCATGTCTACTTTCATCAAGGACATGCCCGAGGTCAAAAAGATTTACCTCCTGAACCAAAACTATTCGCACGGTCAACAAGTCGCCAAATACGCGAAAGAAACCTTGTCACGCAAACGCCCTGACATCCAAATCGTGGGGGAAGATTTGCACCCACTCGCCCAAGTGCGAGATTTCGCGCCCTACATCGCCAAAGTCAAAGCTTCCGGCGCCGACTCAGTCATCACCGGCAACTGGGGTTCTGACCTCGCCTTGTTGGTCAAAGCCGCCAACGAGGCAGGCTACACAGGCAAGTTCTTCACTTACTACACCGGTGTGACCGGCACACCCACGGCGTTGGGCACTGGCGCGGCTGGCCGTGTTTATCAGGTGGCCTATGCCCACTACAACATGGCCGGGCCCATGGTGAAATACCGCGATGGCTTCAAAGCCAAATTCAATGACGATTTGTACACCGGTTCGATGATCAGCATTTTCGATTTGCTCACCGGTGCCATGGCCCAAGCCAAGTCCACCGACCCAGTCAAAGTCGCCGCTGCCATGCACGGGTTCAAATTCAAAGGCTTCAACGGCGACATGGAAATGCGCAAGTACGATCACCAACTGCAACAAACCTTGTTCATCTCGGTATGGCAAAAGGCTGACAAGAAATTCCCTTACAGCCCTGAAAGCACTGGCATGACATTGGCGCCCGTCAAAACGTTCGAGCCGTATGTGTCAAGCACACCGACCAGTTGCCAAATGAAGATGCCTTGACGTGACTTGTTTGCGGTACCCGCCTGCCTTCAGGCGTTCTTTGTGCGTTGACTTTGGGCATTGAGCATGGAATTCTTTTTCATTTCCATGTTGAATGGCCTGAGTTATGGCTTGCTGCTGTTCATGCTCAGTTCAGGTTTGACCCTGATCTTCAGCATGATGGGTGTGCTCAATTTCGCTCACGCCAGCTTTTACATGCTCGGCGCCTATTTCGGCTACACCTTGAGCGGAGCCATCGGCTTTTGGCCAGCCCTCTTATTGGCGCCCATCCTCACCGGCGCGGCCGGCGCCTTGTTTGAAAGCCAAGTGCTCAGACGGGTTCACAAAATGGGCCATGTTTCAGAGCTCTTGGTGACGTTCGGTTTGTCCTACATCGTGTTGGAAGTCGTGCAGTTGGTGTGGGGGCGGGTGGCCGTTGATTTCACGCCGCCAGCCTTGTTGCAAGGCCCTTTGTTCACGCTGATCAACCATTCAGCCCAAGGTTTATCGCTGGTTTCGGGATCCGCAGGGGAAGCTTGTCAGTCTGCGGATGCCTCGGTTCGCATCATTTGCTCACCGTTTCCAGCCACGCGGGGGTTCATCATGGTCACTGCGATCGGCATGATGGTGAGTTTGTGGTGGGTGCTGACCCGCACCCGTGCGGGATTGATCATTCAAGCGGCGCTCACACACCCCGAAACCGTTGAAACGCTGGGACACAACGTGCCGCGCATCTTCATGCTGGTGTTTGCCATGGGAACCGGTTTGGCTGGCTTGGCTGGTGTCATTGGTGGCTTTACTTTCATCACGGAACCTGCCATGGCCGCGACTGTCGGTTCGGTCATTTTTGTGGTGGTGGTGGTCGGTGGCATGGGCTCACTCAGCGGTGCCTTTTTGGCGTCTTTGCTGATTGGCGTGATCCAAACATTTGCCGTGGCGGTGGACTATTCCATTTTGCAATTGCTGACAGACATCGGCGTCAAACTCTCAGCCAACGCGCAGCACAACACCATGCTGCAATTGTCTGTGTCGCAAGCTGCACCGGTGTTGCCCTATTTGTTTCTGGTGTTGATCTTGATCTTCCGACCGCGCGGTCTTTTGGGTAAACGCGATGCGTGAACACAGCCTGTCAACTTCTTTTGCACACTCTGCCAATCTCGTTTGGGCGTTGTTCGCAGTGTTGTTGGTCTTGGCACCTTGGGTGTTCACCAGCAATTTGTCCATGACCATGATGTCGCAAATGGGCATCGCCATCATTGCATGCCTGTCCTACAACATTTTGTTAGGACAAGGCGGCATGCTGAGTTTCGGCCACGCGGTGTACAGCGGCATGGGAAGTTATTTCACCATCCATGCGTTGAACATGGTCGGGCAGGGCGCATTGCACTTGCCTGTGTCGTTGTTGCCCTTGATCGGCGGTTTGGCGGGCATGGGCTTTGCTGTGTTGCTGGGGTTTGTCACCACGCGCAAATCGGGCACCACGTTTTCCATGATCACATTGGGCATGGCTGAATTGGTGTTCGCCATGTCGCTGATGTTCTCGGAGTTTTTCGGTGGAGAAGCAGGTGTGTCAGGCAATCGCGTGGTGGGCGACGCTTTCATGGGCATCAATTTCGGCCCGCAACGACAGGTTTACTATTTGATCGCCATCTACACATTCATCAGCATGGGCTTGTTGTATGCGCTCACGCAAACGCCTTTGGGCAGGATTCTCAACGCCGTGCGAGACAACCCCGAGCGTGTGGAATTCATTGGCTACAACACACAGCAAGTCCGCTACCGCGCATTCATCATCGCCGGATTTTTCGCAGGTATCGCCGGAGGTTTGGGCGCGCTCAATTTTGAAATTGTCACAGCCGAAGTGGTTGGTCCAGCGCGATCAGGGGCCTATTTGTTGTTCACGTTTCTGGGCGGGGCGACTTTCTTTTTCGGGCCCATCCTTGGCGGCATTTTGATGGTCTTGGCGTTCGTGTTGCTGTCCGAACTGACCAAGGCCTGGCTGCTTTACTTGGGATTGATCTTCTTGTTCATGGTGGTTTATGCACCCGGTGGTTTTGCGGCCTTGATCATGGTCAACCTGCGCATCATCAAAGCCGGCGCATTTCGGCGCTTGCTCGGCGCTTACGCAGGGCTTTTGCTGTCTGGGGTGTTGATGCTGGCCGGTGCCAGTGCGTTGATTGAAATGATTTACCACATGCAATTGAATGCGGCGCTCAGTTCGCAACTGGTGTTCGCAGGCGTGACGCTGGACACGCATGACAGCAACCATTGGTTGTCAGCCAGCGCATTGTTGGCTGCTGGCTTGGTGGCCTTTGAATGGCAACGCCGGCGGTTCATGCAAATTTGGGAACAGGTTCAATCCGAGTTGGCAGAAAAAGACGTTGCCGGGGCATACGCATGAACAAGCCGCCCTCTTTGGTACTGAAAGACTTGCGCAAGCAATTTGGCAAAACGCAAATCATTCGCGGTGTCGATTTGACCGTGCAAGCCGGTGAACGTGTCGCCATCATTGGGCCCAACGGCGCCGGCAAGTCCACGTTATTCAACTTGATCAGCGGCCGATTTGCCCCGACCAGCGGTGAAATCCATTTGCACGGTCAACGCATCGATGGACTCAAACCCTTTGAAATCAACCGCCAAGGTTTGTCCCGCAGTTTTCAAATCACCAACATTTTTCCCAAGCTGAGCGTGTTTGAAAACCTTCGTTGCTCTGTGCTTTGGAGCCTGGGACACCGTTATAGCTTTTGGACTTTTTTGAGTCGATTGAAAGACGCCAATGAATTGGCGGCGACATGGATGGAGCGCATCCAATTGGCACACAAGCGCGACGTGCTGGCGATGAACCTGACTTACGCTGAGCAACGCGCCTTGGAAATCGGCATCACCATGGCCGGTGGCGCGGATGTGGTGTTGCTCGACGAACCCACGGCTGGCATGAGCAAAAGCGAAACCGAGCGGTTCATTGCATTGATCAAAACCGTCACGCAAGGCAAAACCCTGCTGACGGTCGAACACGACATGGGCGTGGTGTTTGGCCTGGCCGACAAAATTGCCGTGTTGGTCTACGGCGAAGTCATTGCGTTTGACACACCCGACCAAGTTCGCGCCAATGCCCGCGTGCAAGAGGCCTACCTTGGCAGTTTGTCTGAACAAGGCCATTGACCATGCTTCACATTGACCAATTACACGCTTACTACGGCAAAAGCCATGTCTTGCAAGGTGTCAGCTTCGACATTGCGCAAGGTGAGATCGTCGCTTTGCTCGGTCGCAATGGGTCTGGCCGATCCACCACTGCCAAGTCCATCATGGGCTTGGTCGATTGCCACGGCACCATGACGTTCAACGGGCAAAACTTGGTTCAACGCAAACCATTCGACATTGCGCACATGGGCATTGGCTATGTGCCTGAAAACCGCGATATTTTTCCCAAGCTGACCGTCCATCAGAATTTGCTGCTGGGACTCAAGGGCGACGCGCCCCAAGGCCGCTGGCATTTTGATGACATGTACGGCTTGTTTCCTCGCCTCAAAGAAAGACAACACACCGAGGCCGGGGTGTTGTCAGGCGGAGAGCAACAAATGTTGACCTTGTGCAGAACGCTCATGGGCGACCCCGAACTCATCATCATCGACGAGCCCACCGAAGGCTTGGCGCCGAAAATCGTTGAACAGGTCGGTGTATTTTTACGGGAACTGCGCCATCGCGGTGTCTCGGTGTTGTTGATCGAACAAAAGCTCACGATCGCCATGCAAATTTCTGACCGCGCCTTGGTCATGGGCCACGGCAGCATCGTGTTTGACGGCACACCCGATCGTTTGAGACAAGACGCCACCGTGCGCAAAGAATGGCTGGAAGTCTGACAACACCCTAACCCTGCGGTCTACAATTCGTTAAAAAAGTACGATCGTTCTTTTTTCGTCCAACTCTCAAGGAAATGACATGAGTGCTGATTACGCTGTTCATGGCGATGTCGCCGTGATCTCTATGAACAACCCGCCGGTCAACGGGCTCGGACTGGCGACCCGCCAAGCCATCGTGCACGGACTGCATCAAGCCATGACGGATGCCGCGGTCAAGGCCATTGTCATCACCGGCGCTGGCAAGGCTTTTTCAGGCGGCGCAGACATCAAAGAATTCGGCTCTCCCAAAGCTTTGCAAGAACCCAATTTGCTCAGCGTCATCTCTGCCATTGAAAACTGTCCGAAACCGGTGGTGGCCGCGGTTCACAGTGTGGCCATGGGCGGTGGACTTGAATTGGCATTGGGTTGCCATTACCGCGTTGCCGCCCCCGGCTGCGATGTGGCCTTGCCAGAAGTGAAATTGGGTTTGATCCCCGGCGCTGGTGGCACCCAACGTCTGCCCCGAGTGATTGGCGTTGAAGCAGCGCTGAACATGATTGTCAGCGGCGAACCCGTTAAGAGCGAGATGCTGGCCATGTTGCCCGGTCAAACTTTGTTTGACCTGATGTCCGCCTCCAAGGACAGCCTGTTGCAAGAAGCCATTGCGTTTGCCCAAGGCGTGGTGGGAACCACACCTTTGCCATTGGTGAGAAATTTGCCTTGCAAACATCCGAACGCAGATGCGTTTTTCAAATTCAGCCACAACATGGTCAATGGCATGACCAAAGGCAAATACCCCGCCCCCCCCAAATGCATTGAAGCGGTGCAAAACGCCACCAAAATGAAATTTGACCAAGGCATGGCCGCTGAGCGTGAAATTTTCACCAACTTGATGTGGACGCCCGAATGCCGCGCACTGCGTCACCTGTTTGTGGCACAACGCGCGGCCTCCAAAATCGACGATGTGCCTGCCGACACACCGCAACGCGAGATCAAATCGGTGGCGGTGATCGGCGCGGGCACGATGGGTGGCGGCATCAGCATGAATTTTCTGAACGCTGGCATTCCCGTCAAAATGTTAGAAATGAAACAAGAAGCGCTGGACAAAGGCGTGGGCATCATGCGCAGCAACTATGAAGCGCAGGTCAAGAAAGGCAAGCTCAAAGAAGACAAATACAAAGAACGCATGGGGTTGCTCAGCACCACGTTGAATTACGAGGATTTGAAAGACGCAGACTTGGTCATCGAAGCGGTGTTTGAAGAGATCGGTGTCAAAGAGCAGGTGTTCAAACAGCTCGATGCGGTCATGAAGCCCAGCGCGATTTTGGCCTCCAACACATCCACCCTGGATGTGAACGCCATCGCGCACTTCACCCAACGCCCGCAAGACGTGGTGGGGTTGCATTTCTTCAGTCCAGCCAATGTCATGAAGTTGCTGGAAGTGGTGCGTGGTGCTGACACGGCCAAAGATGTCATGGCCACTGTCATGTCGGTCGCCAAAAAAATCAAAAAAACCGCGGTGGTCTCCGGCGTGTGCGATGGTTTCATCGGCAACCGCATGATCGAGCAATACAGCCGTCAAGCGGGCTTTCTGATCGAGGAAGGTTGTACACCGCAACAAGTGGACAAAGCGGTTGAAAAATTTGGTTTCGCCATGGGGCCGTTTCGCATGGGTGACTTGGCAGGCAACGACATCGGTTGGGCGATTCGCAAACGCCGTTATCAAGAAAAGCCCGACATGAAATACAGCAAAACCGCTGACCTGTTGTGTGAAATGGGTCGCTTCGGGCAAAAGGCCGGCAAAGGTTGGTACGACTACCAAGCTGGCAAGCGTGACGCCATTCCCAGCAAAGAGGTGGAAGACATGATTGCCAACCACCGTCAATCGCTGGGCATCAGCGTGCGCAAAATCAGCGATGACGAAATCGTGCAGCGCCTCGTTTTCTCCTTGGTCAACGAAGCCGCGCATATTTTGGAAGAAGGCATCGCGGCGCGTGCCAGCGACATCGACATGGTCTACATCACTGGTTATGGCTTTCCGGTCTATCGCGGTGGCCCCATGATGTATGCCGATCAATTCGGGCTGTTCAACATGGTGCAAGCCATGCAACGTTTTTCTCAAAACCCACACGACGACGCTTCATTCTGGCAACCGGCTCCTTTGCTGGCACGCTTGGTCGCCGAAGGCAAAACTTTCAATTAAGGAGTCCCCATGACAAACGCCGTCATTGTTTCCACCGCCCGCACCCCATTGGCCAAAAGTTGGCGCGGTGCTTTCAACATGACCCATGGCGCCACCTTGGGTGGACACGCGGTCAAACACGCCATTGCACGCGCGGGCATCGAGGCCGCTGAAGTCGAAGATGTCATCATGGGCTGCGCCAACCCCGAAGGCGCCACCGGTGCCAACATCGCCAGACAAATTGCGCTGATGGCAGATTGCCCGATCACCGTGAGTGGCTTGACCGTCAACCGTTTTTGCTCCTCTGGGCTGCAAACCATCGCATTGGCTTCGCAGCGTGTCATCGCTGGCGAGGGCGATGTCTATGTGGCTGGGGGTGTTGAAAGCATCTCTTGTGTGCAACAAGAGATGAACCAGCACATGTTGTCTGACCCGGCGCTGATGAAGAAAAAACCCGAAATCTACTGGAACATGTTGCAAACCGCCGAGCAAGTCGCCAAGCGTTACAACATCGGGCGTGACCGCATGGATGAGTACGGTGCGGCCAGCCAGCAAAAAGCCTGCGCTGCCCAAGCGGCAGGCAAATTCACCGACGAAATCGCGCCCATCACCGTGCAAGCGGGTGTGGTTGACAAAGTCATGGGCATGATGACCAAACAAGTCACCGTCAGCGTCGACGAGGGACTTCGTGAGGGCACCACGGCCGAAGGCATTGCAGGCATCAAACCGGCCATGCCTGGTGGCGTGATTGCGGCGGGCAATGCGTCTCAGTTCTCAGACGGTGCAGGTGCGTGTGTGGTGGTCAATGAAGACTACGCCAGCAAACACAACCTCAAACCCCTAGGTCGATTTTTGGGCTTTGCTGTGGCCGGTTGCGAGCCCGACGAAATGGGCATTGGTCCGGTTTATGCCATCCCCAAAGTGCTCAAGCGCTTGGGCTTGGGCATCAACGACATCGATTTGTGGGAACTCAATGAAGCGTTTGCCGTGCAAGTGCTGTATTGCCGTGACAAGCTGGGCATTCCGCCAGAGCTGCTCAATGTCAATGGCGGCGCCATCGCCGTCGGTCACCCTTATGGTGTCAGCGGGCAACGCTTGACCGGTCATGCCCTGATCGAAGGCAAACGCCGGGGTGCCAAACGCGTGTGTGTCACCATGTGCATCGGTGGCGGCATGGGTGCAGCAGGCGTGTTTGAAGTCCTGTGAATCGGGCAGTCATCCACAAGACAACCCGTCCGCCGTGACGGGTTTTTTTCTTTTAAAGTCACCCCATGTCCTTGCGCCACACTGTCGATTTTTTACTGTACCAATGGCTACAGGTTGAACGCTTGCAAGCGCGACCAAGGTTTGCCGACCATTCGCGTGACACCTTCGATGCGGTGCTGGATACCTGCGAAAGAATCGCGCGCGAAAAATATGCACCGTTCAACCGAACTGTCGACACCCAAGAGCCGCAGTTTGACGGCGACAAAGTGGTCTTGCCCGCCTGCACCCAAGACGCATTGAACGCTTATGCAGCGAGTGGCATGTTGAGTGCCGCGCAAGACTACGACATCGGCGGAATGCAATTGCCTTACACGGTGGAAGCCGCTGCCAATGCTTTTTTTGCGTGTGCTTCTGTCAGCATTGGCGCGAGCATGTTGACGGTGGCCAATGCCAATTTGCTGATGGCCCACGGCAGCGAGATGCAACGCAACGTGTTTGCCTTGAACCAATTCAATGGCCGTTTTGCGGGCACCATGTGTTTGTCAGAGCCACAAGCCGGTTCATCGTTGTCAGACATCACGACTCGCGCCACGCCTGACGGCGACGATCACGCCAACGATGCTTTGGGACCTCGCTATCGCCTCAAAGGCAACAAGATGTGGATCTCCACGGGCGACCATGAATTGACCGAGAACATCGTGCACCTGGTGTTGGCCAAAATTCCGGGGGCAGATGGCAAATTGATCGCTGGCACCAAAGGCATTTCTCTGTTCATCGTGCCCAAGCATCTGGTCAATGCACAAGGCGAACTCACTGGTGAGCGAAACGATGTGTCACTCGCTGGTTTGAACCACAAACTTGGTTGGCGCGGCACGGTCAACACCTTGCTTAATTTTGGCGAAGGTCGTTATTCACCCCAAGGTCAAAACGGCGCGATTGGTTATTTGGTGGGACAACCCGGCGAGGGTTTGCGCTGCATGTTCCACATGATGAACGAAGCACGCATTGGTGTGGGCTTGGCCGCCACGATGTTGGGCTTGGCAGGTTATCAGGCTTCACTGGACTACGCATTGACCCGTACGCAAGGCAGGCCCGTGGGCCCGGCGGGCAAGAACCCAGAAATGCCTGCGGTGCGTCTGATTGAACATGCAGACATCAAACGCATGTTGTTGGCGCAAAAAGCCTATGGTGAAGGCGCCTTGGCGCTGGGCTTGTTCGGTGCGCGTTTGGTGGATGAATTGCACACCGGTGACGCGCACCAACAGCACGAAGCCCAATGGTTGCTGGAGGTGCTCACGCCCATCATCAAAAGTTGGCCCAGCGAATGGTGCTTGGAAGCGAACAGTTTGGCCATCCAAATCCATGGGGGTTATGGCTACACCCGAGATTTTCCGGTTGAACAATACTGGCGCGACAACCGATTGAACATGATTCACGAAGGCACCCACGGCATCCAAGCCATGGATTTGTTGGGACGCAAAGTTTTGTTGAAAGAC
>RFYK01000042.1 GCA_009925585.1 Betaproteobacteria bacterium | reverse complement strand
GTTCGATTCAAGTTTGACCTGATGGTGCAAGAACTGAACTTGCCCCATCCCGTGCATTTGATTGAAACCAGCTCCCTGCTGTTCACCACCAAGATGATGCAACACAGTGACATGCTCACCATCATGGGATCGGACGTCGCGCGCTACTACCAACTGCATGGGATGGCCAGCATCCTGCCAGTGGAGTTGCCATTCAACATGGACTTGTTTGGTTTGGTGACGCGCCGCGATTTGACGCTGTCACCTGCAAGCAAACTGGTTTTGCAATGCCTAGAAGAAACAGCAGACCGTTTGTATGGCGCTTCTGAAAATTAAACAACCCGCCGTCGCTGCCAACCTCAACACCAACCGGCATCCACTTTGAACTCTTGGGCAGTGCACATGCTGGCATCGTCTGATGCCAAAAAAAGCACCATGCGTGCAATGTCAACCGGTTGCAGTTTGTCAGGTATGCATTGGTTTTGCTGAATCTGTTTTTCCCCGTCATCATCCAGCCAAAGTTGGATTTGGCGCTCGGTCATGACCCAGCCCGGCGACACCGTGTTGATGCGAATGCGATGTTTGCCCAAAGTGCTTGCCAGGCCTCTGGTCAAACCATTGACCGATGATTTAGCCACCGAATAACAAGGGAATCCACCTGCTTTGACTTGCCACCCAGTGGATCCCAAATTGATCACTGAACCACCACCGAGTCGGCGCATGCCACCCAACAGAGCTTGAATGGCAAAAAATGCAGGACGCTGATTGACTGCCATGCGCTCATCCCAGTATTCCAGTGAAACCTGTTCAATGGCATGCCTGTCATCTCTGGCCACGTTATTGACCAGTACATGAAAGTCACCGCAGTCTGTCATCGCCTCAGCCATCGTTTGCTGAAGTGCGGGAATGTCTCTGACATCGCAGCGTCGCCACCAAGGTGCAGGGCATCCCTTGCTTGACAGTGACAGCGCCAATGTCTCAGCTGGCTCTGCTGCCAGGTCAATGAACGCGACCTTTGCCCCTTGCAGTGCAAACGACTCGACGATGCAAGCACCAATGCCTGTGGCTCCACCAGTGACAAACACATTTTTGCCCTTGAGGCTGGGATAGATGGCGAGCTGGGCTGGGTTCATGGGGTCTCCTTGGCGTGATGTCAAAAGTCATATCTTAGGTATTTAAATATCTATTTTGATTTTATTTTTAACTAATTAAGATGAATTTTTCAAACCATCTCACTCACACCATGAAAAACCCCAAAGCTCCCCTCAAACGCAGTCAAGCGTGGTTCGGCAAACAAGACCGCGATGGTTTCGTTCACCGCAGTTGGTTAAAAAACCAGGGCTATCCGCATGATGAACTCGATGGTCGACCCGTCATTGGTATTTGCAACACATGGAGTGAATTAACGCCTTGTAACGGTCACTTCAGAGAACTGGCCGAATTCGTCAAACGCGGTGTTTACGAGGCAGGTGGGTTTCCACTGGAGTTTCCTGTCATGTCTTTGGGTGAAACGCAATTGCGACCCACTGCCATGCTCTTTCGCAACCTCGCGAGCATGGATGTCGAGGAAAGTATTCGAGGCAACCCCATGGATGGTGTCGTGTTGCTCATGGGCTGTGACAAAACCACACCCGCATTGCTGATGGGTGCAGCCAGTTGCGATTTGCCCACCATTGGTTTGTCTGGTGGACCCATGCTCAATGGCAAATTCCGTGGGCAAGACATTGGCTCTGGAACCGGCGTTTGGAAGATGTCAGAAATGGTTCGGGCCGGTGAAATGAGCATGGACGAATTCACCGCTTGCGAAAGCGACATGCACCGATCGAAAGGGCATTGCATGACCATGGGCACAGCATCCACCATGGCCTGCATGGTCGAATCACTGGGCTTGTCCTTGCCGGACAACGCCGCCTTGCCAGCCGCCGACACCCGTCGAAACAGATTGGCTCAGCTCACTGGCAGACGCATTGTGGAGATGGTGAAGAACGACATCAGAATGTCTGACATCCTGACGCGCGAGGCATTTGAAAATGCCATTCGCACCAATGCAGCCATTGGCGGGTCAACCAATGCCGTCATCCACTTGCTGGCGATTGCAGGGCGCATGGGTGTGCCATTGAACTTGGAGGATTGGGACCGCATAGGCTCACACGTCAATTGCCTGGTCAATTTGCAACCCTCCGGCAAATATTTGATGGAAGATTTTTGCTATGCAGGGGGACTGCCTGCTGTCATGAAAGAAATTTTGCCTTTGCTTCATGCAAATGCCATGACCGTCAACGGGCACACGGTGGCAGAAAACATTCAGCAAGCTCAGTGCTTTAACCGCGACGTCATCAAAGCGGCCGATGCGCCCTTGGTGGCCAACGCTGGCATAGCCGTCCTCAAAGGCAACTTGGCCCCCGACGGTGCAGTCATCAAGCCTTCAGCGGCATCCGCCCATCTGCTGCACCACCGAGGACGCGCGGTGGTTTTTTCATCCATCGAAGATTTCCACCAACGGATTGACGACCCCCACTTAGACATCGATGAAGATTGCATCATGGTGCTACAGCACTGCGGTCCGCGCGGCTACCCCGGAATGGCCGAAGTTGGCAACATGCCATTGCCACCCAAGGTATTGAAGAAGGGCATCACCGACATGGTCAGAATTTCTGATGCGCGAATGAGTGGCACAGCCTATGGAACCGTGGTGTTGCATGTCAGCCCTGAAGCGGCTTGCGGCGGCCCGTTGGCATTGGTTCGCGACGGTGACATGATCGAACTGGATGTGGCAGAACGCAAACTGCACCTTGAAGTGTCTGAAGAAACATTGGCGCTACGCCGTCAACAATGGCAAGCGCCTGCAAAACCAGCGCGTGGGTATGCGAAGTTGTATGTCGAGCATGTGCAACAAGCGCACCTGGGGGCTGATTTGGATTTTCTGGTCGGTAACAGCGGTGCAGCCATTCCCCGCGATTCGCACTGAAAGCCCGCCATGCAAGCCCCGATTCCTGATGTTTCAAAACCTGTCTGCGCGTGGCAAATACCTGCGTCGCTGGGTGAAGGTACTTTTTGGTCTTCGCAAAAACAGCGGCTGTACTGGGTAGACATACTGGGTCATGCTTTGCATGCCTACGACCCCAGGCAAGAACACCCCAAAACTTGGCGCTTCATGCAAGCGATCACCGCAGTGACCGAATGCACGGATGCCAACCAATTGCTGGTGACCCTCAGAAACGATTTCGCTTACTTTGACCTGCAAACTGAGCAATTGACCTTGTTACATCGGCCAGAGCCAGACATGCTTTCCAATCGTTTCAATGATGGCAAATGCGACAGGCACGGCAATTTTTGGTCATGCACCATGGACGAGAACGGCATGCTTCCCACAGGCCACCTGTACCGTTACCGTTCCCATGGTGAATGCACCCGCATCGCTTGCCATTTCAAAGTGACCAATGGGCCGGCTTTTTCTCCGGATGGCCAATTCATGTATTTGAATGACACCGTGTCAAGACGGGTGGTGAGATTTCATTTGAATGCGTTGGGTGACATCATCAGCGAGCCCATGGATTGGCTAACGTTTCACCCAGAGGACGGCTACCCAGATGGCATGACTGTCGATCGCCATGGTCGGGTGTGGATTGCCCATTGGGGCGGCGGATGCGTCAGTTGCCATGACCCCCAGACCGCCCAAGAGGTATTGAGGATTCCATTGCCTTGTACCCAAGTGACCAACTGCTGCTTCGGTGGCAAAAACTTGAATACCTTGTTCATCACCACTGCCAGCACCGGATTGAGTTCATCCGAGTTACTTGCCCAACCATTGGCCGGCTCACTTTTCTCTGTGGACACATCATGCCAAGGCATTCCCAGTCATCGGTTTTCCAACTGAGCAACGGCATTCATTCGCTGGCAGTGGCACCCATCGCTGGCGGCAGCGTGGCTTCATGGCGTCTGCATCAATTGCCATGGTCAGGCGCCCCTTTTTCGACGCCACTCGACATTTGGCGACCCGGTTCGCTTACCTCACGCGAGGCCATTTCAATGGCCAGCATGCCGTTGTTACCTTGGTGCAATCGAATCAGTCAAGGCGGCTTCAAGTCCGGACAAGGTTTTCATTCGCTGACACCCAATCTTTCAGGTGAGGTGTTACCCATCCACGGTGATGGTTTTTTACAAGCATGGCATGTGACCCATGTCAATTCCAATGCCATGCGATTGCAATTGCTGTCTCAGTGTTTTCATGGCAACCCGCATGCGTACATTGCCGAACAAGCGATTGAATTGGTCAAGGACGGGATGCACCACACGCTGCGACTGGAACACTTGGGCAAACACCCTCTGCCTTACGGCATAGGCCAACATCCTTGGTTTTTAAACCAAACGGCCACACGGCTTCAAGCAGATGTCACTGGCATGTGGTTGTGTGATTCACAGGTGCTGCCAACCGTACATACGCAGGTGTTTGAACCAGACAAAGATGTTCGCCATTCTGTTTCAACCTCGGGCAGCCTGATCGACAACCTTTACGATGGCTGGAATGGTCAGGCTTGCATCGATTACCCTGTACACCATTTGAAGCTGTCGTTGAAAGCTGATTTGACGGTAGGCGGCGACAACAAGCCTTGCTATTTGATGGTTTACAGACCGCCCCATGCAAACATCTTTTGTATTGAACCGGTGTCGCACCCGGTAGATGCGTTCAACCAACCCGGACAACCAGGACTGCACTGGTTGAATCAGGGTGAAAGCATGTGCATGCAACTGACGTGGCGTTTCATGCCGATGACTTGAAGCCACTCAATCCAAGCCAAGTTCCTGAATTTTGCGCGTGATGGTGTTTCGCCCGATGCCCAATTTGTTGGCGGCGTCGATTCGCCTGCCGCGTGTATGCGCCAGCGCCGTTTGTATCAAGGTGGCTTCGAATCGTTTGGTCAATTCATCCCACACATCGGTGTTGCCATTCACCAGCAGCGCCATGGCCTGAGCTTCCAATCCGCTTTGCCAATCTTCCCCGGGCATATTGAGCACCAAGGGCTTCAAGGTCGAAGGTGCATGCGTGCCGTTGACCACGGGTGCAGCGTCATGCGCGCTGGCCTGCTCTGGCGAACCACTGGCCAGTACCGCCGCCGACGGTGTTTGCACCGATGAACTGACGGTGGGCGCCAGCACTTCAGGAGGTAAATCCTTGGGCTCAATTGCTTGGGCTGGTGCCATGACGGTCAACCAATGGCAAATGTTTTCCAACTGCCGCACATTGCCCGGAAACGAAAATTCCTGAAGCAAATGGATGGCGGATTCGGAAATCCGCTTGGCTTCAACACCGAGTTGCTGCGCACTTTGTTGCAAAAAATGTCGCGTCAACACAGGAATGTCTTCCCGCCGCTCACGCAGTGGCGGCAAGCGCAAACGAATCACATTCAACCGATGAAACAAATCTTCACGAAATGCGCCTTCTGCCACGCGTTGCTCTAAATTTTGGTGAGTGGCGGCAATCACTCTCACATTGGTTTTGATCGCACTGTGACCACCGACCCGATAAAAACTGCCGTCGCTGAGCACGCGCAACAAGCGGGTTTGCAAGTCGAATTTCATGTCGCCGATTTCATCGAGAAACAAGGTGCCGCCGTCGGCTTGCTCGAAGCGACCACGACGCATGCTTTGTGCACCCGTGAACGCCCCACGTTCATGTCCAAACAATTCGCTTTCAAGCAAATCTTTGGGGATCGCCGCCGTGTTGATGGCCACAAACGGACCCGCAGCACGTTGTGAATGCTTGTGCAATGCACGTGCGACCAACTCTTTGCCGGAGCCTGATTCGCCGGTGATCATCACCGTGACATTGCTTTGACTCAAACGCCCAATGGCACGAAACACATCTTGCATGGCTGGGGCTTGGCCCAACATTTCGGGCGTGCTGTCCACATCCACCGCACCCACTGCCTCGCGCTGGCTTTCTTCCAACGCTCGGCGTATCAATTCAATGGCTTTGGTCAAATCAAAAGGTTTAGGCAGGTACTCGAATGCGCCCCCTTGAAACGCCGACACCGCGCTGTCCAAGTCAGAGTACGCGGTCATGATGATGACAGGCAAACCGGGCATGCGTTCTTTGACTTGGGCCAACAAATCCAAGCCAGAACCACCGGGCATGCGAATGTCGCTGACCAGCACCTGTGGGCTGTCCTCAGGACTGAGGTGATTCAAGGCCTGAAGCACTTCGCGCGGATGCGTGAAACTGCGGGTGGGCAAGTTCTCTCGCATCAATGCTTTTTCAAGCACGAAGCGAATCGATTGGTCGTCGTCCACAATCCAAATGGGTTTCATAAATTCACTTCACCTGTTGTCTCATGTTGGTGGCATTGGCGTTGCGCGATCAAGGCAGTGGGATCAACAATTTGAAATCCGTCTGCCCCGGTTGACTGTCACACTCGATCACTCCTTGGTGCTGCTGAACAAAGGTTTGGGCCAAATTCAATCCCAAACCTGAACCGCCATCGCGCCCCGACACCAGTGGGTGAAACAAGCGTTCTCTGATGTCTTGCGCGATGCCTGGACCGTTGTCAATCACATGCAATTCCAGTGCCAACCGATGGCGATGTTTGGCCAAAGTCACTTGACGGGCAATGCGGGTCCGCAAAATGATCTTGGCGTCCCCTTGCGCGATCCGTTCTGGCAACGCTTGCGCCGCGTTGTGCGCGATATTGAGCACGGCCTGAATCAATTGCTCCATGTCGCCGCGAAATTCGGGCAATGAAATGTCATAGTCCCGCTGCACCTGCAGGCCTTTGGGAAATTCGGCGAGTATCAAAGTACGCACTCGTTCGCACACCTCGTGGATGTTCACATTGCCCACCACATGCGGTCGCCGGTGCGGCGCCAGCAAACGGTCAACCAAGGTTTGCAATCGATCGGCCTCACGCACAATGACTTGTGTGTATTCGGTCAGGTCGCGCGAGTCCAGTTCGAGTTGCAGCAGTTGCGCCGCGCCCCGGATGCCACCCAAGGGGTTTTTGATTTCGTGCGCCAAATTGCGAATCAATTCTTTGTTGGCCTGCGCGTGTTCCAACTGCCGCTCCTCACGGTCTTGCCGGCTTTGGGTTTCTTGGGGCAACAATTCGATCAACACTTCATGCGGGTCCTCACTGGCGGCCACCACCACATGCACGGCAAACGGCTCTGCGCCCTGCCGCTTGAGTTGGGCATCAAAACGCAAGGCTGCGAAATCGTGCCGCCTCGCGCCATCAAGCGATTGCGCGATGGCGGTTTCGTCCACAAACAAGGCCGGCACATCTGCCCCTTGCAAAGTGCGCCGCGACAAACCCATGACATCTTCAAACGACGCATTGGCAAACAACACACGGTTGTCGGTCTGCACCACCAACACCAGTGTGGCCAGCAAATCGAGGGCATGGAAACGGCTGTCGGGCATGCGGTGGTCCAACTCAGGGCGCACGCGCCAATTCACGGCGCAAGGCGGCTTCATCGGCACGACAACGCACCAGCTCGGTGCTGTTCGCGGGCAGCTGTTGGCAACGTGTTTGGGTTTTCATCAATTCATCGTTCAACACACTTTTGGCGACGCTTTGGCGCTGGCGTTGGTCACCGAGGTCAACGCGTGGCATGACCAGGACCGGCGGCGTTTGGTCAGGCTTCTCCAGATTGGGGCGTTTGCGCGGCGCGGTCATGATGATCTCGGAAGGCAACTCAACCACCTGACAGTTTTGTCCGGGCCGAGGTTGGTTGGTGAACTCGTGTCCGCAACGCCACACTGGGTAGGCCGGGTCTTGTGCCCCCACCGGTGAAACGCACAAACTTGCCAGCATGCAAACAACATAAAGTGGCTTGTTCATCTCGATACCCTCCTTGGCACCATGAAAAAAGGCGGCACTAGGCCGCCCCGCTTCACCGGTTTTGCAACCGGTGATTGACCCGAATGCCTGCGCTCAGAGTGAGTAGTACATGTCGAATTCCACCGGATGGGTGGCCATGCGAAAACGTGTGACTTCTTGCATCTTGAGTTCGATGTAAGCATCGATCATGCTGTCGGTGAACACGCCGCCTTTGGTCAAGAAGCCGCGGCCCTTGTCCAAATAGTCCAACGCTTGGTCCAAGCTGTGACACACGGTGGGCACCAATGCATCTTCCTCGGGTGGCAAGTGGTAGAGGTCTTTGGTGGCGGCTTCGCCGGGATGGATTTTGTTTTCGATGCCGTCCAAACCAGCCATCATCAATGCCGCAAAGCACAAGTAAGGGTTGGCCATGGGATCAGGGAAACGGGCTTCGATACGGCGGGCTTTGTCAGACGCCACGTGTGGAATGCGAATAGAAGCAGAACGGTTACGGCTGGAGTAAGCCAATTTCACAGGCGCTTCGAAACCGGGCACCAAACGCTTGTAGCTGTTGGTGGTGGGGTTGGTGATGGCGTTCAATGCACGTGCGTGCTTGATGATGCCGCCGATGTAGAACAACGCGGTGTCGCTCAAACCCGCATAGCCTTTGCCCGCAAACAGGTTTTTGCCGTCTTTCCAGATGGACTGGTGAACGTGCATGCCCGAGCCGTTGTCGCCCACGATGGGCTTGGGCATGAAGGTCGCTGTTTTGCCATAAGCATTGGCGACGTTCCACACCACGTATTTGAGTTTTTGCGTCCAGTCGGCACGTTCGACGAGTGTGCTGAACTTGGTACCGATTTCGTTTTGACCGGCGCCAGCCACTTCGTGGTGGAACACTTCCACAGGGATGCCCATTTCTTCGAGCAACATGACCATTTCAGCGCGCATGTCTTGGGTGCTGTCGACCGGAGGCACGGGGAAGTAACCGCCTTTGACGGTGGGACGGTGGCCGCGGTTGCCGCCTTCGAGTTTGGCGCCGCTGTTCCAAGGCGCTTCGTATTCGTCAATTTTGAAAAACGCGCCGGACATCTCATTGCCCCACTGCACATTGTCAAAAATGAAGAACTCTGGCTCGGGACCAAAGTAAGCGGTGTCGCCCATGCCGGAGGCTTTCAGGTAAGCCTCTGCGCGCTTGGCGATGGAACGTGGGTCGCGGTCGTAGGCTTTGCCGTCACCTGGCTCGAGCACGTCGCAAGACAGAACCAGTGTGGGTTCTTGAAAGAAGGGGTCAATGAAAGCAGTATTGGCATCGGGCATGAGCAACATGTCAGAGGCTTCAATGCCTTTCCAGCCAGCGATGGAGGAACCGTCGAATGCGTGGCCTTCAGAAAACTTGTCTTCACTGAATGCTGAAATGGGCACGCTCACGTGCTGTTCTTTGCCACGGGTATCGGTAAAGCGGAAGTCAACAAATTTGATTTCGTTGTCTTTGACGTCCTTCATGACGTCGGCGACGGTCTTGGCCATCAGTTTCTCCTGAGAGGTTAGTGGGAAATAGAAAGTTCGTCATTGTCGTGCATGATTTATGCCACCCTCGGTGCATTTAAATTATCGCACCAATTCAGGGCCTAATTTTGCACCGAATACGTGCAGGCCAGCGACCAGTTGTCCGAAGGCCTTTTCCACCATCGGTACCGGCCCCTTGACCCCCAATTCAATGTGCCGGCCATATTCGGGATGGTCCACACTGGGCAGACTGAACACTTTGATCCCCGCAAATTCGGCCTCGATGGCTTCCATCAACGGCGTGAGCGTGGCCTCCATCGATCCCATGACGATCACCGATTTCTCCATGCGCTCACCGGGTCGCGCCATGCCTGCATAAAAAGTGGACAACACCCAGTCGATCATGGGCCAAGCCATCACCGGAAAGCCGGGCACAAAATGCACCGTCCCCGCAGGGCCGCGACAAGTGAAACCAGGAATCTTGTTGTAAGGGTTGGGAATGATGTCTGCACCCGCAGGGAAACGCCCCATGTTCAATCGGTGCAAATTGTCTTCGCGCATCGGCTCGTAAGGCAGGCCTTGTTCCAAAGCGACATCGCGGGTGCGCTCGCGGATCAATTGCTCGGCTTCGGGATGCAACACCAGCGCCACGCCCAAGGCAGCGGCGGCTGACTGGCGCGTGTGATCGTCTGGCGTGGCACCGATGCCACCACAGCAAAACACCACACCGTGGTGGGCGAATGCCCTTTGCAGGGTTTGCGTCAACCGCTGCGGGTTGTCACCCACGTAATCAGCAAACTCAAGAGTCAAACCGCGAACGGTCAGCAATTCAATCACCTTTGGCAGGTGTTTGTCTTGGCGCTTGCCGGAGAGGATTTCGTCACCGACAATGATCAAGCCGAATTCAGGCGATGGGGTTAGGTTACTCATAAGGTCGATGCTAACAAGGACGGTTGCGTGAAAAGAAGACATCTCATCGGCGCGTTGGCGCTGGGCACGGGCGGATTGGCGATTGGTTGGAGCGTGTGGCCGGCGCGTCAAAGGCTCGTCACGTCATCGCCACTGCCCGACATCGCAACGCAACCAGCGTTCAATGGTTGGGTGCGGATCGGCGAAGACGATCGCGTCACCGTCGTCATGGCGCGCAGCGAAATGGGACAAGGTTCGCAAACCGGACTGGCGATGTTGTTGGCCGATGAACTCGGCGCTCGCTGGGACCAAGTGCAAATCGAACAAGCACCCTTTGACAACATCTACAACAACCAAGCCGTCGCCGCCGACGGTTTGCCATTTCATCCCGACAACCAAGGCCAACTCAAACGCGTGGCGCAATTCCTCACGGGCAAGACCATGCGTGAATTCGGTTTGATGATGACCGGCGGTTCGTCCAGCATCAAAGATTTGTGGCGACCCATGCGAGAAGCTGGTGCGAGTGCACGCGCCATGTTGGCAAGTGCGGCGGCATCGACATGGCAAGTGCCCGTGACAGACATCCGCATCAACGATGGTGTGGTCTCTCACGCATCAGGCAAATCTGCCCGCTTGGGTGAGTTCGCCACCCTCGCTGCCAAACAAACCAGACCCGAAACCGTCACGCTCAAAACACCCGACCAATTCAACTTGATTGGCCGTCCGTTGCCTCGCTTGGAAACCGTCTCCAAAGTCAATGGCAGCGCCATCTTCGGATCGGATGTGCGTCTGCCCGGCTTGCTCTACGCAAGCGTGGGCATGAACCCGGAGGTGGGCGGCACGTTCCAAAGCTTTGACGACACCCAAGTCAAACGCATGCCGGGCGTGACAAAAGTGCTGGCCGTGCCCGAGTTGTATGGCAGCACCACTGCCGTGGCCGTGGTGGCGCAATCGACTTACCAAGCGATGAAAGGCTTGCGCAAATTGCCTGTTGAATGGTGCCCCGGCAAAGCCACCGACATCTCTGACGCGACGGTGCAAGCCAGCTTCAAAGAAGCCTTGGACAGCCAAAGCGGCTTCACCTATTTTTCAACCGGCGATGTCGACAGCGCCATCGCTGCTTCAACCAAGCAAATCAACGCCGAGTACAGCGCGCCCTACTTGGCACACGCAGCCATGGAGCCACTGAGTTGCACCGTCTGGTTCAAAGACGGTGGCGCACAGGTTTGGGCTTCGACACAAATCACCGATTTGGCACGACACGTGGTGGCCAAGGTGCTGGGCATTGCCGCTGACAAAGTGCAGCTTCACTTGACGCTGTTGGGCGGCGGTTTTGGGCGTCGCTTGGAAATGGATGTCATCGCGCAAGCCGCATACATTGCCAAAGCCTGCGAAGGTTCGCCCGTGCAAGCGCTGTGGGACCGCTCGCAAGATTTGCAGCATGACTTTTACAGACCGGCTGCGGTCAGTCGTTTTCATGCAGCGCTGGACGCACAAGGTCAACTGACCGCTTGGAAAAACACGTCCACCAGCCAAGCGGTTGTGCCGCAGGTGCTCAACCGTTTGTTTGGCTTGCCCGCGGCAGGGCCAGACAAAACCACCGCCGAAGGTGCGTTTGACCAAGCCTATGAATGGCCCCATGCCAAGATCAGCCACTGTGCCGTGGACCTGCCTGTGCCTGTGGGCTTTTGGCGTTCAGTGGGGCATTCGCACCAAGCATTTTTCAAAGAAAGTTTTGTCGATGAGGTCGCTCACGCGGCTGGGCAAGACCCCTTGGCATTTCGTTTGTCGCTGTTGAAAAATCACCCTCGGCACGCGCTTGTCTTGCAAACAGTGGCTGAGAAAAGCGGCTGGAAACCCGCACCTTTCAAAGGCACCGATGGCAGCCAACATGCGATGGGATTGGCATTGCATGAATCTTTTGGCAGCATCGTCGCGCAAGTCGTTGAAGTTTCGGTGGTCGCCAACCAGATCAAGGTGCATCGGGTGTGGTGTGTGATCGATTGCGGCACAGCCGTCAACCCCGACTTGATCGCGCAACAAATGGAAGGCTCTGTGGCGTTTGGACTCACCGCCGCGCTTCATGGTCGCATCCAACTCAACAAAGGCAGAGTGCAACAAAGCAATTTCCACGACTACCCACTGCTGCGCTTGCCGGACATGCCACGGGTTGACACCTTCATCATGCCCAGTGAGGCCACCCCTGAGGGTGTCGGCGAGCCCGGCACTCCCCCGGTGGCACCGGCGCTGGCCAATGCATTGTTCACACTCACCGGGCAGCGCTTGCGTTCGTTGCCCCTGTCGCTGACGGCTACTTCCGCTTGACGGTGTCCGCATAATGGGCCCCACGATGAACCACGACCCAAGGCGAGCGCATGAATAACTCAACCCTGATCGCGTTGCCGTTGCCTGATGGTGTTCGGTCCCGCCAAATACAGATCAGCACCGGTCTTGACATGCATGTGTTGGAAGCCGGGTTCGAAACCCATGCAACCTCCCCCAAACCTTTGGTGGTTTTATTGCATGGGTTTCCTGAACTCGCGTTCAGTTGGCGACACCAATTGACCGCGCTTTCACAGGCGGGTTTTCATGTGATTGCCCCAGACCAGCGAGGCTATGGCCGCACGCTGGGCGGCGACGATGCGTTTGATGGCAACTGGCGTGCAAGCAACATGCTGCAATTGGTGGATGATGTGTTGGCATTGGTGAACGCCTTGGGTCACACACATGTGCATGCACTCATTGGCCACGACTTCGGCTCACCCGTTGCCGCATGGTGCGCATTGACCCGTCCCGATGTTTTTCGCAGTGTGGTGTTGATGAGCGCACCGTTCTCTGGCCCCCCTGACGCGGCCACTGCTGCGCAAACCCATTCGTTGCTGACGCAAGAAGTGGCAGCGTTGGAACAACTGCCCGAGCCGCGTCAGCATTACCAGTGGTACTACTCGAACCGCCAAGCCAACGAAGACATGTGGCATGCCCCACAAGGTCTGCACGATTTCATGCGCGCTTACTACCATGTCAAGAGTGCGGATTGGGCACCCAACCAACCTTATCGACTCAAAGCTTGGCAAGCCTCGGAATTGGCCCACTTGCCTCATTACTACGTCATGCCGCTTGGAAAAACCATGGCCCAAGCCGTGGCCGAATTCATGCCCGATGCTGCGCACATCCATGCATGTCAATGGCTGCCAGACAGCGACTTGGCGGTGTACAGCGCGGAGTACGCCCGTCGGGGCTACCAAGGTGGCTTGCAGTGGTACCGGTGTGGCACTGACCGGGATGAGTTCATTGCCTTGTCCCAATTCAGCGGACAAACCATTCACGTGCCGTCAGCTTTTATGGCGGGTGCAAGTGACTGGGGGGTGTATCAATTTCCGGGGGCGTTTGAAAAAATGCAAACGCAGGCATGCAGCGACATGCGGTTTTGCGAATTGATTCCCGGCGCAGGACATTGGGTCCAGCAAGAGCAGGCGCAACGGGTGAACCGGCGCCTGCTGGATTTTCTCAACCAACTCTGAAAAGCGAATCAACCGATCAGGTCGACTTTGCCGTTGGTGTCCATCACGCCAGTGATGATGCTGAGTTTGGGGTGGCGCTTTTTCACGTTTTCACGGAAGATCGCCAAGGCCTCGCCATGCGCTTCGGTTTCTGATTCACGCTTAGACACGGCGGCTTCACCGAAGGCCAATTTGGCAGCACCGCAATCACGGTGGGTCAATCCCACCACACGCTTGATCTTGTGCAAAGACACGGTGATATCGAGGTTGTCCCAATAGGTTTTGTGCCAGGCTTCAAACTTGGGGTGAACAGCACCAATCGGGCCACCGGCCATCACGAAATGGCTGTAGTTGTCCTCCAACTTGTCGCGGCTCACACCTTGCAACAAGCCCATGTATTGCCAGCTGAGGGTGGTGAAACGCGGGTCAATGCAATTGACCAACATCGATTCGTAGTTACCGCCGCCCGCCCAGCTCGCACCGGGCGCAGCCAACGCCAAGCCCGTGGCCATGGCACCTGCAGCACCCCAATTCAAAAAATCACGGCGGCCGATGGCATTGCCACGCTTGGCCACTGGCGGTGTACAGCACGCGCACGGTGCCATCTTGCTGGAGATAGATTTGAAAACGGGGTCTGACATGGGCTTCACCTTTTGAAATTATGAAAAAGACTGACTTGGTCTTGGCCACCAAAGAAGAGACAGCCAAACAAAAGGTCAGCATAGGTAATGATCGACACCAATTCTATAAATTTAAGTGAAAAATTGAATGTCTCAGGGTTTGTCACTAGCCAACGCAGTGGTTTCTTTCAAACCGGCGTACTGGGTATGGCGTTGAATAAATACCAATTGATACGGGCACAGTCGGCGCGTGTTTGTGTACCAAGGCAATCACGCCCAAGGCTGTGATCGTGTCATCAAAACTCACCACCACCGCCGAGGCGCGGTTCAATCCGGCAGACACCAAGTTAGACAACTGGAAAGAGTCACCGACTTCCACATGGTGACCGTCCATCACCGCAGACTTGACCACCTCGGGGTTCACATCCAACGCGATATATGAAATGTTTTGTTGCGCTAACAATTGACACAGGTTGCGGCCCGTGTGACCAAAACCGCACACCAACACGTGTCGATTGATGGCCATGGCATGGCTGGCGATGGTGGTGATTTGCAATGATTGACTCAACCAATCGTCAGGCGAGAATCGAAACACCAAGCGGTCCGCGTGCTGAATCAAAAAAGGTGTTGCCATCATGGACAACACCATGGCAGCCAACACCGGGTTCGACCAACGTGGGTCAATCAAGCCTTGCGCCAACCCCAACGTCAGCAACACAAAACCGAACTCACCTGCTTGCGCCAAATAAATGCCAGTGCGCGCAGCCACCCCGTTGCTGGCTCCGCCGGTGTAAGCCAACACCGCGATCAACACCGCCTTGACCATCACCGGAATCAGCGTCAACACCAAGACCCAAGGCCACTGCTGCTCGAGCACGTGCCAATCCAATTTCATGCCCAGCGTGATGAAAAACAAACCCAGCAAGACGTCGTGAAAAGGCCGTATGTCTTCTTCAACACGGTGTTTGTAATCGGTTTCAGCGATCAACATGCCCGCCATGAACGAGCCCATGGCCATCGACAAACCTGCATGCTCAGTCAGCCAGGCCAAGCCCAAGGTGATGAGCAAAATGTTCAACATGAACAGCTCTTCACTGTTGCGCCGGTCAACGACACGCAACCAAACCCGCATGGCTTTTTGACCGCCCCACAACAACACGCCCACCAGTAACGCTGCCTTGAGCAATGCCGTGGACAACTCCACCCAGACATTGCCCTCGTTCATTTGACCCAAGGCCGGAATGAGCACCAGCAACGGCACCACGGCCAAGTCCTGAAACAACAATGCACCAATCACACGGCGGCCATGTTGAGAATCCAATTCGGCGCGCTCGGCCATCATCTTGACCACGATGGCAGTGCTTGACATCGCCAATGCCGCACCCAACACGACCGCACCTTGCCAATTCAGGTCCCACGGCAAATTCAACGAAGTCAACACATGGGCAAGGAAAAAATGCCCGAGCAATGTGCCCAACAACATCACCAACACTTGCGCCATGCCAAAACCGAACACCATGCGGCGCATGCCCATCAATTTGGGCAAATTGAATTCCAAGCCGATGACGAACATCAACAAGACCACGCCCAATTCAGCCACCGAAGCCACGGCGGCTTCGTTTTGTTCGACCAAGGCACCGCCTTGAGACAGAAAAATTCCAGCCAACAAATAGCCCAACATCGCAGGCAAATGCAGCAGTCGGCAACCCACCACGCCGACAACAGCAAACAACAAGTAAATCAAAGTGGTGTCTAAGGTGGGCATGGTGATGTCAATGATAGGTGGTTAACATGACAAACAACTCGGTGCGACATTTAGCATTCATTTATTTGTGAAGTATTTCTATGAACGAACACGATCTGCCCCAATTGCAAACGGCATTGCTTGACATTCCCAGCAATGACAAACTGCGCGCGACCCACACGTTTGACCATCCGCCACGCATCTTGCTTTTGTATGGTTCGCTGCGTGCGCGTTCATTCAGTCGCTTGCTGGCTGAAGAGGCGGCTCGCTTGTTGCAAGCCATGGGTTGCGAAACACGGTTTTTCAATCCTGAGGGATTGCCGTTGGCAGATGGTGCGCCGGAGGACCATCCCAAAGTGGTTGAGTTGCGCGATTTGTGCACGTGGAGTGAAGGCATGGTTTGGAGTTCACCAGAACGCCATGGCGCCATGACCGGCCTCATGAAAACACAAATCGACTGGATCCCGTTGGCGCTGGGCGCGATTCGTCCAACACAGGGAAAAACTTTGGCGGTGATGCAAGTCAGCGGTGGCTCGCAGTCGTTCAACGCAGTCAATCAAATGCGGGTGCTGGGACGATGGATGCGCATGATCACCATCCCGAACCAATCATCGGTGGCCATGGCTTACAAAGAATTCGATGAAGCCGGTCGCATGAAACCCTCGGCCTATTTCGACAGGGTGGTCGATGTCATGGAAGAGTTGGTGAAATTCACCTTGCTCACCCGAGGGGTGTCTGGTTATTTGGTAACCATCGGTGCTTTGACATTCAATGCATCAATAGCACCACCGCAGTGCAATCAAGCATCCAACGCACTATTTTGGAAGCCATTTTTCACAGGCATTGTCCGGTTTCACCTCGGGGTAATGCGTCATCAATTTGAATTTGCGAGCGATCTGCGAAGCCTTGAAGTAATCAAACCCACAGCGCAAACCCGTCTTGGATGACTCGGAAGGCATCAAGAACTGACAGGTCTGACACAACGGGGTGGGCGGTAGAGTCACAGTTTGTCTCACTCCATATCGTTCGAAATTTTCCAGCTTTGCGTTTTATCCTTAGGCTCAGCAATAGTTGTGCCAACAAACACCAGAAGCTGCCAAATTTGAGGAGCACCATCTGTTACGGGTGCTTGTTTATCAAAATTTATCAGGCCCTGAAAAGTAAAGCGTAGACTCCCCTTTCCCCCACTTTGCATCACCCCATGAACCGCCCCGTCCTCGCCACCGACCACATACACCCCGCCGTTCGCGACACCATCGCCCAGCACCAGCAAGACATCGTCACTGAAGTGCAACAAGCGGTGCAGCAACACGCGGTGGTCGTGGTCGGCATGGCGCAAAACCCCATGGTCACCAAAGCGCGCAAAGCCTTGGCCGATGCGGGTTTTGAGGTGCATTACCTGGAATACGGCAGCTACCTCAGCCAATGGCGTCGTCGCAATGCCTTGAAGATGTGGACCGGCTGGCCCACGTTTCCGATGGTGTTTGTCAATCAAGTGTTTATCGGTGGCGCCAAAGATGTGAAAGCCCTGATCGATTCAGGTGAATTGAAGAAAACCAACTGACGCATAAGATGGGCTGAATGTCTTTGAATTCTTTATCTGCCCGCTACGCCGCTGTCCGTCAACACACTTTGCAACTCGCTGCGCCGCTCAGCGCCGAGGACCAGTGTGTGCAATCCATGCCAGACACCAGCCCGACCAAATGGCATTTGGCGCACACCAGCTGGTTTTTTGAAAACCTGGTGCTGCTGCCTTTTTTGTCAGGCTATCAGGTGTTCGATGCGTCATTCGCTTACCTGTTCAATTCCTATTACGAAGCCTTGGGGCCGCGCCACCCGCGCCCACAACGCGGCTTGTTGACTCGCCCTACTCTCTCGCATGTGATGGCATTTCGCGAGCACGTGAATGCGGCCATGCAGCAATTGCTTTTGAATGAAAGCAAACTGTCTGGCGAAGCGGTGGCCTTGATCGAACTCGGACTTAACCACGAGCAACAACACCAAGAACTGTTGCTCACCGATGCACTGCATTTGCTGTCTTGTCATCCCCTCTTGCCCGCCTACGATGGTTCTTTCCAAGCGGGTGCTGTAGTCCAAAAAGAGCTGCAATGGCTGTCTTTCGATGAAGGCTTGCGCACATTGGGCCGAGCCGTTGATGCAACAGGATTTGCGTTTGACAACGAAAGCCCGGCTCACCAGCGGTTTGTGCAAGGCTTTCAGATCGCCAACCGTTTGGTCAGCTGTGGCGACTACTTGGCGTTCATCCATGACGGTGGCTATGCCAACGCAGACCTGTGGTTGTCCGAAGGACGCGCGCAGGTGTTGCAAAACGGTTGGCAATGTCCGATGTATTGGCTCGCCCCTGACGACCCGCGCGCACCGTCTGGGCAATGGCAAGTGTTTGGACTCAACGGTGTAAAACCCCTCGATGCGCAAGCCCCGGTGGCCAACCTGAGTTTTTACGAAGCAGCTGCCTACGCGCAATGGGCGGGTGCGCGCTTGCCCACCGAGTTTGAATGGGAAGTGGCCGCCCGACTGTCGGACACCCATGACATGCACGGCTTGCATGGTCACGTTTGGCAATGGACCCGATCCGCTTATGAACCCTACCCAGGGTTTGTGCCCGCCACGGGCGCCGTGCGCGAGTACAACGGCAAATTCATGGTCGGCCAACAGGTGTTGCGAGGCAGCAGCTGGGCCACACC